>NZ_LOWY01000033.1:0-4442 GCF_001524185.1 Burkholderia sp. FL-7-2-10-S1-D7 | reverse complement strand
CGGTACTCTGCGCTCCACGCAATCTCGCTGTGCTCGTCGGTCAGTTCCTGCGGCGTGCCGAGGTGATCGCACTGGTACCACGCCAGGCTGTTGATCGGCGGCGCGGGCGGCGGCGGCAACCACAGCGGGTCTTCATCCTGCCGGTAGTAATCGCCGTACTCCGGCTGGTCGAGCAATTCGATGGCTTCCTCGCGCACTGCCTGCGCCACCGGCACAAAGCTGCCCGGCTCGTACACGTAGTGCGTGGTGCGCGCACCAAAGCCATCCTCGTCGGCGATCTTGCTTTCCCAGGCCAGCGTGTCACCATCCCAGCCGTACAGCGTGAAGCCGCATTGCAGCGCGCGGTTGCGCTTCACGCGCTCGGCGCGGTTCCAGTGTGGCCCCGCTTCCCTTCTTTCCTCGTAGTGCGCCTGGCTGTGCTTGGACAAGCGCCGCCCAAGCGCGTCGTAGGTGTAGTCGACCTTCAGGCGATCGTCTTCGTAGTGCGTCAGGCGGTCGAACAGGTCCCAGGTGAAGCGACCTTCCTTGCCGTTGTGCCAGCGCTGCGTGAGGTTGCCGCGCGCGTCGTACTGGTAATGGGTGCCCGCGTATTGCTTGAGCAGGCAATCCCTTGTCCCGCAAGCCTTCGCGTCATCCTACCCCAGCACGTCGGAATTTTTTCGCCAGGACGCGATTCCTTGCACTCCCTGACACTTCGCACCAGACCTCACTGGCGCATTGAATGAAGGCCAGATGAACATCGATCAGCGCGCCAGAAATGACAAACCTAGCGCTCGGCCGGCCCTTCGTTACTTACTCGGCAGCGTCATCAACGCATGACAAGTAGTAGATGTACTGGCTCGTATCGAAATCAGACGCGACGAACCTTCGCAGCTTCTGCAGCTTTTCGTCGTCCAACTCGACCTCCTCATACATCAGATCATCCCTCTCAAATCCGCATATGTCTTGCAGTTCCTCCAAGGACGGGCCGACAACAAACGGAATCTCGACATACGAGAATTCATTGTCCTTCTCAAATCGAGAGATAAAGCGCTGAACGGGATGTTGGGTCATGGCTCCACCCTCCGGCTTGGCACGGGGCCTTTTCCTGAAATCGGCTCCCCCGAATTTGGATCAAATGCTCCCATGTGGTTACCGCGCTTATCGTATCGCTCTACCTCTCCGTGCTGATAGTCCCACTCACAGATACAGCCCTTGGGTTCTTTCCATCGAGCGCGCTTTTTCCCTGGAACTCCTAGAACAGGTGTTTTCGGCGGAACCCGGACCGCATCGGGAAAGCCGGGCAAGTTCTTGGGCGCAGGAATGTAGTTGCTCAGGCCGAGCGGATCAATCCAGCTTACCGGATTGGGCGCGTACTGATAAACATTCAGACCACCCGCATACCCAATCGGATCCTTGCTAACAAACCTCCCCACCTCCGGATCGTAGTACCGATGCCGGTTGTAATGCAGCCCCGTCTCATGGTCGTGGTACTGCCCCTGGAAGCGGATGGGATTGGTGATCGGTGCTTTGCCGGATGCTTTCCGGATGGCCTCCTGCGCAACACCCCAGGCGCGGTAATCCGCGCTCCACGCGATCTCGCTATGCTCGTCGGTCAGTTCCTGCGGCGTGCCGAGGTGATCGCACTGGTACCACGCCAGGCTGTTGATCGGCGGCGCGGGCGGCGGAGGGCCCCACAGCGGGTCTTCGTCCTTCCGGTAGTAGTCGCCATACTCTGGCTGGTCGAACAATTCGATGGCTTCCTCGCGCACCGCCTGCGCCACCGGCACAAAGCTGCCCGGCTCGTACACATAGTGCGTGGTGCGTGCGCCGAAGCCGTCCTCGTCGGCGATCTTGCTCTCCCACGCCAGCGTGTCGCCGTCCCAGCCGTACAGCGTCAAACCATAGCCGTGCTCCGCGTTCAGCCGCGCCGTCTCCGCTTCCCGGTAAACACTGCCGTCACTGGCACTGTATCTCACCTGCGCGTTCGATTCCTTCCCCACCCGTCGCCCCAGCGCATCGTACCAGTAGCGCACCGATACCCGGCCGTTGCCGAACCGTACCAGTCGATCGAAGCTGTCCCACTCGTACCACGCTTCACATCAGCTTAATCAGCCGAAGTAGAAATTGATCAATTTTCCGTATTCAGAAGAATACTTCCTCAAACTACCCAACGGCCGCTCATCGAGCATATCCATTGCCGCCCCTATACTCCCCGTTATTAACTTTTCATTTCCAACGGACGCATAATCCACGCCCACCACAGCATACCCAGATCTTACATTTCTTCGGCCAAACCGGATAACAGAGTACTGACCCAACACAATTGCACCATCTTTTTTGTCGTCAGAAAAATAAAGATGAACATCGTCCCTCAGCAAACTTAATTGAACCCCATCCCAAATTCGCTTAAGCAAAGCCATCAACCTTACGCCCGGCCCAAAGTCGACAGAGCTACCAATATAAGTTTCACCAAGATAATACAACTTATACAGAGAATTAATTTCCCTATTCCTATGATTTACATTTATATACTTCTCGTACAAATGGAAATCGGGAATTTCCCCCACAACATCGTAGCCTCGATCCTCGAGCTGCGACTTATCGCCATCCTCACCGCGGATCAACCTGCCTGGATCATCGCCATTAGATTGCAGCAGCGCATCAATAATTTCATAAAAATAAATTGCCATCTCTGTTTACTTAGAAATAGGATTCGTCCCAGATGTACGATGATTACTGAGAATCTCTGCAAACTTTTTGAGTTCTGACGCTCGATTTGAATTTGGATATGCATCTACACCGGCCTGTGCAGACTTGGCCAAGCGATCAACGTTCTTTGCTTTGTCGAAGTATTTGACGACACAGCTACATACTTTCTTCCATTGGGATTCGGACATATCGCGTGTGGCTTTGTCAGCCGGTCCTAGCTCCACATGAGTTCCGTCTGCGTTAGGCGTCAACGTAATATGCCCCCCGCTCGGCGGCAGTCCAGGACCGCCTACATTGACATGCGCCCCTCGCGCCGAAGTGTCCGGCCCGGCGGTATCGGCAGAAACGTCGTATCCTGACAACCCCAATGGATCGATCCACTGTATCGGATTCGGCGCGTACTGCCATAGGTTATGCCCCCCGCATACCCAATCGGATCCTTGCTAACAAACCGCCCACTATTCGGATCGTAGTACCGATTCCGGTTATAGTGCAGCCCCGTCTACTTGCCGCTATCCTCCGCCGCTCACCGTTCAGCCGCGACAATCTCTTGCCGCGATGCAGATTGCACTCCGCGTCATAGTGGTATCACTCTGTGAATGACGCGTCGTTGAGCCTTGTGTAGCAAGGCATTTCAACTTTGCTCAACGGTTGGCAAGTATGGATCGGGTCACAAGCCGTACACGTATCATCATGGATTCACCTGCGCTAGCGCTGATTGCATCATTTCTTGCACCCACTCGATTGCGCCAGTTTTAGCAATCCTGTCATTGCGGTTAAATTTGCCACCTTTGTCATCGTGGTACTGCGCCGGTCTTGCCGGTTACGAACAACAAGTCCCCGTGATCATTTTCCGCAAGCACCCAAGAAAAGTCCTTGGGAACTACGTAATACTCAAAGAACCGACATTCTTTTATAATTTCTGATATCGCCTCAATTGGAGCATCGAAGATAAATTTTTCCTCGCTACCCTCATCCACTACAAACCACACGTTTCGCGCCGACGAAGGAGCCAACTCAGCGAGATGCAAGTATCCGCTATCGTCTTCATACCGCAATATAGTTGGCTTGACTTTGAAATTTGTCCACCAAGCACGCGGATTCCCGTCAAAAAATGTGCTTTTGATTTTTTCCAATAATTCCGCCCTATTACCCGGCTGCTGATCGCTCAGGCCGCAATTATTCAGCGCAATAGACAGTTCAGCCTTGAAGTCGTCGCCATCAAGATCTTCCATTACCAGACGCCTCCTCAAAGTTTCTGGTCAGGCCTATGAGGATGCTGCGGTCCCTCATAAGTAATATTTCCGCGCTGGCAGCCGCATCCTCGTTTGCCAGCAGTCTGCCATCCAACGTGGGGTTTGTCGTGGCCTTGCACCGAGTCCATATCGGCATGGGGCGCGTCATATGCAACTTTCGCACCACCTGCCCCTTTGAACTCAACGACAGTACCTGTTACAGGATCCACTTTCGAAAACGTAACGTTCTCCGGATTCGTCATTCCCGCCTTTTCAAACGCCTCTCGTCTAGCTGTATCGAAATCAGGCGCGTTCGAAACTGTAGCGAGCCCTAACGGATCGACCCACTGCACCGGATTCGGCGCGTACTGCCAGACGTTGATGCCGCCGGCGAGTCCAATCGGGTCTTTCGATACAAACCTCCCCACCTCCGGATCGTAGTACCGATACCGGTTGTAGTGCAGCCCCGACTCATGGTCATGGTACTGCCCCTGGAAACGGATGGGATTGGCGATC
>NZ_LOWY01000032.1:0-133197 GCF_001524185.1 Burkholderia sp. FL-7-2-10-S1-D7 | reverse complement strand
TAAAACTCGGTTGCTGCCTGATCTGCTGGAATACCCTCCGGCGCGCCGAACAGCCTTTATGAAACCGTCTCTAAGCATCTGGACACCATGCCGAACCGATTGAAGGCCTCGAAAGCCAAGTCCGCCCAGAAGGGGGTTGGCGCTGAGTGAGCCGCAGCTCGTCGCGGCTCGAACGCGCCAAGCACGAGAAGGAAGTGCACGGCGAATCCGAACTCGCGCCCCAAACGGACACGCAGGATCGTACGTCGCGCCCGGTTCGCGAAACCGCACCGAGGCTCCACACGGCCCCTTGCGACCAATTGTCGCGAAACACCCCGATTCCCCGCGTTTCGTCGCTTTTCTCCCGCAGTCCGGTTGCCCGCCCCGTGCCCGTCGCGTATGGTGCTGACCGTCTGCGCGCGGGCCGTGCCCGCCGTCACCGTCTCCGCGGCACCGCCCTTCGGCGCCGCGCGTTCATGAGGAGAGAGGCGTGATCCACAAAGTCCTGATCCTGTTCGCACTCTGCATCGCGGGCCTCGCCGCGATCGCCGCCGGTTTCCAGCACATCCCCAGCTGATTCGCGGTCCCGGCTCGCTCGCCGAGCCCGGGGGCCGCTGCCATTTCCTTTCCCATTGCGATGAACCTCTTTCCCGATGCGCCCGGGACGGGCGCCTTTTGCCATGCGTATCGACGTACAGCATTCCCAGCACGACATCGACGATGAACTCGACACGCTCTACGCGCGTCTGCACCAGCCGGGCCATCGCCTGCACGGCCTGCCGGCCGTCGCGCTGGGCGACTCGGGCCTGATCGTCCGCCACCGCGAGGCCGACGGCGAATACTTCCTTTACGTCGAGGATCCGTCGGCCCGGCAGCTCGCCGGCTACACGATCTTCAACCGGCTGCCCGAACTGCCGCGCCGCGCGGACCGCTACCTGCGCGCGCCGCATACGCGGCTGCGCGGGTCCGCGCAACGCAAGGGGCTCGCGACGACGCTGTATCGCTGGGGGCTCGACGCGGGCCTGTGCCTGATCAGCGGCGCACGTCAGTCGATCGGCGCGGCGCAGTTGTGGACCGCGCTCGCGCACGACTACCGGCACGGCTTCGTCGACGTCGAAGGCCGCGCGCTGCGCTACCTCGGCGAAGCCGTCGCGGACGACGTGTACGGCGCGCTGCATACGCGCCGGCTGTTGCTCGGCAATGGATGGACACTTGGTGACCTGGCACGCGCAACCGGGATGATCGATACGCTCGCCGCGGCGCGTCAGGACGTGAAGTTTCCGCAGGAAGGACGCGAATGGCAGCACCTGCGCCGCGTCGCGAACGCGCGCCACGTCGCTCACGCACCGATGCGATAATCCGTCGGAGCCGCGCAGCGTCGCCGCGCAAGCCACCATTCCCGACGCTCCTCGATGACCACCGTACCCCGAACCGATTCCGAGCGCCGCATCGACATCGTCGCGCTGTGCGGCAGCCTTCGCGCGCAGTCGTACAACGCGGCGCTGCTGGATGCAGCCGCACGCGTCGCGCCGCGCGGGATGCGCATCACGCGTTTCGATCGTCTCGGCGAGTTTCCGCTGTTCAATCCCGATACCGAATATCCAGCGCCGGCCGCGGTGCGCGACCTGATCGAGCGGCTGAACGCCGCGGACGGCGTGCTGATCGCGAGCCCGGAATACGCGCACGGCGTGACGGGCGTGATGAAGAACGCGCTGGACTGGATCGTGGGATGCGAAGCCGTGGTGTACAAGCCGGTCGCGGTATTGAACGCGTCGCCGCGCGCGACGCATGCGGACGCGGCGCTGCGCGAAACGCTGTGCGTCATGTCGGCGTGCATCGTCGAGCGCGCGTCGATCACGGTGCCGATCCTCGGCAGCCAGCTCGACGCAGCGGGCATCGCCGCGCATCCGCCGTTCGCTTCGGCGCTGACCGACGCGTTGCATGCACTGCGCGCGGCGATCGACGCGCAGGCGCCGGGTCGCTAGGCGACGACCGACGTGGCTGAAAGCGTGTGTTATCGCGCCTTGGCGCGCGTGGTCTTCCGCGCGGGTTTCGCCGGCTTCGCTGCCTTCGCGCGCGGCGCTTCCTTCTCGGGCTGCGCGCCGCCGCCGGCGAGATCCTCGAGCCACGCCAGCGCATCGATGTACGACAGGAATTGTTGCAGATATTCCGGCGACAACTCGCGCATCGTCGCGAGCGACCGATGCACGAGGCTGTTCGAATTGAGCGGTCCCGCGTTGCGCGGCACCTGGTCGAGCGACTGGCGATACTGCTGCTCGGTGCGGACCTTCGACCACATCGTGCGGAAGTAATCGATCAGCGCGGGATCGATCCCGCGCCTGTCGGCCTGCGCGTCGCGCGCGAGCTGCTCGACGAGCCCGCCGAGCAGGCTGCGCGCGGGCGCCGGTGTGGTTGCTTGCGCCGTCTCGCTCGCGGCTGCCGTTTCACCGGCTCGCGAGACAATCTCCGCAAACTCTTCCAGCAGCGTCGCGAGCCGCGCATCGAGCAGGGCGCGCGCGTCGCCGTCGAGCGCGGCCGCGCGCTTCTCCAGCGCGTCGAGCCGATGAAAGCGCACCGGATCGAGCCGGTCGGCGCCCTGCTCGCGCCACGCGTCGAGCGTCGCGCGCACGTGCGTCGCGTCGTCCGTCACTTTGCCCGCCCTCCGCTCGATGCGGTCTTGCGCGGCACTGGCGCGATCTCCACGCGGCGGTTCTTCGCGCGGCCTTCATCGTCCGCATTCGAGCTGACCGGCTGCTCGGAGCCGAACGCGGCCGCAAACACCGACGGCGCCGGCACGCCGGCGTCGATCAGCGCACGCGTGACCGTCAGCGCGCGCTTGGCCGACAGTTCCCAGTTGTCCGCGAACTGGCGGTTGCCGGCGCGCACCTGCTGGTCGTCGGCGAAGCCGCTGATCATCAGGATCTCGTCGCGCGTCTTCAGGTACGTGGCCAGCGGCGCGGCGAGCGTCTTCAGCAGATCCCGGCCGTCGGGCTGCAGCTGGTCGGAATTCAGCGCGAACAGCACGCTGCCGCTGATGCCGATCCGACCGTTCACGAACGTCACGCGGCCTGCCGCGAGCGGCCCGGCGAGCGCTTCCTCGAGCGATTTGCGCTGCTGCGCCTCCTGCTGGCGCGCACGCACGGCTTCCTCGAGCTTCGACGTGAGCTGCAGCTGCATGCCGATCACGCCGACGAGGACCAGCACGAACGCGCCGAGCAGCACCGACATCAGGTCGGCGAACGCGGGCCACACCGGCGCGGAAGGCGCGCCGTCGTCGATTTCGTCGTGCATGCGTTACGCTCCGACCGATGCCCGCCGACCGGCGATCTGCTGCAGATCCTCGACGATCTGCTTCTGCGACATCATGCTCAGGTCGATCACCTCGCGCGCCTGCGCGACGTAGTACTCGAGCTGCTCGTCGCTGCGCGCGAGCGATTTCTCGAGCGCGGCCTCGATGCGCTGCAGGTGGTTGAGCAGCTTGTCGTTCGATTCGCCGAACACCTGCACGGCCGCACCGAACGCATCGCCGAGGCTCGCGACCTCGACCGCTCCCGCCGTGACCTGCGCGGCCACTGAATCGAGCTTGCGCGTTTGGGCATCGACGGTGTCGTTGAAGCGCGCGCCGACGCGGTCGAGCAGGTCGGCCGACGTGCTGACGAGCGCGTCGATCGCGGTGCGCTGTTCGGTCGACGCGTGGTTGACCGCGCCGAGCAGCGTCTCGAGCGTCGCGAGCAGGCGGCTGCGCTCGTCGAGCATCGCGGTGTCGCGCACCATGCTGTCGGACAGGCGCTGGCGCAGTTCGGCGACGACGTCGGCCGCGGCCTTCGGCGCTTCCGACGCGGCTTGCACGAGGCGCGAAATTTCGTTGATCGTGTCGCTCGCGTGCACCTGCGCCTGGGCGGTGATGTCGTTCGCGGTGCGGGCCAGCGTGTCGCAGATGTCCTGCTGGCGCGCCGCGGCCTGTGCGCTCGTCTGCGCCCATTCGTCGCGCAGCGTGGCGGCCATCGCGGCCAACGAGTCGTTCCATGCGGACAGGCGTGCTTCGTCACGCGCGGCCAGTTGCGTTTGCAGGCTGGCGTGCGATTCGCGAATCGTCGCCAGCAGGTCGGTCGAGCGTTGCTCGAACGTGGACGCTTGTGCCGTGAGATCGCGCGTGGTTTGTGCGAGCGCGTCGCAGATTTCCTGCTGACGGCCTGCGCTGTGTACGCCCGCGCGCTGCCATTCGTCGCCGAGCTTCGCTGCCATCGCGGCCAGCGAATCGTTCCATACCGCCAGACGTTCCTCGTCGCGCGCGGCCAGTTGCGTTTGCAGGCCCGTGTGCGATTCGCGAATCGTCGCCAGCAGGTCGGTCGAGCGTTGTTCGAACGTGGACGCTTGTGCCGTGAGATCGCGCGTGGTTTGTGCGAGTGCATCGCAGATTTCCTGCTGACGGCCCGCGCTGTGCGCGCCCGCGCGCTGCCATTCGTCGCCGAGCTTCGCTGCCATCGCGGCCAGCGAAGCACTCCACGTCGCCAGACGTTCTTCGTCACGCGCGGCCAGTTGCGTTTGCAGGCCCGTGTGCGATTCGCGAATCGTCGACAGCAGGTCGCTTGAGCGTTGCTCGAACGTGGACGCTTGCGCCGTGAGATCACGCGTCGTTTGCGCGAGCGCGTCGCAGATTTCCTGCTGACGGCCTGCACTGTGTACGCCCGCACGCTGCCATTCGTCGCCGAGCTTCGCTGCCATCGCGGCCAGCGAATCGTTCCATGCTGCCAGACGCTCTTCGTCGCGTGCGGCCAGTTGCGTTTGCAGGCCCGTGTGCGATTCGCGAATCGTCGCCAGCAGGTCGTTCGAGCGTTGCTCGAACGTGGACGCCTGCGCCGTGAGATCGCGCGTGGTTTGTGCGAGTGCATCGCAGATTTCCTGCTGACGGCCCGCGCTGTGCGCGCCCGCGCGCTGCCATTCGTCGCCAAGCTTCGCTGCCATCGCAGCCAGCGATGCATTCCACGCAGACAGGCGTTCCTCGTCGCGCGCGGCCAGTTGCGTTTGCAGCCCCGCATGCGACTCGCGCATCGCGGCGAGCGCCGCGCTCGAATGCCGCTCGAACGTCGCGGCGGCTTCGCCGAGCGCGTGCGCATGCTGGCCGGCCAGCGTCTCGCCGACCTGTTCCTGGCGCGCGAGCGCATCGCGCCACGCGTCGGACAGCCGGCTTTCGGTCGATTCGAGGCGCGTCGCGACGCCGTCGAGCAAGTCCGCCGAACGCTGCGCGAAGGTGTCGGTGAACTGGCCGAGCGTCGTTTGCAACTGCTGCGCGACGGCATCGCCCGCGCGGCGCTGTTCGTCGAGCGCGCGATTCCAGACGGCCGTCACGTTCCCGGTGGTCTTCTCGAAACCGTCGGTCAGCCCGTCGAGCTGACGCTGCACGGCGCTGGTCACGGTGTCGCGCAGCGCGGCCATCTCCTGCGCGAGCCCCGTCATCGTCGCCGCGACGACCGGCTGCAGCGCGGCCCCGGCCACGCGCGCGCTCTCGGCGGCGCTTTCCTTCAGTGCATCGCCAACGTTCGATGCCAGGCCGGCATACGCGCGCTCGGTCCGATCGAAGAACGCCTGCTGGCTTTCGATCTGGCGATCGTGCAGCGCGACGCTGCGCGCCTCGAGCGTCGTCATCATCGTCTGCAACCGGTCGACCAGCGCCGGCATCACGTCGGCCTGGCGCTGCAGCAGCCGGAACGATTCGTCGCGCTGGTGTGCGGACGAATGCACGCGCAGCGTCGTCGCAATCTTCGCGTCGAGCTGCTGGCCCGCGTCGAGCCGTTCGCGGCGCACGAGCGCGGACAGCAGCCCGAGCATCGCGGACGTCGCGACACCCGCGATCGACGTGCCGAACGCGAAGCCGAGACCCTTCACCGGCGCGATCAGCGAGGCCCGGATCGCGTCGAGGTCGGTCGCGCTTTCGAGCGCGGCGCCCGTGCCCTTCAGCGTCACGACCATCCCGAGCAGCGTGCCGAGCATGCCGAGCAGCACCAGCAGGCCGACCAGATACGGCGTGAGCGACGGGCCCGGCAGCGCGACGCGCGCGCCTTCGACGCGTGCCCGCACGGCACCGCGCAGGCCCGGGGGCAGCGTATCGAGCCACGTGTCGAGCGTCGCCGGGGGTTCGGTCAGGCCGGCCACCGCACGCGACAGCGTGACGGTGGCCTGCCGGTAGCGCTGCAGTTCCCACGCACCGGCGACGTAGCACGCGCCGATCAGCAGCGTGACGGCCGTCGCGAGCGGGTTCGACGCGACATAGCCGATGCCGATCCAGCACACTGCGAGCAGACCGGCGATGAAGACAACGAGATCAAGACGAATTCTGGACATAGCGTAGGGATTAGCAGGTACGAAGGGCCGCGAGCAGCCCGTCTACCGTTTGAAACCGGACTTCGAGTTCGGCGAGCAGGATGCTTTGCATCTCGTTTCGGAACGTGTCGAGCCACGTGCCGGGCACGATCGCCGCGGCGGGCGGTGCGTCGCCCTCGGCATCGGCATCGGCATCGGCCGCCGCTTGCGCGTCGGCCAGTGCCTGCCGTTCCGCGTCGCGCAGCCGCTCGAAGCGCGTGCCGAGCAGCGCGGGCACGGCGGACAGCAGGCTGCGCTCGCGCGCGCCGAGCACTCGCTCCATGATCGCGTCGAGCGCCGCGAGCCGCGCCATCCCGGACGAACGCGCGGCGACCGCGACCCGCAAGCGGCCGCGCAACTGGCCGATCGCGGTCTCCATTTCCTGCTGGAGCGACAGACAGCTCTGGCGGAAATCCGCGAAGTCGGCCGCGTCGGCGGACGGCGGCGGCAACTCGCCGGGACGCCGCCGCGTGCGCGGGCGGAGGGCGGCCGTGATCGCCTGCGCGAGGTCGTGGCGCACGCGCGCGCAGTCACGCTCCGCGTCGTAACCACGCACGCCGGCCGCGACGCCGGGCGGGCTCGCATTCAGCGCGGACGACAGCGTGATCGCGTCGGTCCAGCCGAGCCACTGGCTCAGGCGGTCCGACAGCGTCAGCCGGGATTCCGCGACGTCGGCATCGGTCAGGCGCGCGAGCAGCCGGACGAGCGTCGGGCCGCTCAGTGCCGGGCGCGGGGGTGCTTGCACCATGCTGCAAACCGTCAAAAAAGGCAGCAGTTTACACGTCGTCGGGAGGTCGACCGCCAGAATCGCGGAAGCGGCTCGGCCCGGTACGCCGCGCAACCGGCGCGAACGCCCGCAGCACAAGGCTCGCGGGCCGATCGCCGGGGTTTCCCGGTGCGCCGGCGCGGCGCTGGCCACGCATCCGGACGCCTTCCGAAGCCCCCGGGCGGGCGCCGGTTCACGCCAGACCATCCTGTTCGCCCGCTTGCGATTCCGTCACGGACGTGCGGTAACATCGCGACACCCGCCGCGCGAATCGCGCCCGATGCGGGCCCGCGCCGCCCTGCAACCGGCGCGCGGGCCGCCCGCACCATGGATATCCGGCCGATATCCGCGGGACGCAGGCGGCGCCCCGGGAGACGGGCGCCGCCGCCCATGACAACGACTGATGACAGACGGGCCTGCCCGACCGCTCACGATGCTTTCCGACTTCGTCGCGCGCCTGCGCGAGCGCTTCAGCAAACCGCCTACCCGGCAGGACTTCGCCGACCGCCTGATCGCCGCGCTGCGCGCGACCGGCGACACGCGCGAGTGGCTTCACGAGGACGACAAGGGCCGTCTCGTGCAAGCGGATGTCCCGTCGAACATCATCAACCTGCACAACCTGTTCCGCGACTATGCGGACGCGAAGCCGGCCGAGCGCGAAGCGACGCTGCAGCGCCAGGCAAGCGCGATGATGCAGCACGAGATTCCGGCCAACTTCGCGGACGTCCGCGCACGGCTGCGCCCCGTGATCCGCAGCGCGACCGAGCGCGGCACGGTCGCGCTGCAGCTCGCCGGACAGCCCGCCGCGTCGGAAGTCGCGTTCCGGACGCTGTGCGAGAACCTCGAGATCGGCATCGCGTACGACGGCGAATTCAGCGTCGCGCGGCTGACGAGCGCGCGGCTCGCCGAATGGGGCGTCAGCTTCGACGAGGCATGCGACATTGCGATCGACAACCTGCGCGGTGCGTCGTCGGCGCCGTGGGCCGCGTTGCGCGACGGCGTGTTCCTGTCGCAGTTCGGCGACTACTACGACGCGGCGCGGCTCTTGCTCACCGACTTGCTGCACCGCCAGCCGATCTCCGGCGCGCCGGTGGTGATGGCGCCGAACCGTGCCGTGCTGCTGCTCACCGGCGACCGCAACGCGGCCGGGCTCGCGACGATGGTCGAACTCGCGGAACAGGCGCGCGCGCAGCCGCGTCCGCTGCCGCCGCTGATGCTGCGCTGGGACGGCGCCGCGTGGCGGAATTTCGTCCCGCCAGGGCTGGAAGTGAAGCTGCACGCGCTGCGCGTGGACGAACTCGCCGGCGACTATCAGGATCAGCGGACGCTGCTGGACGATCTGCACAAGCGGGACGGCACCGACGTCTTCGTGGCGTCGTACACCGTGTACCGGCGGCAGACGGGCGAGCTGTTCAGCGTCGGCGTGTGGAGCGACGGCGTGCCGACGCTGCTGCCCGAGACGGACATCGTCGTGCTCTATCGTGAAGCGACGCGGCAGTCGGCCCACGTGCCGATGGCCGCGCTGCGGGACGCATGCGGCGACCTGATGAAGGCCACCGCGCACCAGCCGGTGCGGTATGAAGTGACGGCGTTTCCGGATGACGCGCGGTTCGCGGCGCTGCTCGAACGGTTTCCGGCGGTGTGACGCGCGCTTGGCGCGCGCAGGGCGCGGTGAGTCGGGGCCGTGGCTGCGCCCGCCACGCCATGTGCCGGAATGAGCGGCCGTGGCGGCATGCCTGTCAGGAATGCAACGGCGGCGCGCCCCCGGCGACACCGCCTGCCGTCAGATCCCCGCCTTCGGCGCGTTCAGGATCAGCCGCAGGCCGAGCAGCGTGATCGCGCCGGCCGCGACGCGGTCGACCCACTTCTTCGCGCGCAGGTAGAGTTCGCGCGGCCGGCGGGTCGAGAAGCACAGCGCGACGATCGTGTACCAGCCGAATTCGACGCCGAACACGAGCGGCGGCAGCGCCAGGTAGCACCAGAGCGGCGGATGCTGCGGCAACAGCGCCGCGAAGATGCTGCCGTACCAGATCGCCGTCTTCGGATTGCTGAGCTGGGTCGTGAGGCCGATCCAGAACGACTTGCGCGCGCTGCCGGCGACGACGGCCTGCGCATCTTCCATCGCGATCGGCCGGTCGGCGCCGCGCCAGATCTTCGACGCCATGTAGATCAGGTAGGCGCCGCCCGCCAGCTTGAGTCCCACGTACAGCCATTCGACGGCCTGCAGCAGCGTGTAGAGCCCGGCCAGCGCGACGCCGCCGAACGCGATCCCGCCGACACCCATGCCGAGCGCGGTCGCCAGCCCGTCGCGGCGCGACAGCCCGATCGAATTGCGGGCGACCAGCACGAAACTCGGGCCCGGAATCATCGCGCCAAGCCACAGCGCGGCCAGAATGGCGAGTACGGCAGCCGATGCAGTCATCGAAGTCTCCTTGATCAGCGACGCCGAAGCGCCGGCGCCTGCGTGTCGATTCCCGACGGTGAAGTCCACGATTCTGGCACGCTTCGCGGGCCGCCGGAAGCATCCGCGCACTGCTATGCTGGGTGCCGTTCCCGCCATCGCGCCACGCCCCCATGATCGAGATTCGCGCCGCCCGCTATCCCGACGATGCCGCCGTCGTCGAAGCGATTTTCCGCGAGTACATCGCGAGCCCCACGGTCAGCCTCGCGTTCCAGGACTATGAGCCGGAACTCGCCGCGCTGCCGGGCAAATACGCGGCGCCGCGCGGGCAATTGCTGCTCGCGTGGCGCGCCGGGCGCGTGGTCGGCTGCGCGGCGTTTCGCGAAATCGACGCGACGACGTGCGAGATGAAGCGCGTGTACGTGCGTCCCGAAGCGCGCGGGCTGAACGTCGGCCGCCAGCTCGTCGAGCGGCTGCTGTGCGACGCGAAGGCGGCCGGTTATGCGCGGATGTGTCTCGACGTGCTGCCGGAATTCGTCGCCGCAAGGCAACTGTATGGTTCGCTCGGCTTCACGCCGGCACCGCCCGTTGCGTTCAATCCGGTGCCCGGCACCGAGTTTCTCGGGCGGGATCTGTGATGGACACGACCGCGCACCGTGCCCTCCTCGCGCTGCTCGCCGCGCTGTCGTCCGGCGCACGGGCCGACGGCCTGCCGCAATCCATCGCGGCGCAACTGCCGTCCGGCTACCAGCCGTTCGTCGCGCAGGAAGGGCCGGACCTCGGCGACGGACGGCGGAGCTTTCTCGTCGTCGTGCATCGCGCGGCCGATTCGCGCGGGCAGCCGTCGCCCCGCCCGCTGCTGATCTTCGAGGAACGGCCCGATCACGCGTACCGGCTCGCCGCGCGCAACGACCACGTGGTCCTGCGCGCGAACGAAGGCGGCCAGTGCGATCCGTTCGATCCCGAAGACGCCGCCGACAGCGGCCTCTCGGTGAAAGGCCGCTATTTCACCGTGCAGAACTTCGTCGCGTGCGGGCAGCACTGGAGCGACTACGTGACGTTTCGCTACGACCCGCGCACCCACGACTGGCTGTTCTCCAGCGAGATCTACACCGAATCGTTTCCGCTCGACGACAAGCCCGACGAAGTCACCGTCATGCGCGCCGATGCGCACCGGCCGGTGACGTTCGGCCAATGGCGGCGCACGGACTGAAAAACCGTGGGCGAACAAGGTTCCGCCGCTTGCATCGACGCAACTCGCCTCCCCCTGCCAACCGGTCTACCATAAGCGCTCGTCGCCGTTCGGGCGCGCGCCGACGCGGCATGCGTCTTGCGCGCCCCCCTTCCCACGTTGAACCAGCGCAGGAGGACGTCATGACGCAACACTTCGACGCGATCGTCATCGGCACGGGCCAGGCCGGTCCGCCGCTCGCCGCGCGGCTCGCGGGCGCCGGCATGAAAGTCGCGGTCATCGAGCGCGGCCGCTTCGGCGGCACCTGCGTGAACACCGGCTGCATTCCGACCAAGACGCTGATCGCGAGCGCGTACGCGGCGCAGCTTGCGCGTCGTGCGGCCGAATACGGCGTGTCGGTCGGCACCGTCAGCGTCGACATGAAGGCCGTGAAGGCGCGCAAGGACCAGATCTCAGGCCGCTCGAACCACGGCGTCGAGCAATGGGTGCGGGGGCTCGACAACACCACCGTGTTTCAGGGTCATGCCCGATTCGAGCGGGCGAACGCGGTACGCGTCGGCGACGAAGTGCTCGAAGCCGGCCGCATCTTCATCAACGTCGGCGGGCGCGCGCAAATCCCGCCGATGCCGGGCCTCGACTCGGTGCCGTACCTGACCAACTCGACGATGATGGACGTCGACTTCCTGCCCGAGCATCTCGTGATCGTCGGCGGCAGCTACGTCGGGCTCGAATTCGGTCAGATGTACCGCCGCTTCGGCTCGCAGGTCACGATCGTCGAGAAAGGGTCGCGCCTGATCCGTCGCGAGGACGAGGACGTCTCGCAGGCCGTGCACGAGATTCTCGCGAACGAAGGCATCGACGTGCAGCTCGATGCGAACTGCCTGAGCGCGCGGCGCGACGGCGACGGCGTCGTGGTCGGCCTCGACTGCACGGGCGGCCGCCGCGAGGTCGCGGGCTCGCACCTGCTGCTCGCGGTCGGCCGCGTGCCGAACACCGACGATCTCGGTCTCGAGCAGGCAGGCGTCGCGGTCGACGCGCGCGGCTACATCACGGTCGACGACCAGCTGCGCACCAACGTGCCCGGCATCTGGGCGCTCGGCGACTGCAATGGGCGCGGCGCATTCACGCACACCGCGTACAACGACTACGAAATCGTCGCGGCCAACCTGCTCGACGACGATCCGCGCAAGGTGTCCGACCGCATCACCGCGTACGCGATGTACATCGACCCGCCGCTCGGCCGCGTCGGCATGACGCTCGCGGAAGCGAGGCAGACCGGCCGCCGGCTGCTGGTGGGCACGCGGCCGATGACGCGGGTCGGCCGCGCGGTCGAAAAAGGCGAGAGCCAGGGCTTCATGAAGGTGATCGTCGACGCGGACACCCATGCGATCCTCGGCGCGTCGATCCTCGGCGTGACGGGCGACGAAGTCGTGCACGGGTTGCTCGACGTGATGGCCGCCGGCGCGCCGTACACGACGATCAGCCGTGCGATGCACATTCACCCGACCGTGTCGGAGCTCGTGCCGACGCTGCTGCAGGATCTGCATCCGGTCGAATGAGGCGCGAATGAGGTGCGGCGGGCGGGCGCGCATCCGCTGCATCCCGCGCATCCGGACACACGTCGCCGCGCGTGAAAAAGCCCGCGAACGGGACGACGGGCCGCACGTGCCGGCCGCCTGGCGCGTCGAATTTGCGCCCGGAGCCGCCCTCGGCATCGCACGCGGCACCGCGCCCGAAACGGCCACGCCGCCCGCCCCGACGGCGTCGCCCATCGGGCCCCGTCACACCGCGCCCCGCCATCGCATTCCGCACTGACACCCAGTCGAATATTTAATTTTCACCTGGGTAAGCACGCCTTTACCCTTTCGGCATCGCATCACAAGGCCACTGGCCCCTGGAGCATTCCGATGACCGACCCCGGCACCGCACACGCCGTTTCCCGCCCGCACGCGGCCTCCGTATCCTGCGGCGCACTCGCGTTGCTGGTGCTCGCCGGCCTCAACCTGCGTCCGTTCCTGACCGCATTCGGCCCCGTGCTCGACATCGTGCGTGCCGACACGGGCCTCGGTTTCCGCGCGGCCGCGCTGCTGACCACGCTGCCGTTCGTGCTGATGGGCGTCGTCGCCGGCGTCGGCGTCGGGCTTGCACGACACGTCGGCGAGCAGCGCGCGCTCGCCACCGCGCTGGCGCTGATCGCCGCGGGCTGCATCGCGCGGCTGTGGACCGGAAACAGCACCGGGCTGGTCGTCACGGCGGTCGTCGCGGGCGCGGGCGTCGCGGTGGTCCAGTCGCTCGCGCCGGGCCTCGCCAAGCGCTGGTTCGCCGACCGGCTGCCGCTCGCGATGGGGCTTTATTCGGCGGCGCTCGTCGGCGGCGGCGCATTCGGCGCGGTCGCGAGCCCGTGGCTCGCCGCGCACGGCGGCTGGCATCTGTCGCTCGCCGTCTGGGCCGTGCCCGCGCTCGTGACGCTCGCGCTGTGGCGCGCGAAGGCGCCGCGCGACGCGGTGCACGCCGCGACGGTATCGGCGCCCGTCACCGCGTTCGTCCGGATTCCGCGCGCATGGCAACTCGCGCTGTTCTTCGGCCTCAGCAACACCGGCTACGCGAGCCTCGTCGCGTGGCTGCCCGCGTTCTATCGCAGCGTCGGCATGAGCTCGCAAGCGAGCGGCAACCAGCTCGCATGGATGGCGCTGTTCCAGGCGGCCGGCGCGCTCGCGATGCCGCTGCTCGCGAAACGCTCGCACGATCGCCGCCCCGTGCTGTGGCTCACCCTCGCGTTGCAGGCGGTCGGCTTCGTCGGCTTCGCGACGGTGCCCGCGCTCGCGCCGTGGTTGTCGGTCGCGAGCGTCGGCGTCGGGCTCGGCGGGTTCTTCTCGATGAGCCTGATCGTCACGCTCGACCACTTGCCCGATGCGCGGCTCGCGGGCGCGCTCGCCGCGTTCGTGCAGGGCATCGGCTTCCTGATCGTCGCCGCGAGCCCCTGGCTGATCGGCTGGCTGCGCGACGCGGGCGGCGGCTTCGCGATCGCGTGGTGGCTGCATGTCGGCGTGATCGCGTCGATGGCCGCGTTGAACGCCGCGTTCTCCCCCGACGGCTACCGGCGCAGCATGGCGTGCATCGCCAGCGCCGCGCACTGACACCGAACCACCGGATTCCCTGATCCGGACGATCGCCGGCATCTGCCGGCGCCCCTCCAGCCGCCCGCGCATGGCCGGGCGCGGGCTGTCACGCCCACCGGCCGAACATTCGCTTCACCGCGCACCACATCAATCGATCATGGAGACAATCATGAAAAAACTCGTCATCGCCGTCGCGCTTGCGCTGACGGCAGGCGCCGCCGCCGCGAAAGACCCGGCCGTCCTGCGCCTCGGCGTCGATCCCAGCTACGCGCCGTTCGAATCGCTCGCACCGGACGGCAAGCTCGTCGGCTTCGACATCGATCTCGGCAACGCGATCTGCGAACGCATGAAGGTGCGCTGCGTGTGGGTCGAGAACGCCTTCGACGGGATGATCCCCGCGCTGAAGGCGCGCAAGTTCGACGGCGTGCTGTCGTCGATGAGCGTGACCGAAAAGCGCCTCGCGCAGATCGCGTTCACCGACAAGATCAACAACGTGCCGCCGCGCCTCGTCGCGCGACGCGGCTCGAACCTGCAACCGACGGCCGGGTCGCTGGCCGGCAAGAGCGTCGGTGTCGAGCAGGGGTCGACGCAGGAAACCTATGCGCGCACGTACTGGGAACCGAAGGGCGTCATCGTGCGCACGTACCAGACGCAGGATCTCGTCTATCAGGATTTGATTGCGGGCCGCCTCGACGCGTCGCTGCAATCGTCCGTGCAGGCCGATCTCGGTTTCCTGAAGACGGCGAAGGGGGCGAACTTCGAATTCGCGGGGCCGCCATTGCACGATCCGAAGACGCTCGGCGTCGGCTCCGCGATCGGCGTGCGCAAGGATGACGACGCGCTGCGCAAGCAGATCAACCAGGCGCTCGCGAGCCTGATTCAGGACGGCACGTATCAGCGAATCGCGAAGAAGTATTTCTCGTTCGATATCTACAACTGACGGATGCGAGCGGCTGCGGCCGCCTGCCGATGCGAAGGGGCGTCGCGTGCGAGCGTGATGCCCCGTTCCTGCTTTCAGCAATCGGTTCGCCGAGTTCTTTTTGACCGGCGGGTTGTGCAATTGCGCCGCTCGAGCGTCTGACGACAACCGCGCGATCGACATGTTGCGCGAACGATGCGCCGCGATGAAAGCATCGGACGACGGCGAACGCGCGACGGCCGTGCGCAGCGCCTCCCGCCCGCTCGCGATCGCCAACGGCGCGTGCGCATCGCTTCGCGGCGGCGATGCGGGCCTCGGCCGTCGGCACGCCGTTCACGACGGCAACGCATCCGCCCTCCACCACCGCCCTTCTGTCGCATTCGTCCAGATTCGCGTCGCGTGCAGATAAAACCTCCGCGCTACGCCTGCCGTTAACCCGTTCGCAACCCTGGCGCCCCGCATTTCGATGCGGCGCGCCGTCGTCGTTCGTGATCCGGAATCCACATCCGCCGTCGGCCGTCCGTCGGGCCGCAGGCAAGGGAACGTCATGCGAAAACTCACCATCCGCGGCGGACTCGTCGCGACCATCGCCGGCTACACGGCGCTGCTCGTGCTGGTCGTCGGCGCGTGCATCGCCGCCCTCTACGCGGGCAACGGCTCGCTCGAAGCGATGTACCGCGACGACACCGCGTCGCTGCTGCACCTGAAAACCAGCTCGGAGCGCATGCTCGTGCTACGCGAACGCGTGAGCGACGTCGCGCAGATCATCAGCGCCGGCCAGCCCGCGAAGGCGGAAATCGCGCAACTGCACACGCTCCTCAAGCAGAGCGACGATGAACTGGACGCGTACACGCGCCTGCACACGCGCGACGCCGACGAGCAAACGCTGTTCGACACACTGAGCAATCGCCGTCGCACGCTGCTCGACCAGGTGTTCCTGAAGGCGATGTCGCAACTCGATCACGACAACGCATTCGACTTCCTCGACACGCACCGCACTGCGCCGCCGGCACTCTTCACCGCCTATCAGGAAGCAATCGACGCGCTCGAATCGTTCCAGGTCGCACGCCAGAAGGCGCGCTACGATGCGGCCGGCGAGCGCTTCCACCGGATCGTGTGGGCGATGGCGGCGGTCGCCCTGTTCGCGCTGATCGTCGGCTTCCTGGCGCAGCGCGTGCTCGCGAAGGCGATCATCGCGCCGATCCATCTCGCCGTCGCGCATTTCGACAGGATCTCGAAAGGCGACCTGACCGGCACGGTCGTCATTCCCGGCGAAAACGAAATGGCGTATTTGCTGACTGCATTGAAGCGGATGCAGGACGGCCTCGTCGCAACGGTGAATCAGGTGCGCTCGAGCACGGAGACGATCGTCGGCGACGCCCGCACGATCGCGAGCGGCAACGTCGACCTGTCCGCGCGCACGGAGCAGCAGGCCGTATCGCTGCAACAGGCGGCGGCGAGCGTGGAACAACTGACGGCGACCGTGCGGCAGAACGCGGACAACGCGCGCGATGCGCGCACTTACGCGCAGGGCGCGGCCGGCATCGCATCGAAAGGCGGCGACGCGATGCAGCGCGTCGTCGAAACGATGTCGGCAATCTCGAACAGCTCCACGCGGATCTCCGGCATCGTCGGCGTGATCGAAAGCATCGCATTCCAGACGAACATCCTTGCGTTGAATGCCGCGGTCGAAGCCGCACGCGCGGGCGAACAGGGGCGTGGCTTCGCCGTGGTGGCAACCGAGGTGCGCGGGCTCGCGCAGCGCTGCGCGTCGGCGGCGAAGGAGATTCGCGAACTCATCGGCCACTCGGCGCAGCGTGTCGAAGACGGCAGCGGCCTCGTCGCGCTCGCCGGCTCGGCGATGAACGAACTCGTCGCCGCGGTCGAGCGCGTGAATGCGATCATGGGCGAAACGAGCATCGCATTCGACGAACAATCCGCCGGCATCGAGCAGGTGAATGCCGCGGTCATCCAGATGGAGCAGACGATGCAGCGCAATGCCGCACTGGTGGAAGAAGCGGCCGCCGCGGCGCTGTCGCTCGAGGATCAGAGCGCGCGACTGAGCGATGCCGTCGCGCAGTTCCGTCTTCGAGAGGCGGCGGTGGCGTGACGTGACCGGCCCGACCGGCGTCGGGCCTGCCGGCACGGCACGACACCCGGGCCGCGGCCCGGTGTCGTTGCCGGCAAAATGTGGATCGTCCGGCGGGCCGCTCGCGCCTAGGCCGCCCGTGCCAGCAGATCCATCGCGAAGGACTTCGCGTGCGCGACGGCCTCCTGCGCGTCGGGGAATACGCCGAGCTGCTCCCAGCGCTCTTCGGCCGCGTAGGTTCCTTTCACGGCGAGCGCCCGCTGAACGCGCAGCTGGGCTGCGAACCCGCCGTCCTCCAGCGGGCGCGCCGTCGCGACGACCTTGTGCGGGGGACTGGCTCTCTCCGGCTGATGCCACTCGACGGGACCGTCCGGCACGCCGGCAATCGTCAACTCGTTCCTGGTCTTGCAGTCCGGGCAGTAGAAACACCACCCTGCTTCTTCGCGACTCGGCTTGACCTGACCGCGAGCCAGCACGGCGCGGCATTCAACGTTTTCGCAGATGAACGGCATAGCAGTCTCCGGAGTTGTTTGACGGAAATCCTAGCATGTCCGTCGCCGGCGAAACCAGAAAAAAACCCGGCCCGAACCGGGCCAGCCTCGCCGTCATTGCACCGCGCAAACCCCTGCCGCCACGGCGTCGTTCAGTAATGACTGCGCCCCCACAGCGTCTTCGGCTCATCGAGCAGGTGCCGCAACCCGCTGCGCGCGATCATCGTCTCCGCAACCGTCGTCACGCGCTCGAGAATCGCGTTCTCGTCGACCGACAACACGCGGCGATCCTCCATCAGCACGCGCCCTCCGACCATCGTCATGCACACGTCGGCCGCGTTCGCGAAACACGTCACGCGATACACGGGCATGTTCATCGGCATCATGTGCGGGCGGAACAGATCGACGAGGATGACGTCGGCGAGTTTGCCGGCTTCGAGCGAACCGATTTCGTGATCGAGCGACAGCGCCTTCGCCGCGTCGATCGTCACCATCTCCAGCACCTTGCCGTGCGGCAGCACGTCCGGGTCGCGGAAGTGGCGGCGATGGTAGTGCATGCACTGCCACATGTGACGGAACATGTCGTAACCGCGATCTGGCGCCGCGCCGTCCGACGCGATCGCGACGGTCACGCCCGCATCGATCAACTCGGGCACCGGGCAGCGGCCGATGATCGACATGATCGCGCTCGGATTGTGGACGATCGCGGTGCCGGTTTCGACGCACGCCGCGATGTCGTCGTCGGTCAGGTCGATGCTGTGCGACATGAACGACGTCGGGCCGAGCAACCCGAGTTCGCGATGCGCGAACGCGAGCGTGCCCGCGCGATGCCCGTCCTGTGTGAACGTCAGGCCGCGTGCGCGCGCCAGCGCGCCGTAGCGCGCCGCCTGGTCGCGGAAGTCGCGCTCGTACCGCGCGGCTTCGGGGTCGTGCTCGGGGCCGTACACCGGCAGCGTGAGCGCGATTCGGATCCGGCCGCCGGCATCGCCATGGCATGCGTCGACGATGCGCTCGCACACGTCGTACATCGTGTCGAAGTCGACGTCGCGCGTCTCGCTGCCATCCGGCCCGTGGCGCGTGTACGCGCGCGGCGCGGGTGGGCGCGACGGGCCGACGGCCACGATCGAGCGCGTGCCGGTACGCACGACCGCATCGCAATGGCGCCGCGCGTAGACGGGATCGTCGACGCGCATGATCGAGTTGCCGCCGCCGAGCAGCGACACGCCCGTCGTCACGCCAGCCTTCAGCCGTTCGAGCGCCGCGAGGTGCGATTCGGTTTCCCAGAACGCCTCGTCCGACGCGCGCGTATAGATGGTCTCGGCCGCGGCCGACCACGCATCGCCGTCCGCGCCGCCGATCGTGCGCAGCATCGCGTGGCCCGCGTGCGCATGCGAGTCGATCAGGCCCGGCAGCACGGCCTTGCGGCGCGCGTCGATCGTGCGCGCGGCACGGAAACGCGCCTGCAATGCGGTGGTGTCGCCAACGGCGACGATGCGATCGCCCTTCACGGCAACCGCGCCGTTCTCGATCACGCGCCGCTGCGGGTCCATCGTGATCACGCAGCCGTTCGCGATCAGCGTATCGATTGCTTCGCGCCGGTCGTCTGCTTTGTCATCGGTCGTCATCGTCTGGTTTCCTGTTTGAATGCGAAATGGTTAGGGAGCCGAACGGAAAAACCGCCGGGCGGCTGCCCGGCGGCTCGACGGCGGCATGTCGATCTTGACGTCATGCGGAGCGGACCGGTGCCGCCACTCGCGCCTTCAGCTTGCGCTGCGCCGCGCTGATCGCGATGAACACGACGGCGTTCACGGCGAGCGCGACCAGCCCGGGGTTGATCGACGTCAACGTGCTCGATGCGCCGGGAAACAGCGAGGCGAGCGTCACGCCGTAGTAGTTCGTCATCGCGATCACGATCGCACCGGCGACGATCCCGGCGAATGCCCCTTCCCGCGTGCCGAACGGCCGCTTCAGGAAGCTCGACGCGAGCATCGGCACGAGCTGGGTGAGCAGGCTCGACGAGAAGATCGCGAGCGTGACGAAGGTGGCACCGCCGCGCAGCACGAAGTAGACGACCACCAGCGTGAAGATCGGCAGCGCGATTCGCGCGACGGTCGTCACCTCGCGATCGGTCGCATTCGGCGCGAAGCCTTCGCGATAGATGTTGCGCGCGATCGTCGTCGATGCGTTCAGCATGATCAGCGAGCCCGGCACCAGCGCGGTCAGCAGGCCCGTGCCGCCGACGATGCCGACGAACCACGCGGGGAACGTCTGCTTCACGAGGCGCAGCAGCGCGAGGTCGGTCTGCGCGCCTTCGAGCCCGTGCACGGTCATCACGGCCGCGAAGCCGACGAGGAACAGGAACGCGATCAGCACCTGGTACAGCGGCATCAGGATCACGTTGCGGCGTAGCGCGCGTTCGTCCTTCGCGACGTAGATCGCGGTGAAGCCGTGCGGATACAGGTAATAGCCGAGCGACGTGAGCAGGATCGTCGAGTTGTACCAGCTCAGGTTGAAGCCGTGCTCGGGCATGCGCAGCAGTTCGGGATGCGCGGCGTCGATCTTCGCGAACATCTCGCCGAGGCCGCCGTAATAGTGCATCGGCAGATAAAGGCCGAGGAAGATCGCGATCGCGAGGATCAGCACGTCCTTGAAGATCGCGATGCTCGCGGAGCCGTGAATGCCCGACACGACCATGTAGACCGCCATCAGCGACGCGGCGATCCAGATCGCGGCCGATTGCGGAATCAGCCCGTACGACATCTCCGACACGATCACGCCGAGGCCGCGCAGCTGGATCATCAGCAGCGACACCATGGCGAACACGGCCACCACCGACACCAGCACGCCGATCGCGCGGCTGTCGTACTTCGACGCGAAGTAATCGGCGAACGACACGAGCCCGCGCTCCTTCGCATAGCGCCACACGGCGGGCAGCATCCAGTAGCCGATCACGAACGCGAGGCACCCGTACGACAGGATGTAGAACGCAGGCACGCCCTTGCTGTAGGTCCAGCCGCTCGCGCCGAGGAACGAGAACGTCGAGAACGCCTCGCCGGCCATCAGCAGGAACGTGAGCAGCGAGCCGAAGCCGCGTCCGCCGACCGCCCACTGTTCGAGCGTGAGCTTGCGGCCGCGCCGTGCCATCACGCCGATCGCGAGCGCGAACACGGCGAACGCCGCGATGATGAGGATCGATGCGTTCATCGCGCGTCTCCCGTGCGGCCGTCGCGGGCCTGATGGCCCTCGCCGCGCTCGTCGAGATGGAACAGGACCGCGAGGATCGCGGCTGTCGCCGCCATCCAGATCAGGTTCCATACGAGCAGGAACGGCAGGCCGAACAGCAGCGGCCGCCCCTCGGCGATCAAGCCGCCGGTGTACATCCCGACGAACGGCAACGCCGCCAGCAACAGTTTGAATTTCATCTATGTCTCCTCCGGAAGACGCGCGAACGCGTCAGGGCATCAGAACTTCTGGCGGATGCCGACCACCGCCGCCACCTGCGACGTCGTCGACGACGGGCCGTCGGTGCCGTCGATCCACGCATGGCCCACACCCGACGACGCCTTCTGGTAGAAGCCGTTCACATACACGTCGGTGCGCTTCGACAGCAGGTACTGAACGCCGGCCGACACCTGCTGGTAATGACCGTCGTCGCCGCCGCGCGCGACCTTCGTATAGGTGTAGCCGGCCGCGGCCATCAACGCGGGCGTGATCAGGTAGCGCACGCTGCCTTCGTAATTGCTGAATCGCAGCGCGCCGCCCGTCGCCTGGCCGAAGTTCGAGCCCGTGTACAGCAGCCCGAGCGTCGCCTGCCCGATCGCATAGCTGCCGCCCGCGCCCCAGATCTGCTGGCGCACCGCGTTCGACAGGCCGGCGCCGAACACCGACGCCGAGCCCGGGTAGTAGTTGTCGGACGCGACGGCGCCCGTCGCGCTGGCCGCCGGATGGTTCACGCGCGCATAGGCGGCACCCGCGTTCAGCGGCCCGTTCGCGTACGTGACGCCCGCGCTCCACGTGTTGTCGTTCGAGAAGCCCGTCGAATTCGAAAACCCGTACATCAAATTCGCCTGCAGGCCCGCGATCGTCGGCGACACGTACTTGACCGCGTTGTTGGTGCGGAACGTGTTGTTGATGTCGTCGTTGTCGAACGGATGCGTCGAGTACTGCGCGAGGAAGCTGCTCATCTGCAGCGAACCGAGGATGTCCTGCGTCGAGTTGTACTGGCGGCCGAGCGTCACCGCACCCCAGTTCGCGCCGCTCAGGCCGACCCATGCCGAGCGGCCGAACATCCGGCCGCCCTGCCCGAGCGCGCCGTTCGCGACGTTGAAGCCGTTCTCGAGCCGGAAGTTCGCCTTCAGGCCGCCGCCGAGATCCTCGGTGCCGATCAAGCCCCAGCGCGGACCCGATTCGTTGCCGCCCGTGAACTGCCACAGCGCATGGCCCTTCGCGTTGTTCGTGTAGGTCACGCCGGCGTCGACGATCCCGTACAGCGTCACCGTCGACTGCGCGTGCGCGGCGCCGGCGAACATCATCGCAATGGCCGCGCTCATGCACGCGACGCCCGTCTTCCTGCCCATCGTTCGCACCATCTCCGTCTTCTCCTCTCCAAACCGTCTTGTCGATGTTGTGTTGTGTTTTCTCGATGCTGGCCATACGCGCCGGTCGGCTTGTATAGACAGTGGATGGATGGTATCCAGCCGCAATCGCATCAAGAAATGAAATGTTCAACTGGCCGGCAGTTGAAAATCGAATGGAGACGAACGAAGCGGAGGTGGACGGGAAAAGCACGCGACTGCAAGCAAACGGAAAGCCTTGAGGCCCACGTGACGTGGCGCACTTTGCTCAGACGTGAATGGCGTGTGTAAACAAGCTGACGAAACGGCAACGCGTGATGCGGCTATGCGGCGGCTATGCGGTTTTCCCGGATAGCCCGTGCATCGGCCGCCGCAATGCGGCATCGAACGGGTTCGTGCGCGGGCCGATCGCGTCGGCTTGGCGCCTGAGCAGTTCGACGACCATCGGCATCCGGTCGTCACCGAGGCGCGACGCCAGCGTGCCGACGCTCAGCGCACCGACGGGATAACCGGTGCTGAAGGAGTTGTACCCGTTCGCGCGGATGAAGGATGACGTCGGCGCGCGCGCACGGCCGTGCGCGCCGCGACCCTCATTTGCGGGCGTGATGACACGCCCTTTTTCCGAGGATGTGACCGGGGCGGAGGTGCCGGCTACGCAGACACCCGCAACGCGCGCTGTCCCGCCGCGAGCGCCGCGCCCGCGAACAGCGTCAGCGCCGAATACACGAGCCCGCGCGCGAGCCCCGCGCTGTCGGATACCCAGCCGATCGCGACGGGCCCGGCGATCTGCCCGAACGCGAAGATCGTCGTGAACGCACTGATGCCCTTCGCCCAGCCTTCCGGCGACAGGTTGTGGCGCACGAACGCGGTCGTCGACGCGACCGCCGACAGGAACGTCGCGCCGAACAGCACGCCCGACGCGAACGCGGCCGCCGGATGCGCGAACAGCGCCGGCATCAGCGTCGCCACGCCGAGCAACGCATTGAGCACGGCCAGCGCCTGGCCGCCGCGCATCCGGTCGAGCAACCCCGACCACAGCCGCGCCGACACGATGGTCGCGACGCCGAGCATCACGTAGAACGCGGACACGACCGTGCCGCTCATCCCCGTGCCGCGCAGCAGCGCGACGATGAACGTCATGTAGCCGATGTAGCCGACGCCGAACAGTCCATAGCCCGCGAGCGCGAGCGCGAAGCGCGCGGGGCTCGTGCTCGCCGCCGGCGCAGCGCCGTCGCGCCGCACGGCCGGTGCCGCGTGCGCATGCTCGATGCGACGCGCCGCCGCCACGGCGATCGCCGAGAACAGCACGCACGCGACCGCGAGCGCGAACCACGCCGGTTGCCAGCCGTGCGTGCGATGTACGAGCGTCGCGGGCACGAGCAGCGACGACGCGACGATGCCCCACCCCGTGCCGCCGTAATAGAGCCCGAGCAGCAGCCCCGCATCGCGCGGCGACGCGGACGCGAGCCGCGCCGCCAGCACACCGCCGCTGATGAAGATCAGCGCGCTGCCGACGCCTGTCGCGAGCCGCTCGACGAGCAGCGCGTTCATGCCGGACGTGACCCCGCATGCGGCCATCAGCACCGCGGTCAGCGCGCAGCCGGCCGCCAGCAGCGTGCCGGTGCGCCAGCGCCGCGACAGGAGCGGGAAGATGAGCGCGCCGATCAGGTAGCCGGCCGCGTTCGCCGTGTTCAACGCGCCGGCCTGCGCGAAGCTCCAGCCGAGATCGGTCTTC
This sequence comes from Burkholderia sp. FL-7-2-10-S1-D7, assembly GCF_001524185.1. NCBI lineage: Bacteria > Pseudomonadati > Pseudomonadota > Betaproteobacteria > Burkholderiales > Burkholderiaceae > Burkholderia > Burkholderia sp. FL-7-2-10-S1-D7. Next base: position 109,572 of record NZ_LOWY01000032.1, on the reverse strand, counting down.
ATCGGCGGCAACAGCAATGCATACGAGAAGCGCGCGAGGCCGAGCGCGATCGCGCTGCCGAGCGACAGGCAGATCGCGAGCCGCCATGCTGCCATCCGGTCGGATTCGGTGGCGCCGGCGTCTGGCCGTGCTCGGCCGGCGTGCTCCGGTTGCGGCGCTGCGCGCATCGCGTGTCTCCATCGTGGTTCGAATCGTGCCGCCGGGACGGCGGTGCGCACGCGGCCGCGGCCCGCACGCGAAGTCGTCAGATGGTGCCAGAAAATCGTGTTCGACGGCGCGTTCGCCGTCTGACTGTCGAATCAGGCTTCGGCGGCCGCCGTGCCGCCGAGCCACTTGTACATCACCAGGCAATCGACGAAGCCGAGCCGCGCGTGGCGATACGCGCGCGGCAAGCGGCCGACGATCTCGAAGCCGAGCTTCTGCCACAGCGCGACCGCTACCTCGTTCGTCGCGACCACCGAATTGAACTGCATTGCGAGAAAGCCGCGTTCGCGCGCCACCTGCTGCGAGTGCTCGCACATCAGGCGGGCGACGCCCTTGCCGCGCGCGGCCTCGCCAACCATATACCCGCAGTTGCACACATGATTGCCGGGCCCGGCCGCGTTCGCCTTCAGGTAGTACGAGCCGAGCAGCACGCCATCCTCCTCGGCGACCCACGTGCAGAGCGGCGCGTCGAGCCACAGCGCGCGAGCGGCCTCCTGCGTCGCCGCCGGATCGAATGCATAGGTTTCCTGCGCAGCGACGATCGCGTGGTACGTGGGCCAGAAGCGGGGGAAATCGTCTTCGGTCATCGGGCGAATCGTGATCATGTGGGTTCTCTCGTGAAGGGATTGGGGAATGCGCGCGATCGAATGCAAGGCTGTTCGCGCACGCGCTTCAAGGCTGCACCATCCACACGAGCAGCATCGCGGCCGGCGCCGCGCTCATCCCCGCCGGCGGCTGTTCGATCGTCGGCTCGATCTCCAGCGCCTGCGCGATCGTCGCCGCATCGTTGACGGTCGTCGTGCGCACGATCGTCATCAGTCGCGCGGGCCGATGCAGCGTCTCGCGATACAGCGCGCCGTACCACAGCGGCCGCGTGCCGAGCGCATCCTGCAGCACATACGGATAACGCCAAAGCCGCAATACGAGGCGGCTGTCCGGACGGGCCGGATCGACACGCACGAACACCCGGCGCGTACTTTGGCCATGCGTGTAGCGCGGCAGCACGGGCAGCGCATCGGCCGGCGCCTGCGGCAGCAGCCAGCGCAGTGCCGTGGCGGGCGACCACGGCGTCGCGCGCTGCCAGCCGGCCAGCGACAGATGGCGATCGAGCGTATCCGACGTCGCGCACCATTGCAGCGGCAGATATTCCTCGCGATCGCCGCCGATCTCGGAGCGCCGCGTCGGCACGCGCTGCCACCCGCCCCGCAGCCACTGATCGACGGTCATCGCGACGACGTCGCCCACGTGCGGACGCGCCGCCCGATCGAGCTGCCATTGCGCGGGCACGGTCCAGACGCCGGTCGTCGCGAGCACGACGAGCACCGCGACGAGGGCGCCCCGCGGCTGCACGTGCTCGCGCACGCGCCAGTACGAATAGGCGCCCGCCAGCATCGCGAACCAAGCAAGCCCGAGGCTCCAGCCGCCGAGCAAGCCCGACAGCCACGTATCGCCGACGTACAGCCGCGCGAAACCACCGAGCACGATCCACAGCACGACCGCCGTCACGACCGGGATGCGCCACAGCGCGGGCCGGTCGCGCGTGAGCACCCAGCCGATGCCGCTGCTCGCGAGCATCGCGAACGCCGCATCGGCGTCGGGCAGCGGCACGTGCAGCGCGCCGGGCGGCAAGTTCGCGGGCATCGTGCCGGGCAAGCCGGCGCCGAACGCCGGCACGAGCACGACCGCGATGCCGACCGTCGCGAGCCACCATGCGGACGTCACCCAGCAGCGATGGATCATCAGCCAGACGAGAAACGCGGCCGCGACGATCAGCCCGGTATCGTGTCCGTGCAGCACCGCGAGCGCGCGCATCGCGGCATCCACGGGCGGCGTGCGCAGGTTCTGCAGGAACGCATACAGCGCGATGTCGGCGTGCATCAGCGGATCGTTCGCGACGACGTCCTGCACGATGCCGGCAAACAGCCACACGCAGCCGACGAACAGCAGCGCGAACACGGGCACCGCGCCCGGCAGCCGGCGCACACGCACAAACATGTCGTGCACCCGCGCGCCGAACCGCGGCCAGCGGCGCACGCACGCGTACATGGCCGCGACGAGCGCGCGGCGCAGCAGCGGCCAGCCGCGCCGCAGCGCGACACGCACGCCGATCCACACGAGCGCGACCAGCGCGGCGACCACCAGCAGAATCGCGGCGACCCGCACGCTGATCGCGGCGGCCAGCACCGCCGACGCGCCGAACAGGATGCCCGGCGCGATATGCACCGGCGCCCAGATCAGCGCCGACACGACGTTGACCGGATAGAACGACCGGCGCGGCAGCGTCGCGCACCCCACGACCACCGGCACGACCGCGCGCACGGGCGCCAGGAAGCGCGCGAGCACGATGCTCTTCGTGCCGTGGCGCAGCACGAACAGTTCGCCGCGCGCATACGCATCCGCGTAGCCCAGCCGGACCCATCCATTCCGGATCGCGCCGCGGTAGTGGCGTCCGAGCTCGTAGCTGATCCCGTCGCCGACGATCGCGCCGGCGGCCGCGACGCCGATGGCCGTCCAGCCGTCGAGCGCGCCCGCGCCAATCAGCGTGCCGGCCGCGAACATCACGGCACCGGCCGGCACGACCGTGCCGATCAACGCGATCGCCTCGGCACAGGCCGTGGCGAACACGATCGCCAGCACCAGCGCCGGGTGCGCGCCAATCGCACTGAGCCACGCGTGGATCGTGTCGCTCATCGCGGGCCGCGCGGCGTGGCGGCGCGACGGGTCCGCATCGGGCCGGCGATGGCATGAGGAGGGTTCATTGGCGTGTGTGCGCGTTCGCGCCGGCTGGCGGCGTCAGTCGAACTCGTGCTGCCGCGCGTCGGCCTCGAGCGGCGCGTCGTGGTAGCCGACGGTCGCGATCTCGTGCAGATAGCGCGCGAGAAACGCGCCGATCGACCCGGCTTCCTCGTACTGATGCACATGGCGGAATTCGTGCGTGAGCAGGCGTCGCGTGTCGTGGCCGCGCAGCACGAACACCGCATGGCCGAGCGTGAGGCCGATCGTCCCCGGCGACAGCAGGCCGGTGTCGCGCGCAATCGCGCCCAGCGCCGGCGTGTCGGGGAACGGCAGCCGGTCGGCGACCACGACGCGGATGCGCTCCGGTTGCGCGACGCCCACGGTACGCGCGTCGTCGGCCTGCGCGGGCGTCAGCGGCACGCCCCGCGCGAGCCCGTGAGCCGCCTGCGCGTCGGCCCACGCGACGGCGGCGGGCAACGCGGACGGCAGGATGTCGGCAAGAGCGATCATCGTGGCGGCTCCTCGGGTCTGGACGATGCAATCGGGCACCAGTTTATCCCTGAATCAGGGTGGGCCGCGAGGCACGCCGTCCGCCCGGCCGTGACGACTCCTCGGGAATACCCTCCCTGTCTGCCCCTACCGCCCGTACCAATTCGCGACGATTATTTCGCTTCAAGACACATTCGACCCCCAGATGTCTCAAAAATGTCCCGCGGGCGCACCACTTCCCGATTCGGCGGCATATATTGATCAGAAGAACCGCCGCCGAATCATCCAAAAGAGGGCCGCTAGATGATCAGGGTAATTCTGGCTGACGATCACGCAGTCATGCGGGACGGACTGCGTCACATCCTGGAAACGGCCGGCGGTTTCGAGATCGTCGGCGAGGCGAGCGACGGCGCGGCCACGCTCGCGCTGGCCGAGCGTTGCGCCGCCGACGTGCTGCTGCTCGACCTGTCGATGCCCGCGCCGACCGGTATCGAGCTGATCCGGCTGGTCAAGACGCAGGTGCCATCGCTGCGCATGCTGGTGCTGACGATGCATGCGGAAACGCAGTACGCGGCGCGCACGTTCAAGGCCGGCGCGACCGGCTACCTGACGAAGGACAGCGCGACCGCCGAACTCGTCCAGGCCGTCACCAAGGTCGCGGCCGGTGGCGTGTACGTGAGCGCGTCGGCGGCCGAAAGCCTCGCGCACACGATGCGCGCGCCGTCCGAAATCCTGCCGCACGAGCGGTTGTCCGAGCGCGAACTCGACGTGATGCGCCGCATCGTCGCGGGCCAGACGGTCACGCGGATCGCGGCGGACCTCACGCTGAGCGCGAAGACGGTCAGCACCTACAAGACGCGCATCCTCGAGAAGATGGAGCTGCCGCACGAAGCCGCGCTGGTGCGCTACGCGATGCGCCACGATCTCGATCTCGGCATCGACGACGCATGATGCCCGCATTGCGCTTCCGCCCGGCCGCGGCCGATGACGACGACGCGTCGGAGCCGTCGCGCCTGTTCATGTCGTCGCTGCCGCCCGACCGGCGCGAGCGGCGGCTCGCGATTGCGACAGTCGTCGTGTCGGCGATGATCTTCGTCGCCCTCGCGCCGTTCGCCGGCATGCCGCTTGCCCACGTGTTGGGCTTCATCCCCGTGTACCAGTCGGCGATCGTCGTCAACGACATGGTGACGGCCGGCCTGCTGCTCGGCCAGTACGCGATCCTGCGCGAGAAATCGCTGCTCGCGCTCGCCTGCGGCTACCTGTTCACGGGCTTCATGGCCGGCACCCACATGCTGACCTTTCCGGGGCTGTTCGCGCCGACGGGCCTGCTCGGCGCGGGTGAACAGACCACCGCGTGGCTTTATCTGTTCTGGCATGGCGGCTTTCCGCTGGCGGTCGCCGCGTACGCGCTGCTGCGCGCGGCCCCGCGCGCGCAGCCGCCGTCGCTCGAGCGGCGCCGCGCGGCGATTCCGCTCCTGCTTTGCATCGTCCTGACAGCCGGCGCGACCGGCGCGCTCGCACTGCTCGCGACCGCCGGCCACGACCTGCTGCCTCGCATCATGCAGGGCAACCGGATGGCCTCGACGATGACGAACGCGATCGCGGTCGTCTGGGCGCTGAATCTTGCCGCACTCGTGCTGATGTGGCGGCAGCGGCGCCAACATTCCGTGCTCGACCTGTGGGTGATGATCGTGGTCGTCGCTTGGCTGTTCGACATCGCGCTGTCGTCGATGCTGAACCACGGACGCTTCGACCTCGGCTTCTACGCCGGGCGGACCTACGGGCTCGTCGCATCCGGCGTCGTGCTGTTCGCGCTGCTGTTCGAGAACGGCCGCCTGCATGCGCAGACGGTGCGCGCGCTGGCCGGCGCGCGCTATCAGCACCTGCTCGTCGTGCAGAAGAGCGCGCAGCTCAACGAGGCGAACGAACGGCTCGAGCAGCGTGTCGCGGCCCGCACCGCGCAGTTGAGCGCGTCGAACCGTGACCTGCGGCGCGAAGTCGAGGAGCGCGTGCGCGCGGAGCGGGCGCTGCAGGCGTCGCGCGAGGAGCTGCGCGAGATCGCGGCGATCAGCGCGAGCGCACGCGAGGCCGAACAGCGCCGCATCGCACGCGAACTGCACGACGAACTCGCGCAGACGCTCGCGACGCTGAAGAACGATCTCGAATGGCTGCTCGACCGCGTGCCGCAGGACGATGCGACGCTGGCGCGCAAGATCGCGGCGATGCATGCGCTCGCCCGCGGCGCGGTGACGGCCACGCGGCGCATCGCGTCGGACCTGCGCCCGCTGATGCTCGACGACCTCGGGTTTGCGGCCGCGATGCAATGGCTCGTGGAGGATTTCCGGCACCGACACGGCATGGCGTGCGCGCTGCACGTCGAGCCGGGTGAATTGCAGCTCGACGAACCGTATGCGACGGCCGTGTTCCGCATCGCGCAGGAAGCGCTCGCGAACGTCGCGCGGCACGCGTCCGCGTCGAGCGCGACCGTGGCGCTCGCTTATCGTGACGAGACGATCACGCTGACGATTCGAGACGACGGTGCGGGATTCGATCCCGGTGCGCCGCGCAAGTCGGGATCGTTCGGGCTGGTTGGTTTGCGCGAGCGCGCGTATCTCGTCGGCGGCACGCTGCGGATCGATACGACGCTCGGCGAGGGAACGACGGTGGAAGTGGACATTCCGGTGGCATCGGCGCATGTGGCGATCGCGCATGAAGCACCGGGGGCGTCGCGGACGGAGACGTAAGGGTGAAGACGCAGCGGCGGAATGCCGCTGCGGGGGTCAGTCGTGGTCCTTTCCCGCCGATGACGAACGGTGAGGATGGTGAGTTGTTCGAACGTTTTCGTCGATCGCCGCCGCTCGCCTAATCGGTTTCCATCGCCGCGCGTGCGGCTTTCAGCATCGTCCCAGGTTGGGTCTGGACATCGCCCGCTCCGAGCGCGACCACGCGACCAGCGCACCGATCCCGAGCAGCGCGAGGCACACGATCGGCACGATCATCGGGCCGAACGCGGTGCCCGTCACCTTGCCCGCGAACGGCATCAGGTTCTGGCTGAAGAAGCCGCCGAGGTTGCCGATCGAGTTGATCGCCGCGACGCTCGCCGCCGCACGCGCGCCGGTGAAGTAGCGCGGCGGCATCGACCAGAAGCACGGATACAGCAGCGGGATGCACGCGCCGCCGAGCACGAGCGCGATGAAGCGCAGCGGCGTCGACGGCAGCACGAGGCTCAGCAGGAAGCCGAGCGCACCGAGCGCCGCGACGATCGCGATCGTGCGCAGGATGCTCTTGGCGCGGCGCAGCTTCGACGGCAGCCACAGCAGCAGCAATACCGCGAGCGCCCACGGCAGCATGCTCAACAAGCCGTTCGTGCTGCTCGACACGCCGAACGACTTGACGATCGTCGGCAGCCAGTACGTGACGCCGTACAACGACGTCGACATCAGCATGTAGGTCGCCGCGAACAGCATCACGCGCGGATCGAGTAGCGCCTTCCACGGCTGCGCGTGCTCGGCCTGCGCCGGCTTCTCGCGTTCGAGCGCGGCCGCGACGATCTGCTTCTCGCGTTCGTCGAGGAACGGCGCATCGCGGAACGACGCCGGCAGCACGCGAAACACGACGATCGCGACGATGACGGCCGGGATGCCCGTCGCCACGAACACCCACTGCCAGCCCGCGAGCCCCCACACGCCGTTCAGGCCCAGCAGCACGCCGCCGACCAGCGAGCCAAGCATGTTCGCGAGCGCGCTGCCCAGCGTGAAGATGCCGAGCACCTTCGCGCGGTAGCTCTGCGGAAACCACAGCGTCAGGTAATAGATCACGCCCGGATAGAAGCCGGCCTCCGCGATCCCGAGCAGGAAGCGCAGCGAACAGAACGCGGGCATCGACGTCGTGAAGCCCATCAGCACGGTGATGAGGCCCCACGTCAGCATGATCCGCGCAAGCCACACGCGTGCGCCATAGCGATGCAGCGCGAGCGTGCTCGGCACCTCGAACAGCAGGTAGCCGATGAAGAACAGCGACGACGCGAGACCGAACGCGGCCTCGGTCATCCCGAGGCTGTGCACCATCTGCAATTTCGCGAAGCCGACGTTCTGCCGGTCGATGAACGCGATCAGGAACATCACGACGAGGATGGGCAGCAGGCGCCGCGCCATCTTCGACATGATGCGCTGCTCTTCGGCGGACGCGGGGTCCAGGGTTTCGGTGGTATTCACTGCGGGCTCCTCCGTGAATCGGTTGCTTGTCGGTTGAATCGGCGCCGTGCGCGATGCGCGCGCTGGCGCGGGGGTGTTCGATGAAATCGGGGTCCGGCGACGGACGGCGGCGATCAGCCGGTCCGGTAGTCGTCGAGCATCGGCGCGAACATCTCGTGCCACGCGCGCGGCTTCGCCTTGATCGTGCCGGCGAGATACAGGAATTCGACGTAGTCCATCAGCTGGTTCGGCCGCACCGAGAAACGCGTGTCCGGCGCGGCGAGCATCTGCATCACGTCGTCGTGCGATACGCCGACACCCGACGAGGCCGCATACAGCGCGGCCGCCGCGCGCGGGTCCTGCGCGATCAGGCGGTTCGCTTCGTCGAGCGCGCCGAGAAATGCCGAGGCCAGCGCGGGTTCCGTATCGACGAGCCGCTTCGGCGCGAACACGACGTCGAGCGTCAGCGGGCCGAGCACGTCGACCGAATTCACGACGCGATGAATGCCCGGCTGCCGCAACTCGAGGGTCGAGAACGGCGGCGACGTGAAGTGCGCCGTGACGCCGTTCTCGCGGCGGATCAGCGCCTGCATCGCCTGCGGATGCGGCAGGTTCACGGTGATCGAATCGAGTTGCGCGAAATGCTTCGCGCCGAGCTGGCGGCTCGCGACCATCTGCAGCACGACCGCCGACAGCGACGTGCGAATGCCCGGTACGGCGATCCGGTCGGACGGCGTGAAGTCGCGCAGCGACCCAAGACCCGGCCGATTCGCATTGAGCGACAGCGACGTCGTGGACAATCCGCTGATGCCGATCACCTCGACGTTCGGAATCCCCCGTGCCCGCGCCCACAGCTCGATGAAGCCCGGCGCGCCGGCGCCCGCGAAATCGAGCGTGCCGGCCATCATCGCGTCGTTGACGGAATTGCCGCCGTCGAGCAGCATCCAGTCGACCGCGACCTCGCGCACGCCGTGCCGCGCCGCGTGCTGCTCGAACAAGCGCTGCTTCTCCATCACGAGCAGCGGCAGGTACAGCACGCCGTAGCCCTTCGAGATCCGCACCGTGCGCGGCTTCGCGCGCACCAGCGACGGTGCGGCAAGCATGCCGAGGCCGGCGGCGAGCAACGCGCGGCGGCGTGGCGACGTCGTCATGCGCACGCCTGCGTACCGCGTGCGGCAAGCGACGACGCGGCAGCCCGCGTCAGGCTTCGCCGTGCATTCGGCCGCGCCTTCGTCGTGCCCGTGACATGCTGCATGTTGCCGTCTCCTCTGGTATTAATGCCGTCATCGCTCGTTCCGGCTGAACACAGGTTATCGAGCGAGTCTGAGAAAATGCTGACATCCCGGCCTCGGGAAAACCCCTAACCCATCTACCTGCAAACGGCACCATGCGCATTCTCGTCGTGGAGGACGACGCCGAAATCGGCGCGGCGATCCACAGCCGCCTCGCGCGGCTCGGCCATGCCGTCGATCTCGAAACCGACGGCTCGACCGCGAACGGATTGCTGCGCATCGAGCGCTTCGACCTCGTCGTGCTCGATGCGAACTTGCCCGGCCTCGACGGCTTCTCGGTGCTGCGCAACCTGCGCGCGTCGGGCAGCACGACGCCGGTGCTGCTCGTTACCGCGCGTTCCGCGATCGACGACCGAGTGAGCGGCCTGGGCCTCGGCGCCGACGACTACCTCGTGAAGCCGTTCGACTACCGCGAGCTCGATGCGCGCGTGCAGGCGCTGCTGCGCCGTAACAGCGGCCATGCGAATGACGTGCTGACGCTCGGCGGCCTCGTGATCGACCGCAGCAGCCGGCTTGCCGAACTCGACGGCCAGCCGCTGTCGCTGTCGCGCCAGGAATTCGCGCTGCTCGAGATTCTCGCAAGCCGCCCGCAGCGGATCTTCTCCAAGGACGAACTGCTGAACCAGCTGTTCAGCTTCGGCAACGAGCCGACCGCGAACGCGGTCGAGCAGTACGTGACACGCGTGCGCAAGAAGCTGCAGGGCAGCTCGGTCGAGATTCGCACCGCGCGCGGGATGGGGTATCAGATTGCCGCGCATTGACTGGTTCCCGAAGACACTGTTCGGGCGCACGCTGCTGTTCATCGCGCTCGTCGTCGCGACCGGCGCGCTCGCGCTCGCGGCGATCGCGCGCTACTACGCGGGCGTCGCGGCCGAACGCGCGTACGACCAGTTGCTCGCCGGCGCGTCGATCCAGGTCGCGGAGAACCTCTACGTGCAAGGCGGCGTGCTGGCGCTGAACCCGCCCGTCGCCGCGCTGTCGACGCTGTCGCGTTACGACCTCGTCTACTACAAGGTCGTCGATTCGCGCGGCGTCGTCGTGGCCGGCTACAACGATCTCGCGAGCCCCGCGACGCTCGCCGCCGCGAAGCAGGGCCCCGCGTTCGCGAACGCCGTCTACCAGGGGCACCGGATCCGCACGGCGACCATCGCGCGTTACATGCCCGAGGAAAGCACGCCCGGCTGGGCGCTCGTGACCGTTGCGCAAACCACCAACGCGCGCCAGCAGCTCACGAACGACATGAGCATCAAGGTGTGGACGCTGATCGTGCTGATGAGCGTGCTCGCGATCGGCGCGAGCGGCCTCGCGATCCGGCGCGGCCTGCGGCCGCTCGCGCAGATCGGCACGCTCATCGCCGCGCGCGACCCGGCCGACCTGCGGCCCGTGGCCGTCGATACGCCGAGCGAAATCGACGCGATCATCGGCTCGATCAACGGGTTGATACACCGCCTGGCCGAGCGCATCAACGCAATGCAGCGCTTCATCGCCGACGCCGCGCACCAGATGCGCACGCCGCTCGCGCGGCTCGACGCGCAGATTGAATTGCTCGACGGCGAATCCGATCCCGCGCGTCATGCGGCACGCCTCGACGCGCTGCGCGCAACCAGCGCGGACGTCGGCCGCCTCACGGGGCAGTTGCTCAATCATGCGATGGTGATTCATCGCACCGAGGTCGTGCCGCTGCAACCCGTCGACCTCGTCGCGCTCGCGAAGGACGTGCTCGGCCGCACGATTCCGCTCGCGGACACGCGCGATGTGGCCGTCGCGTTCGCGAGCGACGCCCCGCACGCGTGGATCGACGGCGATGCGATCAGTCTGCAAGAGGCGTTGTCGAACGTGCTGCACAACGCGCTGCTGCATGGGCATGCAGACGATATCGTCGTGTCGGTCACCAGCGCGGGCAACGCGGATCAAGCGGTGACGCTGACCGTCACCGACAACGGGCGGGGGATTCCGCGCGAGCATTGGGAGGCGGCATTGCAGCCGTTCGTCCGGATCGCGCCGGACGGCAGCGAGCGTCGAACCGGGTCGGGGCTCGGGCTCGCGATCGTGCAGGAAGTGATGAAGGCGCACGGCGGGCGCATCGGGTTCGCGTTTCCGGATGCCGGCGGGTTCGCGGTGGTGATGACGTTTCCGAGGGCGGCGAGGATGGGCGCGACGCGGGCATAGGCCGGTTAAACCCGGCTCACGGTCGATCGGGGCACTTGCTTCAACTCATGAGCCGCTGGGCATCATGTGTTTGCCACCGATGAGCCACGCCGACTCCACCGCCACCGCCTCCCCGCCCGGATACGCATCGCGCACGTGTTCGTCGATCGCGCCATCCGCCGCCGACACCGAACGCGCGAATCCGACGTGTATTACGCATGCCGCCGCACCTGCGCGGCGTCGCCGCCGCTCAGCGCCAGCTATCGGCGTAATCCGCAACGAACCGCTCGAACGCGATCGGCGCCCGCCCGAGCAGCGTCTGCACGTCGGCGCTGACGGCCGCCGCGTGGCCGGCCGCGATCATCCGGTTCAGGCTCATCAGCACATCGATCGACCACGCGTCGGCACCCGCGGCGCGCATGGATTCGATCGCCGCATCGTCCGTCACCGGCACGTACGCGACCTTGCGACCGAGCGCCGTGCCGATCCGTGCGGCCACATCTGCGTTCGACAGTGCTTCGCCGCCCGTCAGCTCGTAGATCCGGCCAGCATGATCGGCCGGGTGCCGCAGGATCGTCGCATTGACGGCGGCGATGTCGCGCACGTCGACGAACGACACCTTCCCGTCGCCCTGCGGCAGATACAGTGCGCCGTCGCGAATCATGCCCGCGTAGTACGTGACGAAGTTCTGCATGAAGCAGTTGGGCCGCGTGATCGTGTATGAGATGCCCGACTCCATCACGAGCCGGTCGATCTCGCCTTGCACGCGCCCGATCGCGACCGGCGACGCGGCGTCGGCACCCGCGCCCGACGAGCGGACGATGTGCTTGACGCCGGCTGCCCGGGCCGCCGCAACCGCATTGCCGGCCAGCGTCACCATGTCGGCCTGCAGCGGCAGCAGCAGGAACAGCGTGTCGATGCCCTGGAACGCATGCGCGAGGCTCGCGGCGTCGGCAAGATTCGCGCGACGCGTTTCGACGCCTTCGACCGCCCTGCCGCTGTTCGAGCTGGCGATCACATGCGCGCCGGCCGCCTTCAGTTGCGCGACGAGTTCGCGCCCGATGTTCCCGGTCGCGCCGGTCACGAGAATGGTGTGGGACATGATGCCTCCTGATCGCAAATGGAATTCGCGCCGCATTGCCGGGCCGCGACGACCGCCTCGACATACGAAGCCGCCATCGCCGCCGCGCCGGCGCGCAAGCGGCTCCGCGCCTGTTCGCCTGCGTCACGGATAGCTGATGATGCGCCGCCGGTCCGCGGAACACGACACGACGGACCTCATCCTAGTCGCGCTCATTCATGCCGAATAGTCCATAATGTGTCGAATTAATTTCAACGATTTAGATTGAATCGTCATGAACGATCTGCGTGTGCTGGAAAGCTTTCTCCGGACCGTGGAAGCCGGCAGTTTCTCCGCGGCGGCCAGCCGGCTGGGCGTCACGCCTGCGGCCGTCAGCAAGCATGTCGCGAAACTGGAGCGCAGCCTCGGCACGCGGCTGTTCCGCCGCACGACGCGCAGCCTCACGCTGACGGAGGCCGGCGAACGGCTGTACGCCGAAACGTCGGCGGCGGCCAACGCGCTGAGCCAGGCGATGGCGACCCTGACCGAGCGCGACGCGCGCCCCGCCGGCACGCTGCGCATCAGCATCGCGCCGGGGTTCGGGCGCCAGTACGTGTTGCCGCTGATGCCGGCGTTCCTCGAACGCTTTCCGGACCTCCGGCTCGACTGGAGCCTCGAGAACCGCCACGTCGATCTGGTGAAGGAAGGCTTCGACGCCGCGATCGGCTCGGGCGTCGAGGACGACGCAAACGTCGTCGCGCGCGAACTGGTGCCGATCCGGTTGCTGACGGTCGCATCGCCCGCATATCTGGCGAAGCACGGCGAACCGGCGACGCTCGCCGAGCTGTCGCGCCACGACTGCATCCGGTTGCGCTCTGCGACGACGGGCCGCGTGCGCGACTGGGCGTTCACGGTGAAGGGCGAAACGGTGACGGTCCCGATCGACGGACGCGTCGTGCTGACCGACCTGGATGCCATCTGCGATGCGGCCGTGGCAGGCATGGGGCTCGCGCGGCTCGGCGCGCATCATGTGCTGCCCTATCTCGACGACGGCCGGCTCGTGCGCGTGCTCACCCGCTATCCGGCGACGGCCGGCACGATCTGCGTGTACTACGCGCACGCGCGCCTCACGCCACCGAAGGTGCGCGCGTTCGTCGAGTTTCTGACGGAGTCGTTTTCGCGAAGCGACTGGCGGGCGCGCGTCGACGCGTTCGGCTGACGGGAATCGACAGGCGCCGGCCTTTCACGCGCGGTCGCTTCATGCCGACCGCCCGGCGCGCGTCATGCCTTGTGCGTCGACAGCAGAATGCTCGTCTCGGTGCTCGCGATGCCGTCGATCAGCCGGATCGCGCCGAGCACGCGATCGAAATGCTCGAGCGAATCGGCATGCAGCTCGGCGACGAGATCCCAGCGGCCGTTGGTGCTGTGGATCGACGCGACGTTCGGATGCCCGCGCAGCACCTTCACCACCTCGGCGCCGCGATTGCCCTGCACCGCGATCGACATCAGCGCGCGGATCCGGTGCCGTTCGGCCGCCGGCTTGAGCCGCACCGTATAACCAACGATCACGCCGTTTTTCTCCAGCCGCGTCAGCCGGTTCTGCACGGTCGCGCGCGCGACGCGCAATTCCTTCGCCAGGGCGACGACGGGCAGTCGCGCGTTGTCGCGCAGCAGCGCGATGAGCTGCCGGTCGACGTCGTCGAGCGTAATCATGAAGGGGCCTTCCTGTTGAGCGTGAACCGGCCGCCAGCGTGCCGGAGGCTGCGCATTCCGACCAGCACGAAACTGGCAAACTGCCGGATATGGCTGGCATTTTGACAAGTCTATCGATAAATCTGCCACTTTTGCCGTCTTTTTGTTGGCTCGACTCCCGGAAATAATGACTCCATCGACCGGCCGAATACGCCGTGCCGCCGCTTTTCAGCAAGCCCGCACCGAAGCATCGCCCGGTCGACCGGAATGCCAGGACACCCGTACCGGCAAAGACAATGGAGACAGACCGATGACTCGCTTCCTCGACGTTCCCGCCACCGCCCGCCTGATCGCCAAAACCGGCGTCACGACGTTCCTGCGCGAACTCGTCGACACGCTGCGCGCCGATTACCTGCAGTGGGCCGATTTCGACAAGTCGCCGCGCGTCGCATGCCACTCGCGCGACGGCGTGATCGAACTGATGCCCGTCGCGAACGCGTCGCTGTTCGCGTTCAAATATGTGAACGGCCACCCCGTCAACGCGGCGCGCGGGATGCACACGGTGATGGCATTCGGCGCGCTCGCCGAAGTCGATACCGGCTACCCGCTGCTGCTCGCCGAACTCACGCTGACGACCGCGCTGCGCACGGCCGCCACGTCGGTGCTCGCCGCGCAGGTGCTCGCCCGGCCCGACTCGCGCACGATGACACTGATCGGCAACGGCGCGCAGAGCGAATTCCAGGCGATCGCGTTCCACACGCTGCTCGGCATCGACGAAATCCGCGTGTTCGACGTCGATCCGCTCGCGACCGACAAGCTCGTGCAGAACCTCGCCGCGTACCCTGAATTGCGCGTCGTGCGCGCCGCATCGACCGCCGACGCCGTGCGCGGCGCCGACATCGTGACGACCGTCACCGCCGACAAGGCGTACGCGACGATCGTCACGGCCGACATGATCGAGCCCGGCATGCACCTGAACGCGGTCGGCGGCGATTGCCCCGGCAAGACCGAGCTCGAAGCGGGCGTGCTGCAGGCGGGCCGCGTGTTCGTCGAATTCGAGCCGCAGTCGCGCATCGAAGGCGAGATCCAGCAGATGCCGGCCGACTTCCCCGTCACCGAGCTGTGGCGGGTCCTGCAACGCGAAACGACCGGCCGCGAACGCGCGGACGAAGTGACCGTGTTCGACTCGGTCGGCTTCGCGCTCGAGGATTATTCGGCGCTGCGCTACCTGTACGCGCTCGCGCAGCAGCACAACGCCGGTGTCGAGATCGCGCTGATTCCGCCGGCCGTCGACCCGAAGAATCTGTTCGCGCTGATCGACGACCCGGCCGCCATCGCGCAGCGTCACGCGGCGTTCGTCACCGAAGCCGTCGCCGCAATCGCGCGCTGACCGTCATCGCCGGGCGGCCCGTGCGCAGCCCGGCTCCCTGCCTTTCGCTCCTGTCTTCCATGAATCTCGTATCGATCCAGGCGCCGGCCGCCGTCGTGATGATCCGGCCGCACCGTTTCCTGCCGAACCCGCAGACCGCGGCCGACAACGCGTTCCAGCGCACGGCCGGCAGCGGCTCGATCGGCACGTCGTCGGTGTCGGCCGCCGCACGCGACGAAGTCACGGCCGCCGCGCAGACGCTCGCCGATGCGGGCGTGCGCGTGCACGTGTTCGACGACCACGGCGAGCGCGACACGCCCGATTCCGTGTTCCCGAACAACTGGTTCTCGACGCATCCGGGCGGCCACGTCGCGCTGTATCCGATGCACAGCCCGAACCGCCGCCGCGAGCGGCGTGCGGACATCGTCGAAATGCTGAAGGCCGAGTATCGCGTGCAGGACGTGATCGACTATTCGGGTCTCGAATACGACGACGTGTTCCTCGAAGGCACCGGCGCGATGGTGCTCGACCACGTCGCGCGGATCGCATATACCGCGCGGTCGCGCCGTGCCGATCCGGTCGCGCTCGAACGCTTCTGCACGCATTTCAATTTCGAGCCGATCTGCTTCGATACGGCCGATGCCGACGGGCGCCCGATCTATCACACGAACGTGATGATGAGCGTCGCGACGGAGTTCGCGATGGTCGGCCTCGACCTGATCGCCGACGGCCGGCGCCGCATCGAGATCGCGCAACGCCTGACCGAAACGGGACGTGCGGTGATCGCACTCGATCAGTCGCAGATCGCGAATTTCGCGGGCAATACGCTGGAATTGTCGGGAAGCAACGGGCGTGTGCTTGCGCTGTCGCGACGCGCATTTGATTGCCTCACACCTGACCAGCGTGCGGTGATCGAGCGCTCGGCACGGCTGCTGCCGCTCGACGTGCCGACGATCGAACTGGCCGGCGGATCGGTGCGCTGTATGCTGGCGGGGATTCATCTCGCGCGGCGGGCGGCGGCGCCGGATGCGATTGCCGTGCAGTCGGCCGCATTGCCGCACGAGACGACGCCGCAAATCTGACCGGCAGGCTCACAAAGCGCAAACGGCTGCCGATGCGATGCAACGGCAGCCGTTTTTTTGTTCGATGGGCATTGATTCGGCGAGCGTCAGCCCGCATCGGCAACGCCACGAAATGCTCCGGCATCCGAACGATACCGGAGCCCGCCGCGCCACTCACCCGGCCAGCAGCTTCAACCCGGCCGGCAGCGTTTCGCCGAACACACGCGCCGTGTCGGCTTCGTCGAACGCGATCGCTTCGCGCACCATGTCGATCCAAGCCGCCGACGCATTCGCGGCCGACAGACGCTTGATCACCGCGTCGCGCGTATCGTCCGGCAGGTCGCGTGAACGGTCGCCCGTCATCCGGGCAATCTGCGCAGCCGCGAACGCGGCCGGCTCGACCTGCTTCCAGTCGAGCGCGAACAGCGCGTCGAGCCAGCCGTTGGCGACTTCCGCAGGCACGACGCTGTGCGCGCTGCCGTAGAACGGCCGGCGCGCGCCGATGCGCCCGAGCGCCCACGCACACAACGCGCGCTCGGCCGGCTTCTGCAATTGCGCGATCAGGCGCTCGGCCAGCTCGACCTTGCGCTCGACGGGCAATCGTTCGAGCGACGCGGACAGCCGCGTCATGTCGGCCGGGCCCACCTTGCCCGGATCGAACGGCAGCTTGTGCCGCTTGTCGTCGGACGGTTCGAGGAACGCGATCGCGTCGCGCACCTGCGTCTGCGCATCGTCGTCGAGGCCGCCGGCCACGCGCCGCCACAGCGTCCACCACTCCGACCACACCTGCCCGTCGTTCACGTATTGAATGCCGTCGTCGAACAGCGGCCACAGCTGCTCGATGCGCCATGCGTCGAGCGGATGGCCGAAGCCCGGGCGCAGGCAATAACCGGCGAGGTTCAGCCACGCGCGTTCGTGATCGGCCGAGCGACGGCGCCGCCGCGCCCGCGCAAGCAGCGCGTCGAACAGCTCGCGCGCGAGCGCGACGTCCCACTCTTCGCGCGGGCCGAGCACCTGTTCGAGTTGCGCGCGCAACCGTCGCGTGTCCTTCGGCGTGACGTCCGCGGCCTTGCTGCCGAACGAGCGCTCGATCAATTCGATCGCGTGATCGAGACGCGGATGGCGCGCATGCGCCGCATCGTCGCCCGGTGCGGGCGCGTCGCCGCGCAACTGGAATTCGAGCCGCCAGCGGCGTGCCGCGTCATCGGTCGCGATGCAGTGCATTTCGAGCGTGCCGACCTCGGTCAGCGACGCGGTGAGCTTCACCGGCGTTTCGCGCGCATCGCTGCCCGCCTGCCGCTCGACGACCGTCGCGATGGGCGGCAGCCGCACGAAATCGCCGCCGTCGAGTGCGACGAGATCGCCGGGCCGGTACGCGGTGTCGGCCACCGTCGACACGAGGTGGAAACGCACCGGCTGCCCGAGCTGCAGTGCGAAGGTACGATCCTCGAGCCGGATCTCGCGGCCCTCTTCCGCTCCGCGCGGCAGCAGGCAGACGCCGCGCGCGGCTGCGTCGCCGGCGCCGTCATCGAGCACGAGGAAATAGCTGCGCGCGGAACCGCCGCCGATGCGCGGCGCATGCCCGGCGCGCGCGAGGCCGTACGCCACCGCGCCGCGCGCGACGGCCACGTCCGGATGCGCGTTGTGCAGCACGTCGAGCGGCGCGCCGCGCCACGCGCCGAGCGTCTGCGCGAGACGGCCGGCGAGCGCGCCCGCACGGAACACGCCGCCGTTGAGCAGCAGCGTGTCGGGCAGCGGGCCTTCCGCGTGACGGTTCAGGAACGCGGCGACGTGCCGCGTGACGGCCGGGTCGCTCGCATACGGCAACCCGAATTCGACGATTGCCGCCCGCGCGCGGCGCGGCAGTTCGCCGGCCTCGACCTGCGGAAAGAAACCGTCGACGACGATCTGTTCGACTTCCTGCCGTGTCAGTTCGGCCGAACGCGCGCCGCCGACGAGCTTGCTGCCCGCGCCGAGCAGCGTGACGGTGACGGACGCCGGTGCGTCGTCGCCGAGCAGCCGCTCCTTCGCGGCACGGCAGCGCTCGACGAGCTGCGACAGGCTCGCGGCCGACAGCCGCGTGCCGGGCTCGGTCAGCCGCGTTTCGACCAGGCGCGCGAGCGCGAGGTCCATGTTGTCGCCGCCGAGCATCAGGTGATTGCCGACGCCGACGCGCGTGAAGGTCGGCTCGCCGTCGTCGCCCGGTGCGACATCGACGAGCGTGAGATCGGTCGTGCCGCCGCCGACGTCGCAGATCAGCACGCGCCGCGCGTCGGCGAACGTGTCGCGCAACGTCTCGCGCTGGCCGTACAGCCAGTCGTAGAACGCGGCCTGCGGCTCTTCCAGCAGCCGCAGCGCGGGCAGCTTCGCGCGCCGCGCGGCCTCGACCGTCAACGCGCGCGCGCCGTCGTCGAACGACGCGGGCACCGTCAGGATCACGTCCTGCTTCGCGAGCGGCGCATCGGGAAAACGGGCATCCCACGCGTCGCGCACGTGCGCGAGATAGCTCGCGCTCGCGTCGACCGGCGACACCTTGTCGACGCCGTCGGCCGCGCCCCACGGCAGGATCGCGGCGAGCCGGTCGACCGATGCGTGCGACAGCCAGCTCTTCGCACTCGACACGAGCCGGCCCGGCACCTGCGCGCCGAGCGTGCGCGCATAGCGGCCGATCACGGGCGGCAGCGCGTCACCAGCGCCGCCGTCGCGGCCGCCGCCCGAACGGGCGGCTGCGTCGCGCGCGCCGGCCGCCTGCCACGGCAACCTCAACGCGTCCGCCGCAAGCTCGCCGGCCGCAGGGTGATAGCGCACCGACGGCAGCAGCGGCTGCGCGGCCACCGCGCCGGGGCCGACGAGTTGCTCGACGTCGAACACGCGGATCGCGTCGGAGCCGGCCTCGACGTATGCGACGACCGTGTTGCTCGTGCCGAGGTCGATGCCGACCGTATAGCGCTTCATCGCGCTCAGGCGGCGCCGCGCACGTCGAACTCGACCTTCCAGCGCTCGTCGGTGCCGCTCGGGATCGCCTCGAGTTCGAGCGTGCCGGCTTCGGTCACGCGCGCATGCAGCTTCACGGGCACGATCTCGCCGACCGTGCGCCCTTCAGCGGGCAACGTCGCCTGGATTTCCTCGAGTTCCTGAAGTTCTTCCGGCGACCAGTAATCGAGCAGCGTGCCGACCTGGTCCTGGCGGCGCACCGATGAACCGAAGAAGCGGAACTGCACCGGCTCGCCGACGACGAGGCCGAACTCCTGCGGCGGCAGCGCCGCGTCCGAGCCTTCCTCCATCCCGAACGGCGCGACGCACAGCGCCTGCACCGGCGGCTCGAGCCCCGGCACCGCGGGCATCGCCGACTCGATCGCAACGTAGTACGCACGCGCCGTGCCGCCGCGAATGCGCACGCCACGGCCGCGCTTCACGTAGCCGTAGTAAGCCGCGCCGCGCGCGACCGCGAGATCGAGATCCGCGCCTTCGAGCAGGCGTGCGGGCGGCGCGCCTTCGGCGGCGAGCCAGCTGTTGAGCGTATCGAGCACGCGCTGCGTGAGCAGCGTCGACTTGAACACGCCGCCGTTGAACAGCACGGCCGTCGGATGCAGGAACGTCGCGCCTTGCGGCAGCGTGCGCTGCACGCCTTCGAGCGTGTCGAGCGCCGCGACCTGGCGGCCGAGGAACGCCGCGAGATGGCGCGTGATGCCCGCGTCCTGCGCATACGGCAGGCCGAGCTGCGTCAGGCCGACGCGCGCGCGGCTCACCGGGCGCGCGGCCGCATCGACTTGCGGGAAGAAGCCTTCGAGGATCGTCTGCGTGAGTTCCGCGCGCGTCAGTTCCGTGCGGATCGAGCCCCCGATCAGCTTCGAGCCGCGGCTCGGCACGACGAGCGGCACCGCATCGACGCCCGGGTCGGACAGCAGCGTTTCCTTCGCGGAGCGGCATGCGTAGGTCAGCGCGCGCAATTGCCACGGATCGGCCTGCGTGCCCTGCTGCGCGAGCTTGCGCGCGA
The DNA here is from genome assembly GCF_001524185.1 of Burkholderia sp. FL-7-2-10-S1-D7. Classification (NCBI taxonomy): domain Bacteria; kingdom Pseudomonadati; phylum Pseudomonadota; class Betaproteobacteria; order Burkholderiales; family Burkholderiaceae; genus Burkholderia; species Burkholderia sp. FL-7-2-10-S1-D7. Next base: position 89,331 of record NZ_LOWY01000032.1, on the reverse strand, counting down.
CCACGTGCGCGAGCGCGAGGTCCATGTTGTCGCCGCCGAGCAGGATGTGCTCGCCGACCGCCACGCGATGCAGTTCCAGGTTGCCGTCGCGCTCGACCACCGCGATCAGCGACAGGTCGGTCGTGCCGCCGCCGACGTCCACGCACAGGATCAGGTCGCCGACCTGCACCTGCTTGCGCCAGCCGCCTTCGCTCTTCTGGATCCAGCTGTAGAGCGCCGCCTGCGGCTCCTCGAGCAGCGTCATCCGCGAATAGCCGGCGGCACGCGCGGCTTCCGCCGTCAGTTCGCGCGCGGCCGGGTCGAACGACGCGGGGATCGTGACCGTCACGTCCTGGTCGGCGAACGGCGCGTCGGGATGCGCGTGGTCCCACGCTTCGCGCAGGTGCGTCAGGTAGCGGATCGAGCTTTCCAGCGGCGACACGCGCGACACCTCGGGCGGCGCATCGCTCGGCAGGATCGCCGCGCGGCGGTCGACGCCCGGGTGGCACAGCCAGCTCTTCGCGCTCGAGACGAGGCGGATCGGCGTGCCCGCGCCGCGGGTGCGCGCCATTTCGCCGACCGCGAAGCCGCGCGATGCCGTCCACGGCAGCGTCAGGTCGCCCTGCGTCAGCTCGCTTTCATGCGGAAGATAGAGGAACGACGGCAGCAGGTCGCGCGACTCCAGCGCGCCGGGCGCGGTCAGCTGCGCGATCGGCAGCACCTGCTGCGTGATCTTTTCGCCGTCGCTCGCGGCACTGTCGACGTACGACAGCGCGCAATGGGTCGTACCGAGATCGATACCGATCGAATAACGCGGATCGCTCACAGTTCCACCTCCGCCGGTGCCACCACCGATGCGTCGTGGCTGCCCGTCAGCTTCGGCAGGCGCACGTCGGCCACGCGCCAGCCGCGATGGCTGACCGTACCCGTGAACGGCGCGGAACCGACCACGTTGCCGGTCACGCGCACGGCCGTCGCGTCGAAGCCGGCCGGCAGCGTCACGCGGCTGCCTTCGGCTTCGTCGCGCACCGGCACGATCGTGAAGTGCTCGCGCAGCGCAGCGCGGCAGCCGTCGTGCACGAGGCGTGCGGCGGCGCCGATGTCGGCGTCCGCATAGCCGGCGATGTCTTCCTCGACGAAGTCGATGAAGCGCGCATCGCGCTGCAACAGGCCGAGCAGTTGCAGCGCGGCTTGCGGGCTCGCTTCGCGCAGCTCGGGGGCCGGGGCCTTCACGGGCGCGGGCGCCGGAGCCGGAGCCGCGGCGGGGGCGGGCGCAACCGGCGCCGGGGCGACCGGTGCCGAGGCGCCGTCGCGCACGCGCAGCACACCGGCCGCGAACTCGCGGTTGCCGAGCACGGAAAAGAATGTGCCGACGGCCAGCGACAGCCGGCCGAAGAAGGACAGGTTGGATTCGGGCATGGGGTCTGGACTCCTGTGGGCTCGCGACACGGCGAGCATCTTGCCTGGGCGCCCGGTGGCGGCGTGCGATCGCGCACTGCCGCCGCCCGGCGCATGATTCGGGCGCGCCCTCTCGGGTGCGGAAAACCCGTATTTTGCCCTGTGGCGGGCAAACCGGGCAGAAGTTGGGGGACAGAACGCGTCGGCGCGCGGGTTTCGCGCCGCGCCGGATTGCGTCGGACTGCCGGCTATAGGGTGCTCGTGAACGATGCCGGTCAGGCATTCCCGCACGTCGATCCCCACAAACACTTGCCGATAGCCGAACATGCGTCGTTGGATTCATCATGCGATGTGGGGTTTAATGCTAGGCAACATCAGCATTAAAGACCACGAAATGCTCGACCTCGACGATCTTCGACTCGTGCGCGCGATCGGCGCGTCGCACTCGTTGGCATCCGCCGCGCGCCTGCTCGACCTCACCCCGCCCGCGGTCACGATCCGCCTGCAGCGGATGGAGGCACGACTGAATGTCCGGCTCGCCGTGCGGCGGCCGAAAGGGATCGCGTTGACCGACGAGGGTCAGCGGCTGTACCAGGAAGCCGTCGGGATTCTCGAGCGCGTCGAGGCGCTGCCGGTCAACATCTCCGGCGATCACAGCGACGTGCAAGGCACGCTGCGCGTCGTCGCGCCGTTCGGCTTCGGACGCAAGTACGTCGCGCGAATCGTGCGTGACGTGCAACGCGCGCATCCGAAGCTCGAAATCTCGCTGCATTTGTCGGAGAGTCCGCTGACCAGCGCGGCGGGGGCCGACGTGGTCATCCATGTCGGCGGCCTGAAGTCGTCGTCGTGGATCGGCTATCCGCTCGCGCCCAACGAGCGGTTCCTGTGCGCGAGCCCCGGTTACGCGCGGCGCATCCACGAACTGGAGCATCCGTCCGATCTCGCCCGCTACGACTGCCTGTGCCTGCGCGAAAACGACGAGGACGTGCCGCGCTGGCGCTTCTCGCAAGCCGGCGATGGCAAGGGCGAATCCAGGCGATCGGCGGTGATTCGCGTCACGGGCGCGCTTTCGTCGAACGACGGCACCGTCATCACCGACTGGGCATTGGCCGGGCTCGGCATCGTCGAACGCTCCGAATGGGACGTCGCGCCGCTGCTGGCCAGCGGCAAGCTGGTCAGGCTGCTGCCCGACTGGCATCTGCCGCCCGCGCCCGTGACCGCGCTGCTGCCATCGCGCACCGGCCGCTCCGCGCGGCAACGGGTCTTCCTCGAAGCCGCGACGCGATTTTTCGATCCGCCGCCGTGGCGCGGCAAGGCATGAGCGGCTTCCCGAATTAAATCGGGCTTAATGGTCAATTTGGCAGACGTTAAACACGCTGCTGGCCAAACGCCCTACAGTGTTCGCTGTCGGCAAACCACCGAGGCAACGCACCATGGGCATCCCGCTTCCGAATACCCCCGCCGCATTGATCGACGTCGGTCGCATGCGTCATAACATCGCGCGCATGCAGGCGCATCTGGACGCGCTCGGCGTCACGTTCCGGCCGCACGTGAAGACCACCAAATGCCAGCATGTCGTCGACGCGCAGATCGCGGCCGGCGCCCAGGGCATCACAGTGTCGACGCTTAAGGAGGCCGAACAATTCTTCGCGGGCGGCGTACGCGACATCGTCTATGCGGTCGGGATGATTCCCGCCAGGCTTGGTAAGGCGCTCGCGCTGCGCCGGCAGGGCTGCGACCTGAAGATCGTCGCCGACAGCCTGCAGACCGCGCACGCCATCGCCGAATTCGGGCGCGAGCACGGCGAGCGCTTCGAAGTCTGGATCGAAGTCGACGTCGACGGCCACCGCTCGGGGATTGCGCCCGACGACGACCTGCTGATCGACGTCGGCCGCGCGCTGGTCGACGGCGGGATGACGCTCGGCGGCGTGCTCGCGCATGCCGGCTCCAGCTACGACTACGACACGCGCGACGCGCTGGTCGCGATCGCCGAACAGGAGCGCAGCCGGACCGTGCGCGCCGCGGAACGCCTCAGGGCCGCGGGGTTGCCCTGCCCGATCGTGAGCATCGGTTCGACGCCGACCGCGTTGTCCGCGGAGCACCTCGACGGCGTGACGGAAGTCCGCGCGGGCGTGTACGTGCTGTTCGACCTCGTGATGCACAACGTCGGTGTGTGCGCGTTGTCCGACATCGCGCTGTCGGTGCTGACCACCGTCATCGGACACCAGGAAGAAAAAGGCTGGGCCATCGTCGACGCGGGCTGGATGGCGATGAGCCGCGATCGCGGCACGCAGCGGCAGGCGCGGGATTTCGGCTACGGGCAGGTGTGTACCGAAGACGGTGAAGTGCTCGGCGAGTACGTGATGAGCGCGGCCAACCAGGAGCACGGCATCGTGTCTCGCGCGGGGATGGCCGACGCCGCGATCGCGAAGCGGTTTCCGATCGGTACCCGTTTGCGGATCCTCCCGAACCACGCGTGCGCGACCGGTGCGCAGCACCCGGAATACCACGCGCTGGGCAGCGACGGCACCGTGCAGACCTGGCCACGCTTCTACGGATGGTAGGAAACCTGAAGGCGACGACCGGTGCAGCGGCGGATGTCGAACGACGAAACCGGCCACCGCACCGTCGCCCGACCGGAATTGACTATTTTTCCAAAACTATACAAACTTTAAAGATCGCGATTCGCATCGCATCCGACAGGCTCCCCCATCATGCCGACAGACGCCCACCTCCTTCTTCTCGACCGGGATGTCGTCGAACCGGCCCTTCAACCCGAACCGGTCATGGCGGCGGTGCGCGAGGCCTTCGTGCTGCACAGTCGACGTGCGGGGCGCGTGTTCCCGGTCGTGCGCGAACGATTGCACACCGGCGGCGTGTTCGGCATCAAGTCCGGCGACGTCGCGGGCCAGGATCTGCTCGGCTTCAAGGCAGCCGGTTTCTGGCCCGGTAATCGAAGCCGGGGCGGCGAGCCGCATCAGGCGACGATCGCGCTGTTCGATCCGGCCACGGGCCGTCCGCTCTGCATCATGGACGGCAATGCGATCACCACCGCCCGGACCGGTGCGGCCGGCGGCCTCGGCCTGCAGGCGCTGGCCCGCCGCGACAGCACGCGCATCTGCGTGTTCGGCACCGGCGTGCAGGCGCGCGTCCAGCTCGACTACGCGCTCGGTCTGCTGCCGCAACGGTGCGCGGTGCAGTATGTGACCGTCAGCGGCGAACCGGACGCGGTGTTCGAATCGGCATTCCGCGAACGCTGCGACATCCGCGTCGCCCTGAACCGGAACGATGCCGTGGCCGCCAGCGATGTGGTCATCACGGCAACGCCGGGCGGCGGCCCGCTGTTCGACGCGGACGCGGTTCAGCCCGGCACCCACCTGACCTGCGTCGGCGCGGACACCGCGGGCAAGCGCGAGCTTCCCGACGGCGTATTGGCGCGCTCGCGCATTTTCGTGGACGATCACGAGCAGGCGCGCAGCATCGGCGAATGCCAATGGGCGCCCGATCTGCCGCGCGCTGAAATCGGCGACGTGCTGGCCGGCACCGTGCCCGTCGATCGATCGCCGGACGAGATCACCGTGTTCGACATGACGGGACTCGCGCTGCAGGACCTGACCGTTGCGCGTTTCCTGTACCGGCAGGCCGTCGAAAACGACGCGGGACGTTCGATCCCGTGGCCGTGGTGAACGGCACTGCGTGCTATCTTCCATCGCCATGCGTCTATCCAGAGTTTCCGCCCTCTCGTTCGATCTCGACGACACGCTTTGGCCGTTCGGACCGTCCGTCGAACGGGCCGAGGCGTCGCTGCATGCGTGGCTGATCGCGCACGCGCCCGCTACCGCGAGCGTCGTGCCCACGTCGCAGGCACTGGGCCAGCTGCGCAACGAATACGAACGCTCGCGGCCGGACCTCGTCAGCGACTTTCGTGCGTTGCGCATCGGATCGATCCGGCTTGCGCTCGAACGCGCGAACGAAGACGTCACGCTGACCGACCGCGCGTACGACGTGTTCTATTCCGCGCGAAACCAGGTCGAGTTCTTCGACGATGCGTTGCCGGCGCTCGAGTGGTTGAGCGCGCGATTTCCGCTGATCGCGGTGACGAACGGCAATGCCGACCTTCGGCTGACCGGCGGCGGCGAGTTCTTCCGCGAAACGCTCAGCGCGGGTGCGTTCGGGTTCGCGAAACCCGAGCCGGAGATCTTCCATGCGGCCGCCGCGAAACTCGGCGTGCCTGCGGCGGAACTGCTCCACGTCGGCGACGACTTTCACCTCGATATCGTCGGCGCGTTGAATGCGGGGCTGCAGGCAGCATGGATCGTGCGCCACCCAGGGACGGAAGCGGCGCACGCCGCGCGGCGTGCGCCGTCCCCGCATCTGACCGTTCGCGACTTGTCGGTGCTGTGCCGCGCGCTCGGCGGCCCCGTCGACGCGTCGTAACCGCGAGCCCGCAAGGCGGCGGGATCGCGCGGTCGAGGTCGATCGCCCCCATCGGCGCGACCGACCACCGTATCACGCCGCCTTGCGCGCGTCCGCGATCCGTTGCGGCGCCTTCGGTCGCGCATAAAGCCGCTCGAGATACGCGCGCAATTGCGGGAACGGTTCGATCAAATGGCATTCGCTCGCCCAGTCGATCAGGTAGACCGTCACGCAATCGGCCACCGTCAACGCGTCGCCGACGATGAATTCGCGTCCTTCGAGATACTTGTCGAGGATCGCGGCCATCGTCGCGAAATCCTCACGCGCCAGCTCGATATCGGCCGGCGAGCGCTTTTCGGGCGGATAGAGGAACGAATGACGCGTAATCCGCCACAGCGGCTGTTCAAGCTCCGTCACCGCGAACATCACCCACCGATAGGCCTGCGCGCGCAGCGCCGGATCGACGGGCAACAGCGCCTTTTCCGGGTACTTGTCCGCGAGATACAGCACGATCGCGGCCGACTCGGGAATCACCAGGTCGCCGTCCACGAGCACGGGCACCTTGCCGGCAGGATTGAGGCGCAGGAATTCGGGCCGCTTGTGCTCGCCCTCGAGCAGGTTGACCGACACGAACTCGAAATCCGCGTCCAGTTCCTTGAGCCCCCAGAGCGCGCGTTGCGAGCGCGTGCCGGCGAATCCGTAAAGCTTCATCGCAATGTCTCCATCGATAATGTCGGGGAAAATCGCCGCGCGCAGGCGACGGCCCATCGGCCGCGACGACCGCGCACGCAGCGCCTGTCGCCGCTCACATGCCCGGCACCGCGAGCACCGGCATCACGTCGATCGCCTCGCCAGGAAACAGCGTGAAATGCGGATGGCCTTCGAACAGCGCGGCGGCCGCGTCGTGCGATGCGGCGCGCACGACGGTGAAGCCGCTCATCGCATTGGTGGTGTCCGTCACGCCGCCCGCGCCGATGGTCTTGGTCTTGCCGAGCGGCCCGCCGAGCTCGACGATCGCATCGCGATGCCGGTCGACCCACGCGTGCCACGCGGCGATCCCCTCGCGCTCCCGCGCACGCCGCTGGTCCTCGGGCAGCGCCATCCATGCCTTCATGGCCGGGCTATCCTTGCTGCCGAGGAATACCGCGAGATACAACTGTTGTTGCGCGCTCATGCTTCCTCCGTCCGATGGCGGGAACGACGGGCTGCCGCTCCCCGCCCTTGACACAATAGGTTGATATCAACACAATTGCAACATGGCACGCAAAGAACAGCTTCCCTTCGAGACGACGCTACTGGTGCGCGATTGCTGCCTGTGCCTGCACATGCAGCGCGCGGCGCGTAATCTCGCGCGCATCTTCGACGATGTGCTGCGCCCGCTGGATCTCACCAACGGCCAGTTTTCGTTGTTGATGTCGCTGAACCGGCCGCAGCCGGCCGCGATGAAATCGGTCGCGTCATTGCTCGCGATGGACCGCACCACGCTCACCGCCGCGCTCAAGCCGCTCGAGCGGCGCGGGCTGCTCACGATCACGCAGGATCCGGACGACAAGCGCAGCCGCCTGCTCGAACTCACGCCGGCCGGCCATCAGTTGCTGGCCGAAGCGTTCCCGCTATGGCAGCAAACGCACGCCGAGATAGAACGGCCGTTCGCGGCGGGCGAAGTCGATGTGTTGCGCGGGCAGTTGCGCGCGCTGTCGGAGGATCCGGCTACGCGCGGCTGACGGGGCTCGCACGCGGCGACAGCGGGCGCGCCGCAACGTGCAGCGTGCCCGCGCCGGTCACTTCATCCAGACACGCCGGTTGCTCCCCTGTCCGAACAGCAGGCCGATCAACGCTCGCGTCGATTGCCCGCATGCCTCTCACTCGGCGAGCGCCGGCGCCACGCCCACCCGCTTCGGCACGCCGGTCACGATCGTCGCGACCGCCACGGCCAGCACCGCCGCCGCACCCAGGAACACGCCGCCCGCGCCGTTCGCGTCGAACACGACGCCGCCTGCCGCCGCGCCCGTCGCGATCGCGAGCTGGATCGCCGCGACGATCAGCCCGCCCGCGCTTTCGGCCTCATCGGGCACGGTGCGCGTGACCCACGTCGACCATGCGACCGGCACGCCGCCGAACGCCATCCCCCACAACGCGACGAGCACCGCGTCGATCATCGGTGCGCGGCCGAGCGCGACCAGCGCGACGCCGAGCACGACCATCAGCGCGGGCATCCCGATCAGCATCGGCCGCAGCCGGTGTTCGAGCACGCGGCCCGCGAGCGACGTGCCGACGAAATTGGCAATCCCGTAGCCGAGCAGGATCGCCGACAGCCCGTTCACGCCAACGCCCGCGACCTGTTCGAGGAACGGCCGCAGATACGTGAAGAACGCGAAATGCCCGGTGAACACGAGGATCGTTGCAAACATCCCGAGGCCGACGGTCGGCCGCCGCAGCACGTCGACGAGCGTGCGCAGCCGCGTCGTGCCGCTCGGCGGCATGGACGGCAGCGTCAACACCTGCGACGCAAATGCGAGACCGCCGAGCCCGGCCGCGATCAGGAACACGTTTCGCCAGCCGATCAGGTGCCCGAAATAACTGCCCATCGGCGCGGAAGCGATCGTCGCGACCGCCACGCCGCTGAAGATGATCGACAGTGCACGCGGCACCATCGCGGTTGGCACGAGCCGCATCGCGGTGGCGGTCGCCATCGTCCAGAAGCCGCCGAGCGCGACGCCGAGCACGACGCGGCCGATCAGCAGCGTCGTCAGGTTGGGCGCGAACGCGACCGCGAGATTGGACGCGACGAGCAGCACCGAGAATACGAGCAGCACGCGCCGGCGGTCGATCGTGCGCGTCAGCGCCGAGATCAGCAGGCTCGTGACGAGCGCGACCGTCGCGGTGGCCGTGACGGCCTGGCCGGCCACGCCTTCGGTCACGCCGAGGCTGTCGGCCATCGGCGTGAGCAGGCTCGCGGGCAGGAATTCGGCGGTGACGAGACCGAACACGCCAAGCGTCATCGCGAAGACAGCGCCCCAGGCCGGCTCGCGGGGGGCCGCGGTGGCGGCGGCAGAGGAGATTCCGGGATTCATGCGTCGTTCCGAGTCGTGTAGGGAAAATACTGATGACGGCGTATCGTAAGGAACGACGGCAGGACGGTCTATGACATACAATCCGTTCTTGTTGATCGATCGTCCGAACTTCGCGATGTCCGAGCCCCTGCTTCCTCCCGTCCCCGACATGCACGACCTCGTCAGCGAGCTGCTGCTGGGGATGCGCCTGAGCGGCGTCCAGTACCGCCGCATCCAGGTCGCACGGCCGTTCGGGCTGAGCTTCGGCCAGGCGCCGGGCCGCGCGCAGTTCCATTTCATCGGGCGCGGGCCCGTGCTGCTGCGCGACGAAGCCGGCGCAACGATGCAGCTCGAGGCCGGCGACGCAATCCTGCTGCCGCATGGGCGCATGCATGCGCTGGTGTCCGATCCGGACGCGCCGTGTCGCGAGATCCACGGCTTCGAAGCCGCGAAGATCTGCGATACGGTCGCATCGGTGGCATCGGCCGGCACGTCGCCCGCGGCCTGCGCAACGACGGAGCCGGGCGCCGGCGACGCGCTGATCTTCAGCGCATGCATGGAGCTCGACCTCGGCGGCATGCAGCCGCTGGTCGGCGCGATGCCCGAGTTCATGCACGTCGGCACGCTGCTCGCGCGCTACCCGGAAATCCGCCCGATGCTCGACGCGATGGAACGCGAATCGTGCTCCGAGCGCGCGGGCTTCGCGGGCATCCTCGCGCGGCTCGCGGACGTGGTCGCGGCGTTCATCGTGCGCGGCTGGGTCGAGTGCGGATGCGGCGACGCGACGGGCTGGGTGCAGGCGCTGCGCGAGCCGAAGCTGGGCCGCGCGATCGTCGCGCTGCATCGCGACCCGGGCCGCAACTGGAGCGTCGCGGAGCTGGCCGCCGAAGCGGGCGTGTCGCGCTCGGTGTTCGCCGAGCGCTTTCTCGCGGCGACCGGGATGACGCCCGTGCGCTACCTGACCGAGCTGCGGATGCGGCTCGCCGCGCAGTGGATCGCGCGCGAGGGCGAGACGATCGAAGCCGTCGCGTACCGGCTCGGCTATGGTTCGCTGGCCGCGTTCAGCCGTGCGTTCAAGCGCGTGGTCGGAAAGCCGCCGGGCGCCGTGCGTGCCGAAGGCGACACGCACGCCGACGTGTGACGTGTAACGCTTCGCGTGCAGCGCGAGGCCAGGCGAACGCCTGCCGAGTCACGCCGGCATCGCCCGATGCGCCGTCGCCCGTGACGATTGCGTTCAACCGCTGTGCGCGTCGAGCTTGTCCACCAGCGCCGTCGCGCACTCCACGGCCAATGCCGCGCACTGTTGCGCATCCACCGACTCGCCGTTCGTCATCGCGCCCTGCACGATCCGGCCCAGCAATTCCTTCGCCAGGTCGGCGATCTCGTGTTCCCGTTCCGTCATGATGTCGCTCCTGCGCGCCGGCCGATGACGGCGATGCGCTCATTGCCCCTGCCCGCTCAATGCGCTTTGGCCCGCACGACGATCTGCGCCTGCGTGTCGCGTTCGATGCGTTCGAGCGACGCGCGCAGCGACGTGAATTCGTCGGGCGTGCAAACCTGCCGGCCGAAATCCGCCTTCATCCGCCGCGTGACCTGCACGATCCGCGTGGCCGCATCGAATACGTAATGCGACGCGAAGTCGACGAAGCGGTCGTGCACGGCCGCATCGGTCGGCAGGTCGCTCACCGCGACGTCGGCCGGCAGCGCGATCTGGCCGGTCTCCTCGAAACTGCCGCCGATGCACGTCCACGGCTGCGTGCGCACGGGTTCGGCCAGCCAGCCCTCGACCTGCGTCGCGATGCCGCCCGTGAGGCTCGACAGCACGGGCACGGCGGTCGTGCCGTCCGGCCACACGAAGTGATCGAGCGTGCCGTCATACGTCACATCGAACGGGCCGCCCGTCGCACGGCGATCGCTCGTCGCGATCCGTGCGCTACCGCGCAGCCCGCTTTGCCGCAGACGTTCGTTCGCGAGCTGCCGGATGCGGTCGGGCGCTGCGCGGCGAAACAGCGTGCGTTCGAGCTCGGCGGTCCAGCCGTCGTCCTCGACGAGCGCGTGAAACCGCGCGGCGCCCGGTTGCGCGGCATCGATCGCCACGCGCGCGGTGCGGCGCTTCAGCTGCACAGCGGGCGTGCGCGACAGCACGCCGGTGTCGACGAGCAGCGCCGGCCGATCCATCACGATCGGCGGCAGGTAGCCGAACGCGATGCCGGCCGTCGTCGTGTCGGCGTAGAGGCCGAGATCGGGCAGCCACGTAATCGCGTGATTGATCGCGCCGCCACCGTAACCGGGCACCGACGGCAGCGTGTACACGGAGCCGAGATCGATCAGCACCGGTTCGCTGCGGATGCCGACCGCCGCGAGCAACGCGCCGAACAGCGCGACGTGGTCCTTGCAGTCGCCATAGCGGTTGCTCAGGATGTCGGTCACGCGATGCGGCGCGGCGGCCGTCTCGCCAAGAAAGAGCCCGACGTAGCGCACGTTCGCCTGCACCCAGTCGTACAGGATGCGCGCCTCGTCGTGCGGATCGGCGGCGTCGGCGGTGAGCGCGCGTGCGAGTTGCACGACGGCCGGATCGTTCGCGCTCGGGTCGACGGCCGCGTTGCGGTAGCGCGCGGCGAACGCGGCATAGTCGGGCAGCGTGGACACCATGAGCCGGTCGCCGTAGGTCGGGTAGCCGACCGCGCCGCTCTCGATGCGCTCGTAAGGGCCGTGCCGGTAGTCGAATTCGTAGCGCGTGCGGCCGTTCGCGGTCACCGGCGGCAGCGCGACGTAGCCGCGCGCGTCCGCGTGCAGCGTCATGTCGGCCGGCACGTCGAAGATCAGCCGCTGGTTCTCCACCGGCTCGCGCGACGGCTCGACGTAGTAGCCGAAATAACCCGCGTTGACCGGCCTCGTGCGCGACTTGCGGAACGCGATGCGCGTGCCCGACCCGGCCTCGACACCCGGAAACACGACCGTGCGCAGCAACCCGTCCTGGAACGTCGGCGCGCCGGCCGAGCGCGGCTCCTGAACGTCGCGGATGCCGTCGGGGCCGACCGGATGCGCGACGCCGTCGCGATCGATCGTCTCGGCCGCGAGCAGGTCGACCTTCTCCAGGTTCTTGTCGAACCACACGTAGCGCTGCGCGACCGCATCGATGCCGTTCGCGTTGTTCGCGCGCAAGGTCGAATCGTCGTGCTCGTCGAGCGAACCGTCGTGCTGGATCACGAATTCGTGGACATCGCTGACGAGCGTGACGGGCGCTTCGTCGGCCACGTCGCTCGCTGCGTCCACGGCCGGGCCCGCGCCCGGCGTCGCACCGAGGGCGTTCGATGCGCCGAACGCGGCGGCGCATGCCAGCATCCAGCTGGCCAGGCCGACAGAAAAGCGCACCACATCGCACCTCGTCGCGGTTCACGGAAAGCGCGGTCGCGCAGCGGACAGGGCTGACCGCGCACCGCTCGTGCTCTCGTGTCGGCCAGTGTGGGCGCCGCATCCGCACGCGTCAAGCCGTTGCACGCCGACCTACAATGGGACATGGAAGCGTCATCGCGAGCGGCCGCGCGCGACGAGGAGGCACCATGGAAAACGGGATCGTGGAAGTCGTCGTGCTGCTGGCGTTCATCGCGCTCGCCGTGCTGTTCTTCTTCAAGCGCCCGGGGCGCGACCGGCTGAGGGCCAAGTTCCGTCATCCGCCGCTGCGGCGGCCCAACCGCCCGCGTCGGCACCATCAACCCTGACGGCTGCCACCGGCAGTCGCTCACGCGCTTGCCGCGCCACCGCTACCCGACGTTCATCGGCAGCAGCACCATCTGCTTGCCCTCGACATGCAGGCGCGCCTGCAACTCGACCGGTGTCTGGTTGTGCAACCACGCGGTCAGGAAATTCACGCGCCGGAAGATCAGCTTGCTCGCGAAGCACACGGCGTTCGGATAGTCATCGAGCGTCGACGATGCGAGGTTCATGAATTCCACGACGGGATTCGTACCGAACGCGATCCGGTAGTCGGCGGCGATGCCGTGGCGGCGACAGTGCGCGACGTAGTATTCGAGCGCCTCGGTGATCGAGTGACGCAGCCGTTCGAGATGTTCGTGCCCTTCGTACGCCTTCGCATCGACCTCGCCGACCGCGAGGAAGATCACGTTGCGGAAGTGCCCGGGAAACAGCCGGTTGACCCACAGCAGCGCGTGCATGCTCGCGCCGCGATGCTTGCCGACCAGCAGCACGGCCGTCGGTTGCGATGGGTCGGGCTTGCCGGGCGCGGTCGCTTCGTCGACTTCGGGCGGCTTGCCGGAGAACAGCGCGTCCTCCTTCGCGAGTTGCGCGCGCGTGTACGCGTAGTGGCGGTTGATCATGAAGCACAGCGCGATCACCGCGCTCGTCACGAGCACCGTGAGCCAGCCGCCGGCCGTGAACTTCTCGACCAGCGTGATGACGAGCACGGTCGCCGTCACGGTCAGTCCGAGCGCGGACAGGAAGAAATGCTTGAACCAGCCGCGCTCGCTGCGATGGCGCCACCAGTACGTGCAGAGCCCGAGCAGCGACATGCTGAACGTGAGGAACACGTTGATGCTGTACAGCACGACGAGCACGTCGACGCTGCCGTGGGTCCACAGCAGGATCAGCAGGCTCGACAGGCCGACGACGATGATGCCGTTCTGCCGCACGAGGCGCGTCGACAGGTCGCGGAAATGGCGCGGCACCCACGAATCGGACGCCATGTTCGACAGCACGGCCGGGCCGTCGAGAAAGCCCGTCTGCGCGCCGACCATCAGCAGCCCGGCCTCGAACGCGAGCACGGCCGCGAGCAACGCGTGGCGCGCGAACGCCGAGCCGAGCCCGAGATGGTCGATCACGCTGCCGAACACGACCGCGTTGAGCGTCTGGCCTTCGACCGGCCGCGCGTGCCACAGCATGTACAGCAGGATGATGCCGCCGGCCGTGAACGCGAGCGACGTCGACATGTACCACATCGTCACCTTGCCGTTCGGCACGCGCGGATCGGCGAGCATGTTCACGTTGTTCGACACGGCCTCGAGGCCCGTATAGGTGCCGCCGCCGAGCGAGAACGCGCGCATCAGCAACGCGAGCATCACGAACACGCCGAGCGACTGCGACATCCCGTGCGCCTCGTGCACGGCATCGGGCACGATCGTCGCGAGGTTGCTGCCGTGCACGGCGACGCCATACACGATCAGCGCGAAGTGCAGGACGACGAAGCCGATGAAGATCGGCAGCAACACCATGATCGATTCGCGCATCCCGCGGAAGTTGAGCCCCGTCATCAGCAGGATCAACACGATCTCGGTCGTGAGCTTGAATGCCTGCGCGCTCACCGGCAGCAGGCTGAAGAACGCGTCGACGCCGCTCGCAAGCGAGGTCGCGACGGTCAGCACGTAGTCGACCAGCAGCGCCGCGCCCGACACGAGCCCCGGCTTCGCCCCGAGCAGCGCGGTCGAGACGCGGTAGCCGCCGCCGCCCGTCGGGAACAGCTCGATCACCTGGTTGTAGCCGAGCGCGATGATGAACACGGTCGCCGCGGTGGCGCACGCGAGAAACAGCGCGAGCGGCGTGTGGTTGGCGAGCGCGAGGAACGCCTCCTCCGGGCCGTAGCACGACGACGACAACCCGTCGGCGCCGAGCCCGACCCAGGCCAGCAACGGCGTCACGGCGATCGCGTGACGCGTGCGCGGATCGAGCGGGTCCAGCGGCTTTCCGACGAGCAGTTGCCACATCTTCTGGAATGCGGTCATGGTCCCCTCCCGGAACGCCGGGCGCGGCGGCGTCATCCTCTAACGCTAGCCGACACCCGGCCGCCGCACCAGTCCGCACATTCCATGAGACGCGACCGACGGCGCAGCGCCGCTTTCAACGCGTAAGCGACCGGCCTGTCGCGCCGCCGCTCAGCCGCGTACCCGCACCGGCCGACGGCCCGGTCGCGCGAACGCTCACCGCATCGTCACACCGGCCACCCTCGCCGCCGCGCGCCTGGGACGCCACGCTCAATCCCCGCCTTTCTCGTCGTCGTTTTCCCGCCGAACGATCACATCGATCGCGTCATTCGCATGGCTCGCACGGTTCTCACGGTTCGCATCGAACGCGCTGCCGACTCGCGTCCCGGTCATGCGTTGCTCCGCGCAATTCGGCTTTTGTGCGCGCGCAACAATGGCGGTGCCTCGCGGCCGGCGCCCCGGGGGCATGTTTCCACGACGCCGGCCGCGTCGGTTCTTGAAAACCACATCTCACGAGGACATACCATGCAACTCCAATCCCATCCGGCGTGCCGTCCGTTTTACGAAGCAGGCGAACTCACGCAACTGACCGCGTTCTACGAAGAAGGCCGCAACGTCATGTGGATGATGCTGCGATCGGAGCCGCGGCCGTGCTTCAACCAGCAACTCGTCACCGACATCATCCATCTCGCGCGCGTCGCACGCGACTCGGGCCTGCCGTTCGACTTCTGGGTGACGGGCTCGCTCGTCCCCGAGCTGTTCAACGTCGGCGGCGACCTGAGCTTCTTCGTCGACGCGATCCGCAGCGGCCGCCGCGACCAGCTGATGGCCTATGCGCGCTCGTGCATCGACGGCGTGTACGAGATCTACACGGGCTTCGGCACCGGTGCGATCTCGATCGCGATGGTCGAGGGCAGCGCGCTGGGCGGCGGCTTCGAGGCCGCCCTCGCGCACCACTACATGCTCGCGCAGAAGGGCGTGAAACTCGGCTTTCCCGAGATCGCGTTCAACCTGTTCCCGGGCATGGGCGGTTATTCGCTGGTCGCACGGAAGGCGGACCGAGGGGTCGCGGAATCGCTGATCTCGTCCGGCGAGGCACATGCGGCCGAGTGGTACGAGGATCGCGGGCTGGTCGACCAGACGTTCGACGCGGGCGACGCGTATCTCGCAACGCGCACCTTCATCGACGTGATGAAGCCGAAGCTGAACGGCATCCGCGCGATGCTGCGCGCACGCGAGCGCGTGTTCAATCTCACGCGGTCGGAACTGATGGACATCACCGAGCAATGGGTTCACGCGGCGTTCACGATCGAGCCGAAGGATCTCGCGTACATGGAACGTCTGGTGATGCTGCAGAACCGGCGCGTGTCGAAGCTGCGCACGGTGTGATGTGAACGAAGCGCCGCCGCGAAAGCGGCGGCGCCCGTCATGCGGTGGGGCTCAGGCGATCAGCCTGAGCTTTCTCGTTTCCGCGAGCCAGGCCTCGAACGCCTGGGCCGGCATCGGCCGCGCGAAGTAGAACCCCTGCGCGTGATCGACGTTGATCTGTTTGAGGAATTCGGCTTCCGCGTGCGTCTCGACACCTTCGGCGACCACCGAGAAACTCAGCGCCTTCGCGAGCGACACGACCGAGCGCACCAACGCCTGCGAGCGCGGGTTGCGGTCGATGCCCGTGATGAAGGTGCGATCGAGCTTGATCGAATCGAGCGGCAGCCGCGACAGCTGCGACAGCGACGAATAGCCGGTGCCGAAATCGTCGAGATGAATCTCCGCGCCGAGCTGGCGGAACCGATTCATCAGCTCGTGCGCCGATTCCTCGTCCTCGATGAAGCTGCTCTCGGTGAGCTCGATGTCGACGAGGCTCGGCTTCAGCCCCGCGCCGTCGAGGATCGCCGCGAACTGGTCGACGATGTTCATGTCCTGCAACTGGCGCGCCGACACGTTCACCGCGATCCGCACGCCGAGCCCCTTCGCGTTCCATGCGGCGGCCTGCGCGGCCGCCGTGCGCATCACCCAGCGGCCGAGCGGCCCGATCAACCCCGACTCCTCCGCGAAACGAATGAACTCGATCGGCGCGACGAGCCCGCGATCCGGCGACTGCCAGCGGATCAGCGCCTCGACGCTGTGCACGTCGCCGGTCGCGATGTCGACCACCGGCTGGTAGTGCAGCACGAACTGCTCTTCCTCGAGCGCCTTGCGCAGGTTCGTGTCGAGCCACATGTACTTCGCGACCTTCTGGTTCATCTCCAGCGAGAACACGCGGTACGTATGCTTGCCCTCTTCCTTCGCGACGTACATCGCGGTGTCGGCGCTGCGGATCAGCGTTTCGAGCGAATCGCCATGCTGCGGATACATCGCGATGCCGATCGAGCAGCTCGTGTAGACCTCCACCAGCCCGAGGTGGATCGGCGTACGCAGCCGCTCGAGGATGATCTGCGCGGTCGCCTCGAGCAGCGGCCGCGTGCCGTGCTCGAACAGCACCAGGAATTCGTCGCCGCCGAGCCGTGCGAGCGTCGCGCCGGACGGCAGGCAGCCGCCGATGACCGCGGACACGTCCTGCAGCAGGCGGTCGCCGGTGATGTGCCCGTAGTGGTCGTTGACGCGCTTGAAGTTGTCGAGATCGAGGAATAGGATGCCGACCTGGCCGCGCACATTGGTGCGGTCCGCGGCCAGCGCGTCATGAATGCGCTCGCTGATTGCATGACGGTTCGGCAAACCGGTCAGCATGTCGGTATTCGCGAGCTCGGTGAGCCGCTGCTGTGCGTTGCGCTCCTCGGTGACATCGATGCCCGAGCAGATCAGGAATTGCTCGTCGACGCCGCTGCCGCTCTGCACGAACTTGTTGCGGAACTGGAACAGGCGCGGGCCGTTGACCGTGTTGATGTAGCGCTCGACCGCGAACGAGCGGTTGCTCTCGAAAAAGCCGGTGATGTTGCTGCGTGACTGCGCGCCCTGCTCGGGGCTCATGAACAGCTCGAACGCGCTGCGGCCGATCACGTCGACCTCGCGCTTGCCCGTCACTTCCTCGCACAGACGGTTGAAGCGCTGCACCATGCCGTTGCGGTCGAGGATCACGACGAGCGAATTCACTTCGGACACGACCTGCTCGGCGAACGCGAGCCCGTGCGCGAGGTCGCTCGCGACGGACGCGGTATCGGAATAGGCGGAGGCCGTGCCGGCCCAATTGGCGGTATCGACCTTCCGGCCGACCAGATGGAGGCTGACCGGATCGCCGAACAGCGCGAGCTCGAGCACGAGGTGCGACGTGACGCCGGTGAGCGCGCGGATCCGCGCGGCCTGCTCGCCGGTCAGTGCCACCGCGACATTGGTCAGGCCGCGAACGGCGGCCAGTTCGAGTGCATTGCTGTCGCTGCCGAGGCGCCAGCACGGGCTGCGCGTACCGAGATGCGTTTCGAGCACGGCGCTATCGTTTTCGTCATCCATGGACACGCCCCGATCCAGAAAAAACGCACAGTGTAGACGGAGGCGAGCCGGCCGCCACCAATCCCCGGGCGCGCTGCGCGCGCACCCGGCGAGACAGTCGTGATGACTGTGCCAGCGGCCCTCGTTCCGTACTTGTTTCCAACCAATGCGAACCGGCGTTCGCGCATGTCGCGCGCAGGTTTCCAAGCGAATGATGGGAGCCATCTTATCAAATGACGACAAGGATTGGCACTCACATTCGGCACGGGGTGTCAAGGAATCGGCACTCGGTTGGCACGCGGGATTTTTCGTGATCGGCGACCGGTGCGCGGGGGCTCGCAGCGGCCCTGAGCGGGCCGGCGGATTCCTCGGTGCGCGTTGCCAGGCGGGCGTTTGCGGGGAATCGCCATCGCCCGGCAGCGATCTGCCCCCGGTGGCATTCTAGCGGGGTCTGATCGCATTGGGCGGCACGCGGAATGGGGAATTTCCATTTCCGTTCATGCGTGAATGCGCATCATTATTCCCATGACTCGCGCAATAGCGGGTCGATTAGTGCGAGCGAATATATCGCTGCCTCGCGCAGGCATTGCGGCGGCATGTGATGGAACCGGTGCGATTTGCCTGGCCGCGACGCGCAAAAACCGTCCGGCGAGCACGCCACCGCACCGCTTCCGCGCGTTGCATTGCCCCGCCGCGCCGCTCAGCCCACCGCGCCGTAGCCGCCGCCGCCCGGCGTTTCGACGACGAACACGTCACCCGGTGCCATCTGCGCGCGGCCGACGTGATCGAGCGTCTCGACCGTGCCGTCCGCCCGCTCGATCGTGTTGCGGCCGAGCGCGCCGGCCTCGCCGCCCGCCGCGCCGAACGGTGCGTGAATCCGGTTGTTCGACAGGATCGACGCGGTCATCGGCTCGAGGAAGCGGATCCGCCGCACCGCGCCGTCGCCGCCGCGCCAGCGCCCGCCACCGCCGGAGCCCGCGCGCAGCCGATGCGAGTCGAGCCGCACCGGGTAGCGCCATTCGAGCACCTCCGGGTCGGTCAGCCGCGAGTTCGTCATGTGCGTCTGCACCGCGCCGACGCCCGCGAAACCGTCGCCCGCGCCGCTGCCGCCGGCGATGGTCTCGTAGTACTGGTAGCGATCGTTGCCGAACGTGAAGTTGTTCATCGTTCCCTGGCTCGAAGCGACGCAGCCGAGCGCGCCGTACAGCGCGTTGGTGATCGCCGACGACGTCTCGACGTTGCCCGACACGACCGCCGCCGGATACTCGGGGTTCAGCATCGAGCGCGCCGGCACGATCACCGTCAGCGGCTTCAGGCAGCCGCCGTTCAGCGGGATGTCGTCGCCGACCAGCGTACGGAACACGTACAGCACCGCCGCCATGCAGACGGCCTTCGGCGCGTTGAAGTTGTTGTCGAGCTGCGCGGACGTGCCGGTGAAGTCGATCTCCGCACGGCGCGCCGCGCGATCGACGCGGATCGCGACGTGAATCTCCGCGCCGTTGTCGAGCGGATAGCGGTACGCGCCGTCCTGCAGCGCACCAATCACGCGCCGCACCGCCTCCTCCGCGTTGTCCTGCACGTGTCGCATGAACGCGAGCACGACGTCGCGGCCGAACTGCTCGACCATCCGGCGCAGTTCGTCGACGCCCTTCTGGTTCGCCGCGATCTGCGCGCGCAGGTCGGCCATGTTCTGCTCGACGTTGCGCGCCGGATAGCGGCCCGAGGCGAGCAGCGCGCGCGTGTCGGCATCGCGCAGCGCGCCCGCCGACACGAGCTGCCAGTTGTCGATCAGCACGCCCTCCTCGTCGATGTGCGTCGAATCGGGCGGCATCGAGCCCGGCGTGGTGCCGCCGATGTCCGCGTGGTGGCCGCGCGAGCCGACGTAGAACAGCGGTGTGTCCGAGCCGTCCGCGAACACCGGCGTGATGACGGTCACGTCCGGCAGGTGCGTGCCGCCGTGATACGGGTCGTTCAGCATGAACACGTCGCCGTCGCGCATGCGGCCGCGGTTGCGCTCGATCACCGTGCGGATGCTCTCGCCCATCGAGCCCAGGTGCACGGGCATGTGCGGCGCGTTCGCGATCAGGTTGCCGTCGCCGTCGAAGATCGCGCACGAGAAGTCGAGCCGCTCCTTGATGTTCACCGAATACGCGGTGTTCTGCAGCCGCAGCCCCATCTGCTCGGCGATCGACATGAACAGGTTGTTGAAGATCTCGAGCCGCACCGGGTCGGCGTCGGTGCCGAGCGAGCGGCGCGTCGGCAGCGGCGTCGTGCGCGTCAGCACGAGATTGCCCTGCGCGGTCATCCGCGCGCGCCAGCCGGGTTCGACGACGGTCGTGCCGTTCTTCTCCGCGACGATCGCGGGGCCATCGATCGCGTCGCCGGCGAGCAGCGTGTCGCGCACGTACAGCGCCGCGTCATGCCATTGGCCGCCGGAATAGAAACGCACCGCGCCGTGCGCGTGCGGCGCCGCGCCCTCGTCGCGCGGCACGAGCGGTGCGATCTCGACCGGCGCATCGGAGCGGCCGATCGCCTCGACCGATGCCAGTTCGGCGACCAGCGGCGTGCCGGGCATCAGGAACGCGTAACGCTGCCGGTACGCGGCTTCGAACGCCTGCTGCATCGCGGCGACGCTGCCGGCCGGCACGTCGAGCGCCGAGTCGGTGCCCTGATAGCGCAGGTGCACGCGACGCTCGGTCGCGATGCGCTCCGGCGGCACGCCCTGTTCGAGCAGCGCGCCAACGGCTTCGTCGGTCAGCCGGTCGAGCGCGGCATTCAGCGCCGGCAACGATTCATCGGACAACACGGCCTCCACCGCGCGCTCGCGCATCGCGGTCTGGTCGGCAAGCCCCATCCCGTAGGCGGACAGCACGCCCGCGAGCGGATGCGCGAACACCTGCGTCATCCCGAGCGCGTCGGCCACGCCGCACGCGTGCTGGCCGCCCGCACCGCCGAACGTCGTCAGCACGTAGCGCGACACGTCGTGGCCGCGCTGCACCGAGATCTTCTTGATCGCGTTCGCCATGCTGCCGATCGCGATTTCCAGGAACCCTTCGGCCAGCGCCTCGGGCGTGTCGCGCCGCCCGGTCGCCGCGTGGATCTCGTCGGCGAGCGCGGCGAATTTCGCGACCACGGCGTCGCGGTCGAGCGGTTCGTCCGCATGCGGGCCGAACACGCGCGGGAAGTGATCGGGCTGGATCTTGCCGAGCATCACGTTGCAGTCGGTCACCGTCAGCGGGCCGCCGCGCCGGTACGCGGCCGGCCCCGGGTTCGCGCCGGCCGATTCGGGCCCGACGCGCAGGCGCGCGCCGTCGAAACCGAGCACCGAGCCGCCGCCGGCCGCGACCGTGTGGATGCTCATCATCGGCGCGCGCATCCGCACGCCGGCCACCTGCGTCTCGAACACGCGCTCGAATTCGCCGTTGTAGTGCGACACGTCGGTCGACGTGCCGCCCATGTCGAAGCCGATCACGCAGTCGAAGCCGGCCGCGCGCGCGGCGCGCACCATTCCGACGATGCCGCCGGCCGGGCCGGACAGGATCGCGTCCTTGCCCTGGAACGCGTCGGCGCGCGTCAGGCCGCCGCTACTCTGCATGAACTGCAGGTTCACACCGGGCATCTCGTGCGCGACCTGCTCGACGTAGCGGCGCAGGATGGGCGACAGGTACGCGTCGACCACGGTCGTATCGCCGCGCGACACCATCTTCATCAGCGGCGACACCTCGTGCGACACCGACACTTGCGTGAAGCCGATCCGGCGCGCGAGGTCCGCCAGCGCGCGTTCGTGCGCCGTGTAGCGATAGCCGTGGATGAGCACGATGGCCAGTGCCTGCACGCCCGAGTCGAACACGCGGCGCAACGCTGCTTGCGCACCTTGCACGTCGAGCGGCACGACGATGTCGCCGTGCGCGCCGATCCGCTCGTCGATTTCGACGACGGTCTCGTACAGCGCATCGGGCAGCACGATGTCGAGATCGAACAGGCGCGGGCGGTTCTGGTACGCGATGCGCAGCACGTCGCGAAAGCCGCGCGTCGTCACGAGCGCAATGCGTTCGCCCTTGCGCTCGAGCAGCGCATTGGTCGCGACCGTCGTGCCCATCTTCACCATGTCGACGCGTTCGGGCGTAATCGGCTCGCCGTCGGCGAGGCCGAGCAGGTGGCGGATGCCGGCCACGGCCGCATCACGATACTGCTCGGGGTTCTCCGACAGCAGCTTGTGCGTGACGAGCGAGCCGTCGGGCCGGCGCGCGACGATGTCGGTGAAGGTGCCGCCGCGGTCGATCCAGAATTGCCAGCGCGCGGCGTCGGAAGGAACGGGGCCAAGGTGTCGGTCAGTCATGATGTCGGGTCGATGCGTCGTTGAGTCGAAGGGCGAGCGCCGCCGCACGGCGCGCGTCGCGCGCCGTGTCACGGTGTCGATCAAGGGGGAAGAAAAACGAAGGGCCGGCGGCCCTGCCGCCGGGGTTGGTCAGGCGGCGTCGAGTTCGCGGCCGCGCGTTTCGGGCAGCGTCAGCGCGGCGACGATCACCACGCCGTACGCGGCGACCGCGAAGATGCCGATGCTCATGCCGAGCCCGTATTGCTTCGACAGCGCGCCGATCAGGAACGGGAACAGTGCGCCGATCGCGCGGCCGACGTTGTAGCAGAAGCCTTGCCCGGAGCCGCGCACGCGAGTCGGGAACAGTTCGGTGAGGAACGCCCCCATCCCGGAGAAGATGCCCGATGCGAAGAAACCGAGCGGGAAGCCGAGCCACAGCATTGACGCGTTGGTCAGGTTCAGCGACGTGTACGAGAACGCGATCACCATCGAGCCGAGCGCGAACAGGATGAAGTTCGGCTTGCGGCCGAGGCGGTCGGTCAGGTATGCGCTCGTCAGGTAGCCGACCCACGAGCCGAGGATGATCATCGCGAGATAGCCGCCGGTGCCCATCACGGTCAGGTGCCGCTCGGTCTTCAGGAACGTCGGCAGCCAGGTCGTGATCGCGTAGTAGCCGCCTTGCGCGCCGGTCGTCAGCAGCGCCGCGCGCAGCGTCGTCGACAGCAGCTTCGGCGCGAAGATCTCGGTGAGGCGCGGCGCGTCCGCCACCTTCGCCTGCGTGGCTTTCTCCTTCTCGTAGACGTCGGGCTCCTTCACGTAGCGACGGATCACGACCACCAGCAGCGCGGGCGCGAGGCCGACGAGGAATAGCGCGCGCCATGCCTGCTCGGCCGGCAGCACCGAGAACAGCAGCGCATACAGCAGCGCGGACAGCCCCCAGCCGATCGCCCAGCCCGACTGCACGAGGCCGACCGCCTTGCCGCGATCGCGCGCGCGGATCACTTCGCCGATCAGCACCGCGCCGGCCGTCCATTCGCCGCCGAAGCCGAAGCCCATCAGCGCGCGCGCCGCGAGCAGCTGGTGGTAGTTCTGCGCGAGCCCGCACAGCGCGGTGAACACCGCGAACCACAGCACCGTCAGCTGCAGCGTGCGCACGCGGCCGATCCGGTCGGACAGGATTCCCGCCATCCAGCCGCCCGCCGCCGACGCGAGCAGCGTCATCGTGCCGATGAAGCCGGCGTCCGCGAGCGAGATGCCCCAGGTCGCGACGAGCGTCGGGATCACGAACGACAGCATCTGCGTGTCCATCCCGTCGAGCATGTAGCCAACCTTGCAGCTCCAGAACGCGCGTCGCTCGCGCGACTGCGCGTCCGCATACCATCCGAACAGGCCGTTGCGCGCGGGGCCCGCGGGGCCGGCGGCGGGCGCCGCGAGGGTCTTGCTTTCCATGGTGAAGCTCCTGTCGAAATGTGCGGTCGAAACCGTGCGTGTCGTGCGTGTCGTGCGTGTCGTGCGTGTCGTGCGTGTCGTGCGTGTCGTGCGTGTCGTGCGTGTCGTGCGTGGTGCGTGGTGCGTGGTGCGTCGTGCGTCGTGCGTCGTGCTAGCGACCGCCGGGCCGCGGCTGCGCGCCGCCCTCCGGTCGGGCGGATCGTCTACGGTCGCGGCGCGCCGCCGCGTCGGGGCCGGACCAGCAGCCGTGCGGGCCGCCGGCGTCAGCCGGATCAGAACACGGCCAGCGACGCGTTCGTGATGTCCGTCATCAGCATGTAGCCGGGCGTATGCGCGATCGCGAGCGGCAGCTTCGCCTCCATCAGCGCGGTTTGCGGCGTCACGCCGCACGCCCAGAACACCGGCAGTTCGTCGTCGCGCACCGTCACCGCGTCGCCGAAATCGGGGGCGCCGAGATCGGCGATGCCGAGTTCACGCGGATGGCCGATATGGACCGGCGCGCCGTGCACGCCCGGGAACCGGCTCGTGATCTGCACCGCGCGGATCGCGTCGGCGCCGCGCAACGGGCGCATCGACACGACCAGCTGGCCGCCGAAGATCCCCGCGCGGCGATTCGGAATCGACGTGCGGTACATCGGCACGTTGCGCCCCTCCTCGATGTGGCGCAGCCCGATCCCTTCACGCGCCAGCATGTCCTCGAACGAGAACGAGCAGCCGATCGCGAACACGACGAAATCGTCCCGCCACAGCGCTTCGAGCGATTCGACCCGCTCGGTCAGGCAGCCGTCGCGGTATACGTTGTAGCTCGGCACGTCGGTGCGGATGTCGAGATCCTCGCCGAGCACGTCGAGCCGGAACGCGCCCGGTTCGCCCACGCCCAGCAGCGGGCACGCCTTCGGGTTCGCCTGGCAGAAGCGCAGGAAATCGTGCGCATACGCGTCCGGCAGGATCGCGAGGTTCGCTTGCGCGAACGGGCCGCACTGGCCGGCCGTCGGGCTGCGGAATGCACCGTTGCGTACGGACTGGCGGAATTCGGTAGGCGTCATGATGGTCGTTGGCAGATCGATATGGCGTCGGGATGACGGTTGCGTCAGCGGATACGGCGAAGAATAGAAAAGAAAAAATTTTGTCGCCAACGAGTTTTTTTGCACCGCGTGTATAGAATTTCTTAACGGATCTCGGGGTTTTCCCCGGTCCCGTTCACTTTTCTTCAGCGGCAAGCTGCGCATCCACCGTCCGCCCGATCGCCATGAACACGCGTTTCCTCGAAACCTTCGTCACGCTCGCGAAGCTGCGCAACTTCCGCACGACCGCCGCCGCATTGCACGCGACACCGGCCGCGATCTCGCAGCGCCTGAAGGCGCTCGAGGACGAATTGCAGACCGTGCTCGTCGATCGCGACAGCCGCGAGTTCCGGCTCACGCCGAACGGCGAATATCTGCTCGGCTATGCGAAGGCCGTCGTCGAGGCCACGCACGAGCTGCAGGCCGCCGCTGCCGGCGAAAGCGCGCTGCGCGGCAAGCTGCGGCTCGGCGTGATCGAGACAGTCGTGCACAGCTGGCTGCCGCATTACCTGCGCCGCCTCGCCGCCGACTATCCGCAGCTGGAGATCGACCTGACCGTCGACGTGAGCGTCGTGCTGCAGCGCCGGTTGATGGCCGGCGAACTTGATCTGATCATTCGCGTGGAGGGCAGCGACGAGGCGTCGGTCGTCTGCGACGCGCTCGCGAACTATCCGGTGCGCTGGATCGCGCGCGCGGGGCTGCTGCCGACGACGCGCACGGGCCTCGCACGGCAGGTGCTGCGCCAGCCGATCCTGACCTACGGTCGCGGCACCGCGCCCCACCGCGCGCTCGAGGACATCGTGCGCACGCTGGCGCACGCGCATGGCGTGCCGCTGTCGGAGACGCGCATCACCGGCTCGCCGTCGATCTCGGTAATCGTGCAGCTCGTGCGCGACGGCTTCGGCGTGGCGGCAATTCCGGTGCTGTTCGCCGATGCGTTGATCGCCAGCGGCGAGGTCGTCGAGCTGCCGCTTCAGCCGTCACCGCCGTCGATCGTCGTGTCGATGTCGCGGCGGGCGGACGCGCCGAAGTTCGTGCACGGGGCGTCGATCGCGGCGCGGGCGGCTTGTCACGAGTATTGCGAGAAGAGCAACCGGTTGCTGGTCGAGGCGCTTTGAGGCGGGGCGGGCCGATGCGCCGCTGAACCGAACGTCCGGCGCACGTTCGACTTTCGCGGGTAAAAGACAAACGCCATTTTTTTGAGGTCGGCGACGTACAGCGTGTTCGCGTCAGCGAACCAGATCCCCAACGGATAGGTGAGCGTCGTCGCCGACTTGTTCGGCGTGGCCGGGAAGCCGGCCGGCGTGATCTGGTCGAGGAAGATGCGCGACGTGATACCGAAGCTGGCGGCGTAGCGATCGCCGTTCCACACGTCCGGACAAGCGCTGTCGTTCGGCGCGCCGGCCGCCGTGCCCGAACCATAGGCAAAGCCCCGCCACCTTGGCCATGCTCGATGACGAATCAATCGCACGCGATGCCGCGAAACCCCGCGTGCACACGCGGGCCGCCGGGTCCGGCGCGCCGTTATTTCCATGCAATGCGAAAGGAATGAATCAGACAGCCATTCATGCAGTTTGGCCCGCATGCGGCGCCGCGAGCTTGCCGTCGCCATACTCGCGCAGCACCTTCGAAATCACGACGCGATAGCCGTTCAGCCAGTGTGCCTGCTTCGACTTCGCCTCGAGATGCGCCGGATGCTCAATCAACTGCTGCAGCGCGGCCTCCGACTCCCAGTAGTAGACGTTCTGGATCAGCCCCGATTCGGCGTTCTCCCATGTCTCCTCGCCGAGATAGCCGGGCGCCGCGCGCGCCATCTCGGCGATCTGCCGGTCGAGCCGGTGGAATTCGTCGTCGTATTGCCCGGCACGGAAAATGAAGGTCGACGCGTACATGCCCGCTCCATCGAAAGCGATTGAAAGAGCGCCGATTGTAAGGCACGCCCCGCGTGCCGCGATCGTCACGCGGCGAGCGTATCGCCGTCGCGCCGGCCGTCGAGCCACGCTTCGATGCGCGGTGCGTCGTGACGTGTTTGTTCGGCTGCAAGAACTGGCATCGCGGCCAGTGCGTGCCGCGCACGTTCAAGCGCCTGCGCGAAGCCACGCAACTCGCGCGTCGCGGGCCGATCGTCGGCATGCCGGCGCGCGAGCGCCGCTTCGATGTTCATCCCGATCAACGCGCGCTGCGCGTCGATGAACGCAATGCTCAGCGCGCGGCAATGGGCGGAGACCGACGCGACGGCGAACAGCACCGGCACGATCGACACGGTCAGGTATCCGCCGGGAGCAAGCCGCGACAGCGCGTGGCGCACGTCCTGCCCGCCGCCGATCAGCGACGCGAACACCGCATCACGCCACACCGCACGCTCGAATGCGAGTGCATCGCGAGATGCCTCGAGCGCCGCACGGTCCGCGACCTGCCCGGCCGTCACCAGCGGCACCGGGAATGAAGATTCGACGAACGATCGCGCGCTCGCCGTTTCGACGATGCAGTCCGCACCGAGCCACGCCGCATCGTCGCGCCGCGCGGCCAGTACACGCGACTGCAACCTGTCCGGCAACATCGGATCGAGCGGCACCGCACCGCAGATCGACGGCTTGTCCGCATGCACGCTGCAGCGGCCGTCGTCGGCCAGCGCCGCGCAACGGCCGAGCGACGGATAGTCGTAGCCCTGCAGCGTCAGCGCGATCCATTCGCGCTCCGCGTCGCCGGTGCGATGAAACAACCGCTCCGCCAGCGCGTCGCACGCCGCGACGTCGTCCGCATCGAGCGCATGTCCGTGGTGGCCCGCAAGCCAGCGCTCGCCGATCCACCGCTTCGGCACGCGACCGATCGTCAGCGCGCCGACGAAGCGATCCCGATGCCGGAACAGTTCGCGCAACGACAGCGTCGGTGCGCTGTTGCAGCAGCGTCCGCACGCGTTGCAGGCGAGCCCATAGCTGTCTACCACGGCCGTCGTACCGAATCCTGGTAGCGCGTGAGGATGAAGCGCGCGACGTCATCCGAGTGATACGCGGCGACGAGCTGCGTCACCCACGGCTTCGCGCGATCGGCATCGCGCACCGTCAGCACGTTCGCATACGGCGAGCGCGCATCCTCGATGCCGATGCTGTCGCGCGCGGGTTGCAGCCCGGCGCGCGCGGCATCGTCGCTGTCGATCGCGACGAAAGCGGCCGTGTCGAGCGCCGCGTAAAGGCGATCGCGGCGCCGTGCGACGAGCTTCAGCCCCAGCCGGTTGCCGGTCACGTCGCGCAGCGTCGCGTGCAGGCCGGCGCGCTCGCGCAGCGTCACCAGCGTGTCGTTCTGCAGCAGCACGAGCGCGCGTGCCATCCCGCGCGGATCGGCGGGAATCGCGACCGTCGCACCAGGCTGCAACTCACTCAAGCGCTTCAGTTTGCGCGAATAGAACGCCATCGGCAGCGTGACGGTCGGCGCGACTTCGGTCAGCGCGTAGCGTTTCTGCTCGCGCGTCGCGGCCAGCTGTTGCGCATCCTCGAAGCTCGCCGCGTCGATCCGGCCATCGGCCAGCGCCGCATCGATGCGCGATGGGTCGTCGAATTCGACGACGTCGATGCCCAACCCTCGCGATGCGGCGACGCGCTTCACTTCGTCCAGGATCTGCGCATGCACGCCACGTGTCACGCCGACGCGTACGGCCGGCAACGCTGCTTCCACGGCAACGGTCGAACCGGAATGAACGCACGCGCACGCCGCCAGCAACCAGGCGCCCGCTTCATGCACGATGCGCTTCATGACGCGTCCCTCAGAATCGTGCGGAACCCGATATGCGACGCGCCGAGATCGGCTTCCTGCTGTTCGCGCGATGACGCGCGATAGCGCACGCAGTAATCGCGCGAGCACAGGAACGAGCCGCCCTTGATGACCATCGGCGTATCGTGCCGGCGCGTCGGCGGCGCGACGGCCGCCGTGTCGCCGTTCGTGTGCGACTGGTGCGGGCCGGTGTAAGCGTCCTTCGTCCATTCCCATGCGTTGCCGATCATGTCGTAGAGCCGGAACCCGTTCGCCGCATAACAGCCGACGGGCGCGAGCCCAGCGTGGCCGTCCTCGACCGTGTCGAGTACCGGGAACACGCCCTGCCAGTAGTTCGCGGCCGGCTTGCCCTGCGCGTCGCGCGGCGCCGCGTCGAGCGACGCGTCGTCGCGGCCGGCCTTGCCCGCGTACTCCCATTCGGCCTCGGTCGGCAGGTCGCGGCCGAGCCAGCGCGCATACGCGAGCGCATCGCGCTGCGTGACGAG
Source organism: Burkholderia sp. FL-7-2-10-S1-D7 (assembly GCF_001524185.1). NCBI lineage: Bacteria > Pseudomonadati > Pseudomonadota > Betaproteobacteria > Burkholderiales > Burkholderiaceae > Burkholderia > Burkholderia sp. FL-7-2-10-S1-D7. The sequence continues at coordinate 60,264 of NZ_LOWY01000032.1, read as the reverse complement.
CGTGACGGGCAGGTTGCCGAGCCCGTCGATGCCGCTGCCCGGCCCGCGCGGATGACGCCACGACGCGCCCTTCACCCACGACCACCACGCGAGCTCACGTGCGTTCATCTCGTCGCGCGTCGGCACATGGAACACGGCCGCGCCGCCCTGCTGCTCGGCTTCGGTGACGTAGCCCGTCGCCTGCACGAACGCGGCGAACTGCGCGATCGTCACGTCGGTCTGGTCGATCCAGAACCCGCCGACCCGCGTGCGGCCGTCGCCCACCGGGCGCTCGTCCGCGTAGCCGCGCGTGCTGCCGAACACGAACGCGCCGCCGTGCAGGTGCACCATCCCGGCCCGCGGATCGTCGCGCCAGTCGGCCGGCAGCCCCGAGTAGCGTTCGCACTGCCGCTCCGAGCCGAGCGGCGCAAGCGCGCGGCCGCGATTCGCGCCGTCGAATGCGTCGCCCGCCGGGGCGACGGGATTCGCATAGCCGGCCGCGAACCCGGCGGCGAACAGCATGACGGCCAGCGCTGCGCCGATCGTCCGGAACCGGAACCGCATCGTGCCGCCCCCGGGTTCAGTAGTAGCCGCGCGGACGCAGCGGTTCGACACCGCCGACGTTGCCCATGTAGGTCTTCCACTGGTCGACGAGCGTGCCGATCACCGACGGGTTCTGCGCCGATACGTCGGTCGTCTCGCCGCGATCCGACGCGAGGTCGTAAAGCTGCCAGTGACCGTCGAGCGGCCCGAGCGGCGGCTCGGTCCACAGCGCCTTCCAGCGGCCGTCGGCGCTACGCAGGTATGCGCGGCCGTACGCTTCGTCGCCGAACGGCGTCGTATGCACTTCGCCCGTCGCCGACCCCGTGAGCACCGGCAGCAGCGACTGGCCCGTGACCGGATACACGTAGCGGTTGTTGTAGATCACCTTGCCCTTGTTCTGGTCGACGCCCGTCAGCGTGTTGACGAGCGGCGGCGCCGGCTGCGACGGCGGCGTGACGCCCGCGACCGCGAGGAACGTCGCCGTGTTGTCGGTCACGTGCGTGAACGCGCGCAGCGTCGGCAACGACTGCGTCTGACCCGGCAGGTGCACGATCGTCGGCGTCGACACGCCGCCTTCGGCCGAATAGCCCTTCGTGAGCCGGAACGGCGACGCGCTCACTTCGGCCCAGCGCAGCCCGTACTGCAGGCGCTGCGCGTTCTGCTTGCCGTTGTCGGTGCCGAGCGTCGAATAGACCGGTTCCTGCGCGTTCGCGGTGTCGGTCGCCGTCGGGTCCGCGCCCGAATCGATCGGCCAGCCTTCCGCGCCGTTGTCCGACTGGAACATGATGAACGTGTTGTCGTATTCGCCGATGTCCTTCAGGTGCTGGATCAGCAGGCCGATGTTGTAGTCGAGGTTCTCGACCATCCCCGCATAGATCTCCATGTAGCGCGCCTGCGCCTTGCGCTCGGCCGGCGACAGGCTCGCCCACAGCTTGTCGACCTTGCCGGGGCCGTAGTCGACGTAGCCATCCGCGGCCGGGTGCACCGCGCTGATGTATTTCGCGCTTGCCGTGCCGTTGTTCGCAGTCGCGGGCGACGCGGCCGTCGTTTCGGGCAACCCGTCGAACGGCCTGAAATCGGCGGGGATCAGGCCGAGCGCCTTCTGGCGAGCGATCCGCGCGTTGCGGATCGCGTCGTAGCCGGCGTCGTACACACCCGCATACTTGTGCAGCCACGGATCGGGCACCTGCAGCGGCCAGTGCGGCGACGTGTAGGCCGCGTACGCGAAGAACGGCTTGCCATCACGCTGATTCGAATCGATGTACGAGATCAGCTTCTGCGTATAGAAATCGGTCGAATAGAACACGGCCGGGCTGCCGCCCGTGCCGCCCGGCTGCCCGGGCTGGCCAGGCTGCACGTAGCGGCCGTCTTCGGTGTAGTTCGACGAGCCGGCCGGCTCGTGCGCGAAGTGGTTCGTCGCCGCGCCGCCGAGCAGTACGTAGCTGCGCTCGAAGCCCCACTGGTCCGGCGTCTGCCCGCTGCCCGTCGCGCTGCCGACGATCCCCGAGCCGATGTGCCACTTGCCCGCGATATACGTGTGGTAGCCGGCGTCCTTCAATAGTTGTGCGAACGACAGTGCGCGATCGTTCAGGTAGCCCTCGTAGCCGGGCAGCCCGCGCCGTTCGTCGGTCGGTACGCCCATCGTGCCTTCGCCGACGAGATGGTGATCGGTGCCGGATACCAGCATTGCGCGCGTAATCGCGCACACGGTGCCCGTGTGATGGTTCGACAGGATGCGGCCCGACGCGACGAGCGCATCGAGGTTCGGTGTGTTGATCTCGCCGCCGAACGCGTGGATGTCGGAATAGCCAAGATCGTCGGCCATGATGTACAGAATGTTCGGACGTTTCGCGGCCAACGGCGGCGTGGTGTTCGTCGGCGACGACGGCGGATCGCTGTCGACGCCGCCGCACGATGCGAGCGACACCGCGCCGGCAAGCGCGGCGCAGACGACACTGAAACGAAAAGCATGCAACGGCGCGGCGGATTTTTTCATTGTTCTGAACGCTCGATCTACGGGATCGGCGATCTTAGCGTCGCGCGCGCGGCATCCAAAGTCCGATTCGTCACATGCTAACGGGGTAGCGGAATATGCACGCGAGCCGCATCGCCGCCATCGGCGCACGCGTATGCGCGCGCCCGCGATGCTCGCCGATACCGGCCGCCGCCCGGTCTCGGGTCAGTCGCGTCTGCTGCCGTGTCAGCCGCGCCCGCCGAGACTGCCGCCGCCGTCCACGGCCAGCACCTGCCCGGTGACGAATCCGGCTTCGTCCGACAGGAAGAACGCGATCGCGGCAGCCACGTCATCGGGCGTGCCAAGCCTGCGCGCGGGGATCGTCGCGAGCACCTTGCGTTCGGCTTCGCTGCCGACGGGCCGCGTCTGCCGGAACAGCTCCGTCTCGACCGGCCCCGGCGCGACTGCATTGACGGTCACGCCATGCTCGGCGAGTTCGAGCGCCCACGTGCGCGTGCAGCCGACGAGCGCGCTCTTAGCGGCGGAATAGGCGGTGCGATCGAGACTGCCGAAAATCGCGCGGCTGCAGATATTGACGATGCGACCGTGGCCGCGCGCCTTCATCGCCTCCGCGAAGTGCTGCGTGACCTGGATCGCGGCCCGCACGTTGAGATCGAACACGGCCTGCAGCGACCGGAAGTCGATCTTCCCGAGCGGTTGCGGCAATGCGATGCCGGCGTTGTTCACGATGCCGTCGACGTCGTGCCGCTCGCCGATGCGTGCAAGGGTGTCCGCCGTCCGTTCGACGTCGGCGAGATCGCACGCGAGCAATTCGCCGGGGAAGTCGATGTCCTGCGTGTGACGGGCGAGGCCGATGACGCGATGGCCGCGCCGTGCGAGCAATGCGCTGACCGCGAGGCCGATGCCGCGCGATGCGCCGGTGACGAGATACGTGCGAGATGACATGCGTGCTCCCGGAGTGCGTTCACGTGAAGGCGGGCGTGCAGATACGTTTCCGGTGCAACCGCCCGGCATCCGCACTTTCGTCGGACCATTCTACGTGCGTAACGGAAATTTCGTCGTGAAGCCACGCACGCGGCCGCAGGCGAGGATCGGCCGCTCGCGACACTGCGGCTGAGCGTCGGCTCGGGCGATATCTTCCGTGCGTTGGCCGCACGAAGCCGGCGCCGCACGCCGCGATCAGCGCGCGGCGGTCAGCCGGCGCGCCTGGCCGCCACCGGCATCGCGCGTCGCGACGCGATCCGCAACGCCAGCACGCCGCCGGCCAGCAGCGCGAGCGCGACGAGCAGCAGCGCGAGGTCGTACGCATGCGTGACGTCCTTGATCCGCCCCATCACCGGCGGCAGCGCGAGCCCCGCGATGTTCGCGACCGCGTTGATCAGCGCGATCGACGCGGCGGCCGTGAGGCCCGATACGTATTCGGTCGTCACGGCCCAGAAAACGGGCGTCGCCGCCCAGTTGAAGCCGACCGCGAGCACGAGCAGCGCATACGCGACGGGCAGCATCGGCGTATAGATCGCCGCGGTCAGCAACGCGCCGGCCAGCAGCATCGGCACGCCGAGATGCAGCGCGCGTTCGCCGCCGAGATCCGAATGCCGGCCGTTCACGTACATCGCGACGCACGCGAACAGGAACGGCAGCGCGGACAGGCTGCCGACCGCGAAACTCGATTGCCCCGACAGGCTCTTCACGAGCAGCGGCAGGAACAGCGTGAGGCCGATCGTGCCGAACGCCTGCAGCAGCCAGAACGCGGCGAGCGCCCACACCTTGCCGTCGCTGAACGCACGCCGCAGCGCGACGCCGTGCGACAGGTGCTCGCGCGGCGCGCTGTCGCGCAACGTCGCTTCGAGCCACGCGCGCTCGTCGGCCGGCAGCCAGCGTGCATGCGCGGGCGTGTCGGGCAGGCGGCGCAGCACGACGAACCCGAGCAGCAGCGCAGGCACGCCTTCGAGCAGGAACAGCCAGCGCCAGCCCTCGATGCCGAGCACGCCGTTCAGGTTCAGCAGCGCGCCGGACAGCGGCAGCCCGATCACCGACGCGAGCGTCGCGCCGATATAGAAGAACGACATCGCGCGGGCCCGATCGCTCGGCGGATACCACGCGGACAGGTAGTAGATGATGCCCGGCGTGAACCCCGATTCCGCCGCGCCGAGCAGCAGGCGCATCGCATAGAGTTGCCCAGGCGTATGAACGGCGCTCATCGCGGCCGCGACGAGGCCCCACGTGATCATGATCCGCGCGATCCAGCGGCGCGCGCCGACACGCGCGAGGAACAGGTTGCTCGGCACCTCGAACAGGATGTAGGTGACGTAGAACAGCCCCGCGCCCAGCCCGTACATTTCGGCGCTCAGCCCGAGATCGGCGTTCATCTGCAGCGCCGCGACCGAGATGTTCGAGCGGTCGATATACGCGACGAGATACAGCAGCATCAGGAATGGAATCAGGCGCAGGTTCAGGCGCCGCATCGTCGCGGCGTGCAACTGCGGGGCGTCAGCGGTCATCGGCGTGTCTCCTGGTTTGTGTCGCCCGTCTTGCGCAACGGTACGGCCGCTGCGCGAGGCGGCGGCGTCATCCAGGCCAGTCTAGGAGCCGCGCGAATTTCGCGTCAACGACCGGGGCGTCGTCTCGAAATGTGAGATGCGCGCGACCGGCTGCGTCGGCGATCGCCTGCGGGTCGTCGAGCCGCAGGCGGCCGGCTGCGCGATGGTCGTACCGTCAGAACTTGTGACGAATCCCCGCGTGAACCATCAACTGCTTCGACGTCGACGACAGATCCGCCGCGCCCGGTACATAGGCCTGGTCGAGCGACGACCCCGTCGCGTCACCCGCGATCCGCTGGTACGCGCCCATCAGGTACACGTCCGTGCGCTTCGACAGGTTGTAGTCGGCCATCAGCCCGATCGAATGGATCTTCGGTTTCGCGGCGCCCGTCGTCGCGTCGTAGCGCACCGTCGTGTACACGTACTGCGCACCGACGAACACCGCCGGCGTGAACTGGTACTTGCCGTTCACCTCGAAGTTCTGGTACTTGATCGCCGTGACCGTGCCGCCCGCGAGCCGGCCCGTCACCGGCTCGATCGTTTCGTCGCCGAACAGGTAGCCGACGTTCGCGGTCGGCCGCGTGACGTTGCTGTTCGTGTACGCGAAGCCGACCGTCGCGGGGCCCGCCGTGTAGTTGATGCCCGCGCCGAAGATCCGCAGCCTCGCCGACGCGAAGTTGGCATCGGCGCCGACCGATCCCGAACCCGCGATCGCGCCGCCCGACGTCGCGCCCGGGTTGTCCGCATTCAGGAATGCCGCGCCGACGAGCAATCCGCCCTGCTCGTACTGCGCGCCGACGCTCCACTGCCGGTTGTTCGCGAAACCCGTGTCGTTGCTGAAGCTGTACGTGCCGCCGAACGAGAAGCCTGCGAAATCCGGGCTCGCGTACTTGACCGTGTTGTTCACGCGAAACGTGTTGCCGGTGTTGTCGTTGTCGAGCGGATGCGAGAACGGATAGACGCCCCAGCTGCCGTTCGCGGTCGTCGGCGCGAGATAGTCGACCACCGCGTCGTATTGCCGGCCGAGCGTCAGCGTGCCGAAACGCATGCTGCCAAGCCCGACGTAGGCCTGCCGCCCGAACATGCGGCCGCCCTGCGCGAGCGTGCCGCTGTTCACGTTGAAGCCGTTCTCGATCTGGAACAGCGCGCTGTAGCCGCCGCCCAGATCCTCGGTGCCCTTCAGCCCCCAGCGGCTGCCCTGTGCGAAGCCGCTCGCCATCTGCCACGCGCTGTGGCCGCCGACGTTGTTCGAATAGTCGATGCCCGCGTCGACGAGGCCATATAGCATGACGCTGCCTTGCGCAAAAGCGGGTGCGGCGCACAGCGCCGGAATCGCGACGAAAACCAGTCTCCAGTTCATTGTTTTGTGATCCTTATCGATATGATTGCGCATGCTCGGCGTGAGGCTCATCGTCCGCCGCTCGCGCACACGCGGTGCTGCCTTGACGGGCGCGCGGCTCGCGGCGCCCCCCTTTCTCGAGCCTGACGGACGCGTTACTTCGCGCCGTAGATGTCGAAGTCGAAATACTTCCGGTTGATGCGCTGGTACGTGCCGTTCGCGAGAATCGTCGCGAGCGCGCGGTTGAACGCCTCGCGCAAGTCGTTGTCCTGCTTGCGCAGCCCGAGCCCGTCGCCCTGCCCGAAATACTTCACGTCGTCGATCGCCGCGCCGACGAACGCGAAATCCTTGCCCTGCGGCTTCTTCAGGAAGCCGTCGCTTGCCGCGATCGATGCCTGGAACGCGGCGTCGAGCCGGCCCGTCACGAGATCGGCATAAACCTGGTCCTGGTTCTGGTACGACACGACCTGAACGCCGGCCGGCTGCCAGTTCGCGACCGCGTAGTCGGCCTGCGCGGAACCCTGCTCGACACCCACGCGCTTGCCCTTCAGCGCGTCGGCCGTCGGCAGCAGCGGCGACCCCTTGCGCGCAACGAGGCGCGCCGGCGCATTCGAGATCCGGTTCGTAAACGCGATCTGCTGCTGCCGCTTCGGCGTGATCGTCATCGACGACGCAATCACGTCGAACTTGCGCGCGAGCAGCCCCGGAATCATCCCGTCGAAACTCGACTCGACCCACACGCAGCGCGCATGCAGCTCCGCACACAACGCGTTCGTGATGTCGATCCCGAAGCCCGTCAGCGTCCCGTCGGGCAGCTTGTATTCGAGCGGCGGATAAGTCGGATCGACCGCGAGGCGAATCTCCTTGCCCGCCCAGTCGCCCGCATGCGCCGCCCCTGCCGCCAGCGCCATTGCGAGCGCCGCCATCCGTTTCCACTGCTTCATTGCCAGTCTCCTTCGTTGTGTGAATCGTCGATCGAGATCGTGCGGGCTCGTTACGCGAGATAGCGCTCGGCCAGTGCGATCCAGTAGCTCGCGCCGGTGGCGAGGCAGGTGTCGTTGAAGTCGTAGCCCGGGTTGTGCAGCCCGCAACCGGCCGCGCCGTCGCCGTTGCCGATCGACAGGTAGCTGCCGGGGCATGCTTCGAGCATGAACGCGAAATCCTCGCTCGCCGCGATCGGTTTCAGGTGCGGGATCAGCGCGGCGTCGCCGCCCCATTCGCGGGCGACGTCGCGCGCGAACGCGGTTTCCGCCGTGTGGTTGACCAGCACCGGATAGTCGTGGCGATAGTCGATCTCGGCCTTCGCGCCGTAGCTCGCGGCCTGCCCGTGCACGATCTCGCGGATGCGCGTTTCGAGCAGCGCGCGCACGTCGGCCGACAGCGCACGCACGCTGAGTGCGAGTTCCGCATGCGCCGGGATCACGTTCGATGCCATGCCCGCATGGATCGAGCCGGCCGTGACGATCGCCAGGTCCTGCGGATTCACGTTGCGCGACACGACGCTCTGCAGCGCCATCACGATCGACGCGCACACGACCACCGGATCGACCGTCAGGTGCGGCGCCGCGCCATGCCCGCCGCGCCCCGTCACGCGCACGCGCACCTCGTCGGCCGACGCCATCGCCGGGCCGTCGCAGAAACCGAGCACGCCGGCCGGCAGGCCGGGCACGTTGTGCATCGCGAACACCGCGTCGCACGGAAACCGCGCGAACAGCCCGTCGTCGATCATCCGCTTCGCGCCGCCGAGCCCTTCCTCGGCCGGCTGGAAAATCACGTTCAGCGTGCCCGTGAAGCGCGCGCGCTCGGCCAGGCAGCGCGCCGCCGCGAGCAGCATCGCCGTATGTCCGTCGTGACCGCACGCGTGCATCACGCCGTCGTGCCGGCTCGCGTGCGGCAATCCGGTCGTCTCGTGGATCGGCAGCGCATCCATGTCCGCGCGCAATCCGAGCCGTTTCCCGGCGCCGCGCACCAGCGTGCCGACCACGCCCGTACCGCCGATCCCGCGCGTCACCTGATAACCCCACGTTGTCAGACAGTCGGCCACGAGACCGCCCGTCGCATGTTCCTCGAAACCCAGCTCCGGATGCGCGTGCAGCCGGCGGCGCAGCGCGATCATCTCGGCCTCGATGGCAGCCATTTCCGGCTGGATAGATGGATGGTCCAACCCCGATTCTCCTCGATGCACTGCGGTTGCCGATCGCCCGGATGACCGATCGTGGCCGCATCGTAGGCAGCGAAAATCCCGGCGAACAGCCGCCGTTTCGTTATGATGACAACCTTTCGTTGTCAGGTATCGCACCATGAGCACGATCAAGCTGCATCAGTTGCAGGCGCTCGTCGCGAGCGCGGAGGCCGGGAGCATTCGCGGCGCGGCGCGCTCGCTCGGGCTGTCGCAAGCGGCCGTCACGCGCGCGCTGCGCGAACTGGAGGCCAGCGAACGCCTGCCGCTGCTCGTGCGCGCGCCGGAGGGGATCGGCTTCACCGAATACGGGAAGACGCTGCTCACGCACGCGAAGCTCGTGCTGAAGCAACTCGAACACGCGCAGAGCGATCTCGAGCGCATGCGCGGCCGCGTCGAGGGCCGGCTGAGCATCGGCGTCACGCCGTGGCTGACGCTGACGTTCCTCGCGGAAACGGTACTGCGCTTTCGCGAACGGATGCCCGACGTGCGACTCGAACTCTACGAGGCGCTAACGGCCGTCGCCCAGCCGCTGCTGCGCGACGGCAGCATGGATTTCGCGCTCAGGCACATGCAGCCGGGCAGCGCGCAGGAATTCTCGTTCGAGCCGCTGCTGCGCTACGACATGTCGGTCATGGTGCGCGCCGGGCATCCGCGCGAGCGCGCGCGGTCGATCCACGACCTGCTCGACGACGACTGGGTGCTGAATTCCACGGCCGACGGTCAGGCCGCGCTCGTCGACGCCCTGTTCACGCGCCACGGCGCGCAAATCGACGAGCGGCGCATCGTGCGCGCGCAATCGGTGTCGATGCTGCAGACGATGCTCGAACAGGCCGACATGTGCACCTGGTGTCCGACGATCCTCGCGTCCGTGCCGCAGTTCGGCGAACGGATGCGCGTGCTGCCGCTGAAGGAAACCTTCGAGCCGGACGAACTCGGGATCGTCACGCGGCGCAGCAGCACGCTCAGCGACGCGGCGCGCTGCTTCATCGACTGCCTGCTGCACGTGATCCGCCGCCATGCGCGCTCGGCACGCAAGGCGGATCTCGCGCTGTTCAAAACGCTGTCGCTGCTGATCTGACGATCCCGCGCGCGGCCGGGTCCATCCTTCGTCCAAAGCGCATCCGCGCAAATGCATTTCCGAATCCGTTATTGGATCGCGCCGCCGTGCGTTTTTATACTCGTCAGCACTCTGTACCAAAGAGTGCCAGCCAATTTCGACGCAACAGAACAGGACGGACAGATGAGCCTACGCCCCTTGCACGACCGGGTCGTCGTGAAGCGACTCGACCAGGAAACCACCACCGCCTCGGGCATCGTGATCCCCGACAGCGCCGCGGAAAAGCCCGACCAGGGCGAAGTGATCGCAGTCGGCCCCGGCCGCAAGGACGCGGACGGCCAACGCATCGTGCCCGACCTGCAGGTCGGCGAACGCGTGCTGTTCGGCAAGTACGCAGGCCAGGCCGTCAAGGTGGACGGCAACGAGTTCCTCGTACTGCGCGAGGAAGACATCGTCGCGGTCGTCAATCAATAACGGAGCGCAATCATGGCAGCGAAGGAAATCATTTTCAGCGACGTCGCCCGTGCGAAGCTGGCCGAAGGCGTAAACATTCTCGCGAACGCGGTGAAGGTCACGCTCGGGCCGAAGGGCCGCAACGTCGTGCTCGAACGCAGCTTCGGCGCACCTGTCGTCACCAAGGACGGCGTGTCGGTCGCGAAGGAAATCGAACTCGCGGACAAGCTGCAGAACGTCGGCGCGCAGCTCGTGAAGGAAGTCGCGTCGCGCACGAGCGACGCGGCCGGCGACGGCACGACGACGGCCACCGTCCTTGCGCAGGCGATCGTGCGTGAGGGCCACAAATACGTCGCGGCCGGGCTCAACCCGCTCGACCTGAAGCGCGGGATCGACAAGGCCGTCGCTTCGGCCGTCGACGAGCTGAAGAAGATCAGCAAGCCGACCACCACCAGCAAGGAAATCGCGCAGGTCGCGACGATCTCCGCGAACGGCGAGGAATCGATCGGCCAGCGCATCGCCGAGGCGATCGATCGCGTCGGCAAGGAAGGCGTGATCACCGTCGAGGACGGCAAGTCGCTTGCCGACGAACTCGACGTCGTCGAAGGGCTGCAGTTCGATCGCGGCTACCTGTCGCCGTATTTCATCAACAACGCCGACAAGCAGATCGCCGAGATCGAGAACCCGTACATCCTGCTGCACGACAAGAAGATCTCGAACATCCGCGACCTGCTGCCGGTGCTCGAACAGGTCGCGAAGTCGGGCCGGCCGCTGCTGATCATCGCGGAAGACGTCGAAGGCGAAGCGCTCGCGACGCTGGTCGTGAACAACATCCGCGGAATCCTGAAGACGGTCGCGGTCAAGGCGCCGGGCTTCGGCGACCGCCGCAAGGCGCTGCTCGAGGACATCGCGATCCTCACCGGCGGGCAGGTGATTGCCGAGGAAACGGGCCTCACGCTCGAGAAGGCGACGCTCGCCGAGCTCGGCCAGGCGAAGCGCATCGAGGTCGGCAAGGAAAACACGACCGTGATCGACGGCGCGGGCGATGCGAAGAACATCGAGGCGCGCGTGAAGCAGATCCGCGTGCAGATCGAAGAAGCGACCTCCGACTACGACCGTGAAAAGCTGCAGGAACGCGTGGCCAAGCTCGCGGGCGGTGTCGCGGTGATCAAGGTCGGCGGCGCCACCGAGATCGAAGTGAAGGAGAAGAAGGACCGCGTCGACGACGCGCTGCACGCGACGCGCGCGGCCGTCGAGGAAGGCATCGTGCCGGGCGGCGGCGTCGCGCTGATCCGAGTGCGGCAGGCGATCCACACACTCAAGGGCGCGAACGCCGATCAGGACGCGGGCATCAAGATCGTGCTGCGCGCGCTCGAGGAACCGCTGCGCCAGATCGTCACGAACGCGGGCGAGGAAGCGAGCGTGGTCGTCGCCAAGGTCGCGGAAGGCTCGGGCAACTTCGGCTACAACGCACAGACCGGTGAATACGGCGACCTCGTCGAATCTGGCGTGCTCGATCCCACCAAGGTCACGCGCACCGCGCTGCAGAACGCGGCGTCGGTCGCGGGGCTGCTGCTGACGACCGATGCGACCGTGTTCGAAGCACCGAAGGATGCAGCGCCGGCCGCGGTGCCGGGCGGGCCGGGTGGCGGCGGGCCGGGGTTCGACTTCTGACGCCCGAGCCGGGCGACCGCGCGCATCGATCCACGACGCGTGGCGGCACCGGTCGCCACGCGTTTTTCGTATGCGCAAGCCGCGCGCGCCGTCGTCAGAACATCTGGCGCAGGCCGATCGCGGCCCCGACGTTGTTGGTCCTGCCGATCTGGTCGACCTTGCCGGTGAGCCGGTTGGTGGCACCCGGATAGTCGGCCGCGAACGCGCCGTTGCCGCGTGCGAAATCGACCGTGCCGTACACCTCGGTGTGCTTCGACAGCGAATATTCGGCCAGCACGGTCGCCGAGTAGTTGATCCCGGAGCCGAGCGTGCCGTCGAGCCGCTCCGCATTGCGCGCGTGGCCGTAATAGCCTGCCACCGTGATCAGCAGCGGCGCGGTGGCCTGCCAGTTCGCGCCGACGTAGAACGTATCGTCGATGCGATTCGGGCTGCCGCCGCCGAGCGTGGGCGCGCCGGCCTGCTGCATGTTGAAGTCCGTCGTGCCCGTCTTGTCCTGACCGTGCAGCCAGCCGGCGAGCAGGCGCACGGACGGCGTGACCTGATACGCGCCGCTCACGTGCATGAAGCTCACCTTCGCGCCGTTGATCGCACTGCCGTTCACGGACGACACCGAGGTCTGCTGGTAGCCGGCGTTGATCGACGCAGGCCCTTGCGCGTAGGTCAGCTCGACGCCGTACGTGCTGTCGAGGCCCATCGCGCCGGCATGATTGCCGAACCCGTAGATCGCATCGACGCTGAAGCCGCTGTACGAGAACTTGTACTTCACCGAGTTCGGCACCGTCAGGTAATTGCCGATGCCGTTGTACGCCCAGCTGTCCTGCCAGTAGTCGCCGACGGTCATCGGATCGAACACGTCGCCCATCGTGTCGTACAGCGGGGCGTACTGGTTGCCGAAGGTCAGCGAGCCGTACCGGTCGCTCGACAGGCCGACGTATGCCTGCCGGCTGAACAGCGTGTTCGCGACGTGCAGCTTGCCGTCGCCGAGCTCGAAACCGTTCTCCAGACGAAAGATCGCGGACAGGCCGCCGCCGAGATCCTCGCTGCCGCGCAAGCCCCAGCGGCTGTGCGTTTCGGGGCCGACCGTCATTCCGATCAGGTCCTTCCCGTCGGGGCCGGCGTTCGTCTGATAACGGATCGCCGTATCGACGAGGCCATACAACGTGACGGAACTCTGCGCAAATGCGGACGATGCCGCGGTCAAGACGAATACCGCGCCGACACCACCGGATACGACGATGCGTTTCATGAAATGCCTCCCTGAGCGATTGATTTTGTAAGCAGTCCGACAGCATGCGTGTGCGCCTGCCGGTATAGCGCTCGGGAGAATAATCGGTCATATTCGCGGCACCTATTGCTCTTTCTGGATTGGACCTTTCCAACGCGGTCAACAATCGCGGTCGCAGCCGTGCGACGGCCGGTGCGTCGCGCTCGGGTAAGATGAACGCTCCTTCCGTCGCTTCGCCGCCCAAGCCATGTCGACCACCATCGCCCTCCTGCTGCCGCTCGCCGGCGTCCTGTTCCTGAGCGTGGCCAGCCCAGGCCCGAACTTCGTGATCGTCACGTCGACCGCGGTCGCGCAGCGTCGCGCCGGCGTGATGACCGGGCTCGGCCTCGCGGCCGCATCGGGCACCTGGGCCGCGATCGCGATTGCCGGCTTCGGCCTGCTCGTCACCCACGTCGCCTGGGTGCACAGCGCGCTGCGGCTCGCGGGCGCCACGTACCTGATCTGGCTCGGCCTGAAAATGGTGTTGACCGCGCGCAAGCCGCTCGCCGTTTCCGCGCCGGCCGCGTCCTCCGGTTGGCATGCCGCGAAGAAGGGTTACGTGGTCAGCATGACGAACCCGAAATCCGTCGCGTTCTACGGCAGTATCTTCGCGTTGATGGTGCCGGCCCATGCGCCGGCGTGGTTCGATCTCGCGGTCGTCGCGCTGTCGATCGGCATTTCGGGCGCGTGGTACTGCACGATGGCGCTGCTCGCGTCGCACCCGTCGGTGCGGCGGCTGCTGATCCGGCGCAAGGCCGTGCTCGATACGACGGCCGGGCTGCTGCTGATGGGGCTTGGCGGGCGAATGCTGGCAGGGCGCTGAGCGCCATTACGGCCCCGCATCGCCACGGAAAAGGTCCACGTGCGACACCCCGCACGCGATGCGTCACACGTTGCAACGGAATCCGAAGTGAAATCGCGCGCCGGGTCGAATGGCGCGCTTCGATGAAACGATGAAACGATGAAACGATGAATCGATGACCGATGGCCGACGGGCGTGGCGCATCGTCGACACACCACGCCCGTCACCGCATCAGCGCATCGGATCGACTGCCACGATCGGCGCGCCGCGCCCCTCGATGTCACGCCCCGCGAGCAGGCACAGATCCTCGCGATGATGCGCGGCAACCACTTGCACCCCCACCGGCACGTCGTTCACGATCCCGGTCGTCACCGCGAGCCCCGGCAGCCCCATCGCCGGCAGCGCCCGCAGCGTGAGCTGCGCTTCCCATACGCGCTCGAACGCTTCCGGCCCTTGCAGATCGAGATCGTCGGGAAACGGAAGCTCGGACGACACCGGCAACAACAACACCGCATATTCGTCGAGAAAGAGCCGCCACTGCCGCGTCAGCGTCGTACGCCGCACAAGCGCACGGCTGATCACGTCGGCCGGCAGATCGCGCACCTTGCCGCGCACGGCGGCGATCACCGCGGCCGCGCCCGGATCGCCGTCGCTCGCCACCGCGTTTGCCAGCGCATCGAATCCGTCGCCGAGCCAGAGCTGCTCCTGCAATAGCGCGGCCTCGCGCATCGGCGGCGTATCGCCGATTTCTTCGACGGCCCATCCCGCGTCGACGAGCCGTCGCGCGGCATCGCGCAACGCGGCCTCGACCTCGGGCACGACTTCCAGACCGCGCGGACGCACGCACAGCGCCGCGCGCTTCGGCACCGGGCGACCGTCGATCGGCACCGGCACGTGCCACGGGTCGCGCGGGTCCGGTGCGGCGAGCGCACGCAGCGCCAGCGCGAGATCGTCGATCGTGCGTGCGATCGGCCCCGTCGTCGACATCAGTTGCGCGCCGATCGCACGCTCCGGCGATGACGCATTGAATGCCGGCACACGCCCGAGCGACGGCCGGATGCCATGCACGCCACACGCATAAGCCGGATAACGCACCGAGCCGCCGATGTCGGTGCCGAGCGCGATCGGGCCGATCCCGGCGGCCACGGCAGCCGCCGCGCCGCCGCTCGAACCACCCGGCGTCAGCGACCGGTTGCGTGGATTGTACGTATGGCCGTGCACGAGGTTCGACGTGAACCAGCGCAGCGCGAACGTCGGCGAATTGGTGCGGCCGAGCAGCACCGCGCCGGCCTTTCTCAGGTTCGACACCGACGGGCTGTCGGCGCTCGCGATCAGGTTTTCCTGCAACCGCGTGCCGTTGGTCGTCGCGAACGCCGCGACGTCGACGTTGATCTTCACCGTCACGGGCACCCCGGCAAGCGGGCCCGGATCGTCGCCGCGGGCGATCGCGCGATCGACGTCGTCGGCCTGCCGCCGCACGTCGCCGGGGCGATGCTCGACCACCGCATTGATCGCCGGGTTCACCGCGTCGAGGCGGGCCAGTGCGGCATCCGCCACTTCCCGCGCAGACACTTCACGTTGCCGCACGCGTTTCGCAATTTCAGTCGCCGACAGTTGCCAGAGTTGCTGCGTCATGACTTCTCCTCGTGAAAGGACATCACAATCACCGACGGCGCCACGTCATCCGCCACGCGGCGCCGCATTCACTCACTGCGCATCCTGCTTCGCCCGTTCCGCGGCCGCGATGATCGCGTCGGCCACGGCCTTGGGCTGGCTCAGCATCGCGACGTGGCTGCCGTTCACGCGCGTGACCGTCGCGCCGATCCGCTTCGCCATCGCCTCTTGCAGCTTCGGATCGATCATCCGGTCCTGCGTCGTGACGACGAACGACGACGGCTTGGCATGCCACGCGGCCTGCGCGACCTTCTCCGAAATGCAGCCACCGTACCACGGCCCTTGCGTCGCCGCGACGACGCGTTGCTGCGCGGGCGGAAGGTCCGGTGCGAAATCCTGCGCGATCGCCTTGTCCGACAGCGTCGCGAAACCGCCTCCGTCCTTGCGCAGCTCGCCGGCCCACGACGGGGCCGGCAACCCCTGCGTGACGTCGGCGATCGACTGGCCGTTGTCCGGCGCGAATGCCGCGACGTACACGAGCGACTTCACCTTGTCGTCGTTGCCGGCGTCGCTGATCACGACACCGGCCCACGAATGGCCGACCAGCACGACGGGGCCCTTCTGTTCGTCGATCGCGCGCTTCGTCGCGGCTGCGTCGTCGGCGAGCGAGCTCAGCGGGTTCTGCACCGACACGACGTGCAGGCCGCGCGCTTCGAGCAGCGGAATCACGCGGTTCCAGCTCGACCCGTCGGCGAATGCGCCGTGCACGAGCACGACGTTCGTGTCTTTCAGGTCTTCCTTCGGCGCGGCCTGCGCCGCGACCGCACCGAACAGCCCGCCGAGCACCGCCGCGGACACCAGAACCCGTTTCGTCAAACCGATCATCTGCATGCTCCTTTCCGTCGTGTTGTTCATCTGAAGTGTTTCCGATGCGGCCGCGCCTGCGCGCGGCAGGCGCGGCAACGCATCACGAATGTGCGTACAGATCGTCGGTGTCCGTCCGCGCGTTCCGTTCGGCGCGCTTGTCGGCCGCGGCGTGGCGGGTGGCAGGCGCCGACGCGGCAGCGACGTTGTCGTCCTGCGACTTCGACGGGCCGTTCTGGTCCGAGCGTGCAACCTGCTGCGCGGCGGCGACGGCGCTCTGTGCGGCGGCGATATCGTCCGGGTAATGCGCGTCACTGCCGACGGGGTTGTAGCCGGCCTTCTCGAACCGGATGAGGTCGGCGCGCACGTCGGCGCGCGTGAGGCCGTGGCCGGTATCGGCGAACGACAATGCGGGGATCGAAGCGAGCACGGCGACTGCGAGGATTCGAGCGGCTTTCATGAGATTTCTCCTTGGAGGAAGTTGGGGTATCGATCACTCGGCATCCGGTGCGAATGTCTCGCACCGAACGTTTGCTGCATGTCGACAGTAGAACCCGCTCGCGTATCCGGCATGTTTCCGAAACAGGGGCGTTTTGCAATCCGATGTTTCCGCAGCGGTTCGCGATACAGTGCGATACAAACCCCGTAACCAACACGCCGCTCGCCCGCCCCCCACCATGAAAAAAGGCGTGCCACGTGCGGCACGCCTTTCCGTCAGACCGATCCGGTCAGGTCACGTCATGGCGCAAGCCGCGTGAACACAAAATCGTGATTCTTCACGCGCGCCTGATGACACGCGAAGCAGGTCTGGTGCTGCCCGATATCAGCCGGCACGCCGTTGATGAAGCGCCCGAAGCCCCAGCCGCCCGTCGACGCATAACGGCGCGAATCCTTCACCATCACCTGCACGGTCGTCGCCTGGCCGGGCACCGTCGCCGGCGCGAACTCTTCGGACTGCTTGCGCTTGTACGCGAGCTTCACGAGGATCGTGCCGTCCGGAAACGGCAGCGTCGACTGTTCGAGCGCGCGGATCGCGACGGGATTGCCGAGGACCACGCGCAATTCGTCGAGCGGCGCCGCTTCCTCGGCCGGCGCGACCATTTCCCACTTCCGGTAGCCGGGCGGGATCGTCACGCCGTAGATCGGCGACGCCGCCGGCTTCGGCTGCTCCGCGAACGCGGCCGGACCGCTCGCCGACCACGCGCCCGCCAGCAGCGCGCCCGCGACGAGCGCACGGCGCGCGCCGCGGCGCAACGCACCCGTGTCTGCCCGCATCACAGGTGTTCCACTTGCAGGATCGCGTCCGCGAATGCCTGCGGCGCTTCCTGCGGCAGGTTGTGGCCGATGCCGCCGGTGATGGTCCGGTGCTGATACTTGCCCGTGAACTTCTTCGCATACGCAGCAGGCTCCGGATGCGGCGCGCCGTTCGCGTCGCCCTCCATCGTGATCGTCGGCACGGTGATGGCCGGGCCGGCGGCGAGCCGCCGCTCGATGTCGTCGTATTGGGCTTCGCCCTTCGCAAGCCCGAGGCGCCACCGATAGTTGTGGATCACGACGGCCACGTGGTCGGGGTTCTGGAACGATGCGGCGCTGCGCGCGTAGGTTTCGTCGGAGAACTGCCACTTCGGCGACGCGAGTTGCCAGATCAGCTTGTTGAACGCGTCGCGATTCGCCGCGTAGCCGAGCGCGCCGCGCTCGGTCGTGAAGTAGAACTGATACCACCACTGGAATTCCGCCTGCGGCGGCAGCGGCTTGCGGTTCGCCTCCTGGCTGCCGATCAGGTAGCCGCTCACCGACACCAGCGCCTTCACGCGCTCCGGCCAGAGTGCCGCGATGATGTCGGCCGTGCGCGCACCCCAGTCGTAGCCGCCGAACACCGCACGATCGATCTTCAGCGCATCCATCAGCGCGACGATGTCGACGGCCGTCACCGCCTGCTGGCCGTTGCGCACGGTGTCGGCCGAGCGGAACGTCGTCGACCCGTAGCCGCGCAGGTACGGCACGATCACGCGATAGCCGGCCGCCGTGAGCAGCGGTGCGACTTCCGCGTAGCTGTAGATGTCGTACGGCCAGCCGTGCAGCAGGAACACGACGGGGCCGTTCTTCGGTCCGAGATCCGCATACCCGACGTTCAGCACGCCCGCGTCGATCTGGTGGATCTTGCCGAGCGAGGCCGCGCCGGCCGCGCGCTTCGGCGCAGACGCATCGGGCGCCGACTGCGCGCGTGCGAGCGAGCCGAACCCGAGGTCGGCGAGGCTCAGGCTGGCGAGTGTCGTGCCCAGAATCAGGCGGCGGCGGGTATTCACGGTATCAGGCATGACGCGTTCTCCATTGTCGATCGCTAAGGAAGTGGCCCGCGGCACGTGCGGGCGTTCAGGTATCGCCGTTCACGGCGGCGGCACGTGGCACCGCGCCGCCCTTGTGAATCGCTTCACCGGTTTTATATCCGAACCATCCGGAGGCTTTGTATCCCAACGTATCTGTGTTCCGGTACGACATACAGCGATTCAAAAATCGCATGCGAAACGGCGCTTCCCGGGGCCGCGCGGCACACGCGGCCCCGTGCGCCGGCGCTTCAGAACAGCTTGAGGATCGCCGGTACGCTGAGCACCGCGACGTAATACCCCATGAACTGCACGCCCGTGTTGAATGCGAACAGGCGCGACAGCATCCCGCCGAACAGGCCGACCGTGACGATCACCGCGAGCCCCGGCAACTGCCCTTCCCACACGCCGATCACGACGATCAGCCCCGCGAATGTCGCGATGATCGCCTCGTGGCTCAGCTTGCGCGCGACGAACGCCGCCGCGCGGTGCGCGTGGTGCATCGCGAGCGGATACGCGATCAGCGCGGCCAGCAGGATCGACAGCAGGCCGTAGCCGAGGAACTCCGGCCAGCTCATCAGCGTATGCAGGTTGTGAATTTGCCCGCTCGCCGCGTCGACCGTGAAGCGCGGCGGCGCATTGAACAGCGGCGCGGCCGGCCCTGCCGCCACCGGGCTCAGCGGCAACCCGAACGCGATCAGCGGAATCAGCGCCTCCGCGATGTAGGTCGCCTCTGTCACGCCGTTGCGCGCGGCGATCACGGTCGTCAGGCGCTGATACGCATGCCGCACGCGCGCGCCGACGATCTCGCCCATCAGCACCGTCATCGCGACCGGGCTGAACACGAAGGTCGCGCTCGACACGACGGCCGTCCCGACCGTCCATCCGACCTGTTCGCGGTCGAGCACCTTCAGCGGATTCGGGAAGTAACCGCGCCAGCCCTTCACGTCCGGCGCGAGCACGAACGTCGACGGCCCGTCGCGACGCATGCGCCGCCGCTCGGCCGGGGACAGGATCGAGAACAGATCGGCGACCAACGGACCGATCGCGATCCCGAGGAAGTAGCTGACGCTCAGCTTCACGCCGTAACGAGCGGTCAGCGCCTGCAGCCCGACCACCAGCATCACGAACGGCACGAGCAGCAGCACCGACGCCCAGCGCCCCGCCGAGAAGTATGCGATGCCGACCGCTGCCGCGAGGAACACCCACGGTGCCGCCTTCGCGATCGCCGTGCCGAACGGTGCGAGCAGCGACGCGAACAGCACCGCGAGCGGCAGCGCGACGAACGCGGCGACGATCGCGCCGGAAATCATCTTCCGCAGCGCGATGTGCGGTACGCCGAGCGCGCGCAGCAGCGTCGCCTGCTGCAACAGCGGCGCGGCCATCGTGTCGCCGGGAATGCCGAGCAGCGCCGTCGGGATCGAATGCGTGATGTGCTTGGCCACCGCGCCCGCGAGAAAGAACGTGAACACGCCGGCGGGCGGCACGCCCAGCAGCGCGACGAGCAGCGTAAGCGGCGCGATCGTCGTCGTTTCGTCCGTGCCGGAGATCAGGCCGATGCCCGAGAACACGATCGCGCCGAGCAGCCCCATCGCCAGCGCGGACGGCAACGCATGCACGAATGCGTCCATCAGCGGCCTCCCGTGCGCGCCCGCGCGGACGACGCTTCGTAGGAAGCGAACAGGTCGAGCAGCCCGAGTTCCTCCATTTCGGCACGCGCACTCGGTGACAGGTCGCTTGCCGAGCCGAGGCCGCCCGATGCTTCGGCAAGTTGCCGGAGCGCTTCGTCGCGCTCGGGGCCGCCGGCCGCGTGCTCGATCACCGTTCGCTTCGGCTTGAACAGCAACGCGCACAGCACGCCGCCCAGCAGGCAGCCGCCGAGGCCGATCAGCATTGCATAAGCTCGCGCGATGGCCGCATCCCGCACGAACGACGCGAGTGCGAACCGGCCGGCCTCGAAGGCGCCGAGGCTGATCGCGACGCCGAGCAGGACCGACCATGCCAGATGTTTCGTGGCGACCGTGTCGCCCCACACCTCGACGAGCGTGTCGGCGGACGCATCGACATGCGCGGACGGCCGTCCGCGAGGCGGCACCGCCGATACGGCGCTTGAACCGGTCTGTTCCATGTGTCTCCTCCTTGATTGATATGTCGCCGGCCGTACCGGCGCGTCGTGCGGCATGTCGCACGAGCCGCCGCGGATCAGCCGTCGCTGCGCCCTGCCAGCAACGCGACTGCGAAATCCGTGCGCACGTCGTTCGCCGCGACCATCCGTTGCGCGATCCGGTCGATGTCCGCGCCGGTTGCGCCAGCCGCCACCGCGATGTTGCGCGCGTGCAGCGCCATGTGGCCGCGCTGGATCCCTTCGGTCGCGAGCGCGCGCAGCGCCCCGAGATTCTGCGCAAGCCCGACGGCGACCGCAATCTCGCCGAGTTCCTGCGCCGACGTCACGTTCATGATCTTCAGCGCGAGACGCGCGAGCGGGTGCGTCTTCGTCGCACCGCCGACGAGCCCGACCGGCATCGGCATCTCGATCGTGCCAACGAGGTCGCCGTTGTCGGCCTTCTCCCACGTCGTCAGCGACGTGTAGCGGCCGTTGCGGCTCGCATACGCGTGCGCGCCGGCTTCCACCGCGCGCCAGTCGTTGCCGGTCGCGACCACCACCGGATCGATGCCGTTCATGATCCCCTTGTTGTGTGTCGCGGCGCGGTACGGGTCGGTCGCCGCGAATACGTATGCATCGATCACCCGATCGATCACCGCTTCGCCCGAATAGTCGTCGGTCGCGAGCGTCTGCGCCGAGTACCGTACCTCTGCGCGCGCCAGGCGAAGATCGGCGAGGTTGGACAGTATCCGCAACCGTACCTGCCCGCCGGTGATCGCTTCGATGCGGGTCGCGACGGCTTCGGCCATCGTGTTGACCGTATTCGCGCCCATCGCGTCGCGCACGTCGACGATCAGGTGCGCCACCACCATCGCACCGCGCGGCGTGTCGGGAAACACGTGTACCTCGATGTCGCGACAACCGCCGCCGAGGCCGACGAGCACCTTGTCGCGACTGTTCGCCAGTTCGATCAGTTCGGCCGCGTGCCGCAGGATCGCGAGCCGCGCGCCGTACGGGTCGCCGACGCCGATCACCTGCACCTGCGCGCGCATCAGCGGGCCGCTGCTCGACGTGCGAAAGCCGCCGGCCGCGCGGGACAGCTTCGCCATATACGATGCGGCCGCCACGATCGACGGCTCCTCGACGGCCATCGGCACGATCACGTCGCGATCGTTGATCCGGAAGTACCCGGCCACGGCCATCGGCAGCTCGAACGTGCCGATCACGTTCTCGATCATCCCGTTCGCGATATCGAGCGGCAACGCGCCCGGCGAAGCGAGCAGCGCGTGCTCGGCATCGCCGAGCCCGACGACGCGGGCGAGGTGGGACAAACGTTGTGCGGGCGTCAGCGCACGGAAATTCGGCAACGCGGAATCGATGGACATGATGTCATTGTGTCTCGGGGTGGCGGTGTGGCCGGCCACGGTTGCGGCGGGCAGCGGATAGCCGAATAATAGTCACGCTGTACCCATTGAAAAGGTACAGTCTGACCAGACAGCCGGACATCCGTACCCATGACAGTGAATCCGCCCGACGGAACATCGCGATGAAACAGCGTGCAAGAGCCAGCCTGTCTGGCGCCATGGCGGACAATCTCGCCAGACAGATCGAGGAAGGCGTGTTGCCGGCCGGCGCGAAACTGCCTTCCATCAGGGAATACGCCGAGGCGTCCGGGTGTTCGAAGAACACCGTGATCAGCGCGTTCGAGCTGCTCGCCGCCGATGGCCTGATTGAGCCGCGCCGCGGTTCCGGCTTCTTCGTCACGCGGCGCGCGGCGGCCGCGCCCACCATCGACGAGCCGAGCTCGCTCGACCGTGCGATGGACATCGTGTGGCTGATGCGCGAGCAGCTTCACGAGAAGCCCGACGTGCTCAATCTGGGCGAAGGCTTCCCGCCGATCGAATGGCTCGAGGAGACGCGGCTGAACCAGTACCAGCAGCGCATCATGCGTACCGGCTCCGCGTCGCTGTTCCGCTACGGCAGCCGCTTCGGGTACCTGCCGCTGCGCCAGTCGCTGCAGCAGAAGCTCGCCGGCTACGAGATCGAGGCACCGCCCGCGCAGATCGTACTCACGCACGGCGCGAACCAGGCGATGGATCTGGTGCTGCGCTACTTCGTGCGCCCCGGCGACACCGTGCTCGTCGACGACCCGGGCTACTACCCGCTGTTCGGCAAGCTCAAGCTGAGCGGCGCGAACGTCGTGGGCGTGCCGCGCGAGATCGACGGCCCCGATGTCGCGAAGCTGGCCGAGCATATCGCCGCCCACCGGCCGAAGCTGTTCTTCACGCAATCGGTCGGGCACAACCCGACCGCGACCGATACCAGTGCGGCCAAGGCGCACCGTATCCTGCAGCTCGCAGAGGCGCACGACCTGATCATCGTCGAGGACGACGCGCTGGCCGACCTTCGGCCACGCTCGCTCACGCGCATCTCGACACTCGATCAGTTGCGCCGCACGATCTATGTCGGCAGTTTCTCGAAGTCGGTATCGGCAGCGCTGCGCGTGGGTTTCCTCGCGTGCAATGCGGCACTCGCGAGCGACCTCGCCGACGTGAAGATGCTGACCCATGTGAGCAGCTCCGAGTATTGCGAGCGCACGCTCGACGCAATCGTCAGCGACGGGCATTTTCTCCGGCACACGAATCATCTTCAGGAGAAGCTGCGACGCGCGACCGGCACCGCCCTCGACGCGCTCGACCGGCTCGGCGCACTGGTCTATCGGCCGTGCGAGCAGAACCTGTATCTGTGGGCCGCGATGCCCGGCTGGCCGGATTCGATGGCGCTGGCGCAGGCGATGCTGGAACGCGGCGTGATCCTCGCGCCGGGCGCGGTGTTCTCGCCACAGGCCGATCAGCCGTCCGCGTATTGCCGGTTCAACGTCGCGTATGTGGCCGACAAGCGGTTTGCGCATGCGTTGAAGACGCTCACGTCGTAATGAACGCGGGCCGGCATCGCAACCGGCCCGCGTTTTCCCGTCAAACCCCGCTTACGCGCGACGCAACGGCCGGAACCCGGCACGCACTTCCCGGGCGAACAGTTCCGGCTCCTCCCATGCCGCGAAATGCCCGCCCTTGTCGACTTCGTTGAAGTAGATCAGGTTGTGATAGCTGCGCTCGGCCCAGCTGCGCGGCGCCTGGTAGATCTCGCCGGGGAACACCGTGATCGCCGCCGGCAGCGAGATGTCCACCGCGTTGAAGTTGTTCGAGTGATCCTCCCAGTAGATCTGCGCGGCGGACGTCGCCGTGTCGGTCAGCCAGTACAACGAAATGTCGTCGAGAATCTCGTCGCGCGGGATCGAGCGCTCGGGCACGCCGCCGCTGTAGGTCCACTGCGAGATCTTGTCGTACATCCACGCGGCCTGACCCGACGGCGAATCGGCGAGCGCATAGCCGACCGTCTGCGGGCGCGTGACCATCATCGCCGAGTAGCCGCAGTTGTCGCGGTAGAACGTCGCGAGCTTCTCGTACGCGGCCTTCTCCTTCGGCGACAACGACGCCGGTGCCGGCGCGTCGGTCTGGAGCAGCGTCGCGATATCCGGCGGCACCGTCGCCGGCATGTTCACGTGAATCCCGGCCAGGCCCTGCACGCGCTGCATCGCCATCCGGTGCGAGATCACCGAGCCGCAGTCGCCGCCCTGCGACACGAAGCGCGTATAGCCGAGGCGCGCCATCAGCTCGCCCCATGCACGCGCAATGTGATCGGAGCCCCAGCCCGTCTTCGTCGGACGGCCCGAAAAACCGAAACCCGGCAGCGACGGCACGACGACGTGAAACGCATCGTCGGCACTCGCGCCGTGTGCGGTCGGATCCGTCAGCGGGCCGATCGCCTTCAGCAGCTCGAAGATCGAACCCGGCCAGCCATGCGTCATGATCATCGGCATCGCGTTCGCGTGCCGCGAACGCACGTGGATGAAGTGAATGTCGAGCCCGTCGATTTCGGTGATGAACATCGGGAAACCGTTCAGGCGCGCCTCGCCCTTGCGCCAGTCGTAGTCGGTGCCCCAGTAACGGAGCAGCGCCTGCATGCGCGCGAGCCGCACGCCCTGCGATTCGTCGGCGACGGTCTCTCGGCCCGGCCAGCGCGTCGCCGCAATGCGGCGGCGCAGGTCGGCCAGCGCTTCATCGGGGATATGTGCGGTAAACGGACGTATGCGGTCGCCGGCGGTTGCCGCCTGCAGCGCGGTGGGCAGCATCGCGGATACCCCGGCGGCCACGGAAGTGGCCAGCAGGTGGCGACGCATCGGGGAAAACTGTGTGGAAGACATCGTTCGGCATCTCCTTTCGTGAAGTGGAAAGTGAACATGCCGCGCGGCGGGGCGCGCCTTCGCTTTCATTCGGGCGGGCGCCGGTTGCGCGGCGTTGCCCATTTGAAAGGTCTGACGTATCGGGGATGTGTCTGGTTTGTACGCGTTTGTAGCCGGGACGCGACCGCGCCGTCAGGGCGCGATCCAGCGGCCTTCGTAGCCGTCGTCGCTCACGTCGAACACCGCGCGACGATGGCCGTCGCGGGCGAGGTCGAGCCAGTCGATGCGCGTCACCGTGACGTGGAGCAGGCAGAAGTTCCGGTAGCCGTCGTCGGTCGTCGCCGTGTCCGGGCCCGGGTTTGCGGTGACGTGCGCTTCTTCCGGCGACTCGATCGGCGTGCCCGGGCGCAGCGGTGCACGATACAGCAGCAGCGTATGCGGGCGGCTCGATTGCCAGACCGCGCGACGTTGTGCTTCGTCGTCGCAAATCATCGCAACGCCTTCCGCGCGAATCTGCACGAGTGACTCGAGATCGTTCGCGACGATCGCGATACGCGGATCGCGGCGCAGCTCCACGACCTTCTCCGAGCGCGCATCGGTATGGAACGACAGCCGATGATCGGCGCGGCTCACCTGCCGCAGCACGATCGTGCGCACCTTCGGCGCGCCGTCGAGGCCGAGCGTCGCGGCCTGCACCATGGTGAACGGCGAGCGCTGTGCGCCGACGCCGGACTCGAGGCACGACCAGAGGCGGTCGTACGTTTCCGTGAGCGATTCGATATCGATGTCGGACATGATGACCTGGCGATCCTGCGTGGTTCGATCACGCCAGCTTAATCGTTTCGGCGGCGGGATTGCGTTGCAGGCCCCCGCCATGCGGTTCAGTTGTAGCCGAGGACGACCGGTGCGGCGTCGCGCGTGTCGGTCGAATCCGCGCCGAAGCGGCCGAGCACGTCGGCGACGTACTGCGGACCCGCGCTGATCTGCGACGACTTGTGTTCGACGGGACGGATACCGGGCATGCGCGGCGGTTCGTCCATCCGCGCGGTGTCGTTGACGACGATGCTCATGTGTCTCTCCTCCTCACGCGGCCAGGGCCGCACCATACGCGCGCACGAGGCGCGCCACGCCTTCCCGGATCGCGTCGACGTCGGGCGCGGCGAACGACAGCCGCAGCGAAGCGGCGTCGACGTTGTCCGCGAAGAACGCCTTGCCCGGCACGAACACGACCTTGTTCGCGATCGCCTGTTGCAGCAGCACGTCCGACGACACCGCGCCGATCCGCGCCCACACGAACATCCCGCCTTCGGGTCGATGGAACGTGATCGCATCGCCGAAGCCGTCGTGCAGCGCGTCGCACATCGCATCGCACTTGCGCTTGTAAGCCGCCGTGATGCGCGGCAGATGACGCTCGAGCGCGCCGGCGGCGAGATACTCGGCGGCGGTGGCTTGCGTCCACGGCGCGCTGCACAGGTCGACCGTCTGCTTCGCGATCACGCAGCGCCGCGCGATTTCGGCCGGCGCGATCGTCCAGCCCACGCGCAACCCCGGCGCGACGATTTTCGACAAGCTTGCGAAGTGCACGATCCAGTCGCGCGCGCCTTCGACTTCGTTCGCGAGCGCGAGCATCGACGGCACCGGTTCTCCCGCGAAACGCAGGTCGCCGTAGGGATCGTCCTCGACGATCAGGAAACGGTATTGCACCGCGAGACGCAGCAGCTGCAGGCGGCGTTCGCGCGCAAGCGTCGCGCCGGTCGGATTCGCGAAGGTCGGCACCGTATAGAGCAGCTTCGGCTGCACGATCGCGCCGGATGCGAGTTGCGACGCGAGGCGGTCGGCGTCGAGGCCATCGCCGTCGACGGGGATCGTCACGATACGCGCCTGTTGCAGACGCATCGCCGACAGCGTCGCCGGATACGCCGGTTGTTCGGTCAACACGACGTCGCCCGGGGCGACCATCACGCGCAGCAGCAGATCGAGGCCCTGTTGCGAGCCGGTCGTGACGAGCAGTTCGGCCGGCGTGCACGTCACGTTGCGGCGCGCCATCAACGCGATCAGTTGCTCCTTCAGTTCGGCGAGGCCGTCGGTCGGGCCGTATTGCAGGCAGCGGACCGGCTGCGCGTACGCGCGTTCGGCAGCCGTGTTCAGGCCGTCGACGTCGAACAGGTCGCTGGCCGGGTAGCCGCCGGCGAACGAAATCATCCCCGGCTCGGAGAGGTACTTGAACAGCTCGCGGATCGGCGAACCGGCGGGATTCTGGAATGAGGGCGTGAACGCGTACATGTCGTCGTGATCTGGGTGGCGGCGACGGCCGGGATAGCCGACAGGGGCCGCCCGCCAACGCGCGCTTCTGGCGCAACGGCGGGAATTCGAGCCACGATTGTCGATAGTCATTAACGCCGCGGCAAACGATATCTATGCACTAGGTCTTGCGGTTTGGTCATCAATTGGCGGCAGCAGGCCGGTGCTTTCCGGCGGTGCGACTGCATGCGCCTGTGTGGACCATGTGGTCGAGATGACCGGCGGTTCTCGACCTGTTGCCGACTTTTGGCCCAGCGTGATCGCTAGGGCATCTTCCAAAGCAACGTTTCAAATCTGAAACATTGCGCACGTTCCGGTTGTCCGGACGCACCCCATGCGCACATGCGCCGACAAGACCGCTGATTCCCACCATGCACGCAGTCGGCGAGTGCCTGGTTGCCTGTCCGACACCGAGGACTCGCTCGCCGGCGGAGGGTCTCGCCATTGCTCGCCGGCCGCTGCTTCGAAATTGAAATCGATCGTGATGTGCCCGCCGTCCACGTTCAACCGCGCCGCGATGGACTGCCGAGCCGATCCGGCGGTTTCAAGACTGACACATTTCGCACGACAACCGGTACCTCGGCTTGCATCGATGCCGCCTCATCAGCCTGGAAAGCGCGCGCCGAACGCCGTGGCACGCTCCGTGCGTTCGCGTCATACGCGCTGGGCCACACGTCCCGGCGCTTGACTAAAAATTTCTACAGAGTCCGCGTTCGACGCACCCGTAAAGGCGCTTTTTTCGGTGCAGGACGCATCGGGGGACACGATGAGAACAAGCATCATCATTTCGATCGCGGCGTCGTCGGGGAAGAGCAGTGGCGCAGCAACGATCGCACCGGGAGCGGTCTACGGCAGCTGCCGGACATCCGACAGGCATCCGCGCCGAATCGGAAACCGCGGAAGTCTGTGCGCGCACGACCGCACCATGCCGCCTCTCGCTTCGTCGGCATGAGCACCCGCGTATCGCGGGCTATGGACTGCAAGCCGCAACGCACGCCCTGAGCGCCGCCCGGCCATTCACCGAAAGGCCGGACCGTCAGGATGTACCCGCCGCCGTCAGCGAAGCCTGAACCCCACGGTTCGCTCCGCCGCGTACGGATTGCCGGGCTCATGAAATATCGTCGATAAAAGTCTTCCATTCACTCATGAATCGGACTGAGAAACGACCTTATTCGGTCATCGCACTTGCGCTTTCGCTGGTCGTTCTGTTCCTGATAACTCACCCTTATACAGGCATTCGACACGACGCGATCCTGTATACCGCGCAGGCGCTCTATCACGCTCATCCCGAGAATTTTGCGCACGACCTGTTCTTTGAATATGGCTCCCAGGATCGCTGGACGATTTATGGTCGAATCTTCGCGAAACTGGTCTCAGCGTTCGGGCTCCGCGCGAGCAATCTCGCGTGCCTGATCGCAGCGCAGGCACTCTGGTGGAGCGGCATGTGGCGCCTGACAAAGAAGCTGCTGCCCGAACCATGGCATTGGCTCTCATTGTTCTTCGTTGCCTGCATGCCGTCCGATTACGGCGCCGGGTTGATCTTCTCGTACGACGAAGGCTTTCTCACCGCCCGGCTTCCCGCCGAAGCGCTTGGCCTGTGGGCGCTTGCGTCGATGCTCGAGCGCCGATATCGCATTGCCATTGCGCTGACAATCGTCGCAACTGCCGTTCATCCGCTGATCGGCGGCGCTTCGTTTGTCTTCGTCGTACTCGGCCGGATGCCACGGGCGAAGTGGTGGCGTCTATTGCCGCTCGCGCTGATCGCTTTCGCCGTCGTCGAGATGCCGCCGTTCAAGGCGCTGCACCTGTATCCGTTCGATCCGGAATGGCGGTCGATCGCGCGCTACAACGCGCCATTCCTGTTCCCGACCTTATGGTCGCTCACTGTGTGGAGCAAGGTGTGTTGGGCGATCGCACTTCCTGCCACGCTATGTGCGACCCAAATTCAGGATCACCGGACGCTGTGGTCGAACCTCACGCTGATCGGTGTTGCCGGTGTCGCGCTAACCACGATCGCGGACTTGACCGGACAGGACGCGGTCTGGATACAGCTCCAGCCCTGGCGCGCGCTGTGGTTGCTGACGTTGATGCAATGGCCTGCGGCCATATTGCTCGTGCGGCGCGAGTGTCACACGCAGCCGACGCTGATCTGGTTGTTCGCGATTTGCTGGCTACTGCTCGACGTCGGCGGTGGAATCATCGCGCTGACAATCTCCGTGGCGCACAACGCGGCGGCCGGACGGCCGGCACCCGGCGCTCCGCGGGCACTTCTTAGCGACCTCGCCCCGGCACTTCGCTATACGTGGATCGGCACGACGCTCGTCGCCGCGACGGTCTGGATCGTCTTCCAGTGCGCGTATCAGGTCGGTCGCGTCGCATATCCGACCGGCAGCGTGATGCTCGACATCCCGTGGCTCGAAACGCTGATTCACACGCACCTGGCCGTCACACTGGTCGCGTTGTTCGCCATGCTCAATCTGTCGCGCAAACGCATCGCGGTCATCGGTCTGCCCGTCATGCTGGCCGCGTTCGCCGGCTACGGACTTGTCAATATCGACCAGCGCTCGGAACCGGCCAAGATCATGGAAGCCCGCGCCGACCGCGCGGACCTCGCGCCATTCGAAGGTACCGTCGCACGCGGCGACATCGTCTATTGGGACGGCCCGGCGGACGAAGTCGTCTATCCGTGGCTGATGATGAAGACGTCGAGCTATTTCTCGTCGACACAGGCTGCGGGTCTGATCTTCCATCGCCGGACTACCTTCGAGGCCGTACGGCGGGTCGAACTGATCAAGCAAGACCCGTATGCCGCGCGACCACGCGGCGACAACGACACGGAAAAAAAATCGACCGTTTTCGTGTCCAAGTATGAATACGTTCCGCTGACCCGAGCGGGCATCCAGCACATCTGTGCAGACCCGATGCTGGATTTCATCGTGTCGCATCAACGCTACCCGGAGCTGGTGACCCGCTACGCCTGGTCACCCGAACCCAACAACACTGTCTGGCTGTACGACTGCCGCAGCATCAGGACGACTGCCGCGGCTCAGAACGCGCCATTCGTGAGCACGGAACGAACCAACAAGATCACCGCGGGGCCCGCGCGACCGCCAACTGCCGCTCGAGGCGATGCATCCCCATCTCGCTCCGCGCCAGCACACGACGTTTGAACGGGAAATCCCAATCATCGATTCGACATGACAGTTTGCCGTCCAGCTGGCGCGGCCGATACGAAAGTCAATGGACCAGCGACCTAAGACTCGGGGTGACAACATGGATCAATCGGTTGACGTACTCATCATCGGCGCGGGGCCGGGCGGCCTCACCGCCGGCTATCTGCTGACCAAGCAGACCGAACTGTCGGTCGCGCTCGTCGAGAAGGATCCTCAGTACGTCGGCGGCATCAGTCGTACCGAACGGTTCAACGGCCACTGCTTCGACATCGGGGGACACCGCTTCTTCTCCAAATCCGCGGACGTGGTCGCACTGTGGCATGAACTGCTGCCGGACGACTTCATCGAGCGCCCGCGCAGCTCGCGCATCTTTTACCGAAACAAGTTCTACCGTTACCCACTCGACGGAATCGAGGCCTTGCTCAATCTCGGCATCATGGAAAGTACTCGCTGCGTGCTTTCGTACCTTGCAGCCCGCATCAAGCCTTGCCCGAACCCGAAGTCCTTTCATCAATGGGTCGCCAATCAATTCGGAGAACGACTTTTCTCGATCTTCTTCAAGACGTATACCGAAAAGGTCTGGGGCATGTCGTGCGACGAGATTTCGGCCGACTGGGCCGCGCAACGCATCAAGGGCCTGAGCCTGTCTACCGCCATCGTCAGTGCAGTGAAGCGCTCACTCGGCATCCGGTCGCGCAAGACCCAGGTCAAGACCCTGATCGAATCCTTCCATTACCCGCGCCGCGGCCCCGGCATGTTGTGGGAAGCCGCCGCCCGGAAATTCCAGGATCAGGGCGGACGACTGATGATGGGACACGCCGCCGGCGCAATGCAATACGACTGCCGCGCGCAGCGCTGGCTCGTCGAAACCCTCGGCCAGGACGGCCAGATCAATCGCATCAGCGCTCGTGACGTGGTGTGCACCGCGCCGCTGCGTGAAACGCTTAACGCGATTTCGCCCCTTCCGTCATCCGCGGCTGCGGCGTCGAAGCTGCAGTATCGAGACTTCATCACGGTCGCACTGATACTCGATAGGCCCGCCACATTCACGGACAACTGGATCTACATCCACGACCCGTCCGTCAAGGTCGGGCGCATCCAGAATTTCGCGTCGTGGTCGCCCGAGATGGTGCCGGACGCGGCGACGGGCGGTTGCCTCGGACTCGAATACTTTTGCTTCGACGGCGATTCGATGTGGGAAAGCAGCGATGCCGATATCACCGAACTCGCGATCGTTGAACTCGAGAAAATCGGTCTTGCGACGCGCGACCAGATTCGCGGATCGCGCGTCGTTCGTCAGCCGAAGGCATACCCCGTGTACGACGACGAATATCGCGACATCGTCGATCAGGTCCGCGCGGATCTGGCTGAGCACTATCCGAACCTGCATCTCGTCGGCCGTAACGGAATGCACAAGTACAACAATCAGGATCACGCGATGATGACCGCGATGTTGACCGTCGAGAACATCGTCGCCGGGCACAAGCTTCGCGACGTCTGGGCCGTCAATGAGGACGCGGAATATCACGAGAGTGGCAGCGAACCGCAAGCCGCCGCATCGGGGTTGCGCGCGGTCCCGGCCCGCACTGTTCAGTGGGGGCGGACATGATGTTTTCCAGCTATTTCGTCGTAAGCGCACTGTCGCTCGTCGCCGACTGGTCTCTGTTCCTCACGCTCACGTCGGCCATGCAGATCGATGCCGGAATATCGGCGTGGGTGGCGTACCTGATCGGCGGCGTCGCGAATTACACGCTTTCGCGCCGCTTCGTATTCCGCTCGGAGACGACCGGCCGCCGGCAGCTCGGCGAAGCGCTGCTGTTCGCGGCGAGCTGCGGGTTCGGTTCGGTGCTAACTGGGGGCATCGTGCACGTTGCTTCGGTACTGCTCGGCAATAACGCCGCGAAATGCATCGCGGTGACGGTCAGCTTTATCACGCTGTATTTGATTCGCAGGGTTGCCGTATTCCGGGTGCCGGGACCGCATGTACCAGCCACCGTATTGGCGACTGAGCGCCGGGAAGTTGGCGGGGATGCGTGCGTCGAGGCGACGGTTCGTTGAGGGCTGCATGCGAGACGGGTGGCCGGGGTCTGCGCAGAATTCCAAGCACGACTGCGGCGTCCGCGCTTGAGGTGGAGCCGCGTTTCGTCCACGGCCGTCCGGCCCGCACACGCCGCGACACCGTCAACGCGATGACGCCGGACGAGACGCCTGCGTGCGATGTACGAGCACTTGGATTCGAGTATTGTTCGTTCGGCCTGCGCATTCCGTTCCCGGTGACCAATCCGAAGTTCATGCTGCAGTCGAATGATCCTGAGCCGTGGGTCAAGCGCTATGTGAGTCAAAACTACGTTGCCGTCGAGATGACGGCTCGCGAGCGCGAGTCGCTGCAATGGTCTGCTGCGGGGAAAACCTACGTCGAGATCGGCAAGATCATGCATGTCGACGAGCGCACCGTGAAATTTCACCTCGTCAATGCGATGCGCAAGCTGAATGCGACCAACAAGACTGAAGCCGCGGTCAAGGCGGCCATTCCGGGACGCCTGTTCTGACGCCATTCTCGTCATCGGCCGCGCGCCGACTTTTGCAACGCAGCGCCATGCTCGCGGGACGGTAACACCGTCAAAACGGCACCCCCGGTTGCCCGGTTCAATGGTCGGCAGCCTCGCAGCCCGCCCTGATTACCTAGGTAATTGACACGTATAGACCTAGGTAATTGTCCTCCTTACCATGGTTTTCGACGCGAATCCAAGCGCCCACACGAAGAGGACACGACCATGACCACCCAGGACGTCGATACCAGCACGCTACGACGCGTGATCGCCGCAGCGTCGATAGGCAATTTCGTCGAATGGTTCGATTTCGCCGCATACGGCTTTCTCGCCACCATCCTGACGCGCGAATTCTTCCCCAGCGGCGACCCAACGATCGGGCTCCTGAAGACTTTCGCGGTGTTCGCGGTGGCCTTCGCATTCCGCCCGCTGGGCGGCCTCGTCTTTGGCGTGATCGGCGACCGGATCGGACGCAAGCGCACGCTGGCGCTGACGATCCTGATGATGGCCGGCTCGACGACGTTGATCGGCCTGCTCCCGACCTACGCGAGCATCGGCTACTGGGCACCGTTGCTGCTCACGATCATTCGCTGCGTCCAGGGGTTCTCCGCGGGCGGCGAATACGCCGGCGCATGCGCGTACGTGATGGAGCATGCACCGCGCCGCCGCCGCGCGTTCTTCGGCAGCTTCGTGCCGGTATCGACCTTCTCGTCGTTCGCTTGCGCGGCGGTGGTGGCCTATCTGCTCGAATCGTCGCTGTCGTCGCAGGCGATGGTCGAATGGGGCTGGCGCGTGCCGTTCCTGATCGCGGCACCGGTCGGCCTCATCGGCGTCTACCTGCGTGTGAACCTGAATGAAACGCCCGCGTTCCAGGCGCTCGAAGGCAAGCACGACATCGCGCATGCCCCGCTGATGGAAACGCTGCATTCGCAGTCGTTGAATATCCTGAAGCTCGGCGCGTTCGTGTCCGTGACGGCCCTGTCGTTCTATACGTTCACGACGTATTTCGCGACCTACCTTCAAGTGGCCGGGCACTTGTCTCGCGGCACGTCGCTTCTCGTGACGGTGCTCGCGCTCTTCTTCGCCGCAGCCCTGTGCCCGGTCGCCGGCTTGTTCTCCGACCTCGTCGGCCGCCGCGCGACGATCGCCACGACCGGCATCTTCATCATCGTGTCGGTTTATCCGGCGTTCTCGCTCGGCGGCTCCGGCGTGCTGTCGCAATCGCTGATCGGCGTCGCGCTGCTTGCGATCGGCGCGGTGTTCTCGGGCGTGGTGACGGCACCGCTGATGTCGGAAGTGTTCGCGACGAAAACGCGCTACACGGCATCGGCGATCACATACAACCTCGCCTACACGATCTTCGGCGGGACCGCGCCGCTCGTCGCCACGTGGCTGATCTCGGCGACCGGCACGAACCTGTCGCCCGCGTACTACCTGATCGCCGTGTCGATCTTCGCGATGATCGGCGGCCTGTCCCTGCCGGAAACGTCGAAGACGGCACTCGAGGAAGCTGGTCCGGCGATCGCGGGCGCCGCACGGTCCGCCAAGCGCGGCGCCGAAGGCGCCGTTTGAGCACGGGCGCCGCTTCCGAAGCCTGTCCGCAAGAACCCAACGCATCGACAGACACCATGACCAGCCTTCACGAATCCAGCATCATCATCGACGGCCTGAACATTTCCCGATTCGAGCGTTCGGTGTTCGAAGACATGCGCGCGGGCGGCGTCACGGCCGTCAACTGCACGGTCTCCGTGTGGGAAGACTTCCAGAAGACGATCGACAACATCGCGGAAATGAAGCAGCAGATCCGCGAATACGGCGAAATCCTCACGCTCGTGCGCACGACGGACGACATCGTGCGCGCGAAGCGGGAGAACAAGACCGGCATCATTCTCGGTTTCCAGAACTCATATGCGTTCGAGGACAACCTCGGCTATATCGAGATATTCAAGGAACTCGGCGTGAATGTGGTGCAGCTCTGCTACAACACGCAG
This sequence comes from Burkholderia sp. FL-7-2-10-S1-D7, assembly GCF_001524185.1. Taxonomy (NCBI): domain Bacteria; kingdom Pseudomonadati; phylum Pseudomonadota; class Betaproteobacteria; order Burkholderiales; family Burkholderiaceae; genus Burkholderia; species Burkholderia sp. FL-7-2-10-S1-D7. Next base: position 25,293 of record NZ_LOWY01000032.1, on the reverse strand, counting down.
AACCTCGTCGGCACGGGTTCCTATGAACCGGACGGCGGGCTGTCCGGATACGGCCGCGAAGTGATTCAGGAGATGAACCGGGTCGGCATCATGGTGGATCTCTCGCACGTCGGCGCGAAGACGTCGTCCGACGCGATCGCCTGTTCGAAGAAGCCGGTCACCTATTCGCACTGCTGCCCGTCCGCGCTGAAGGCGCATCCGCGCAACAAGACGGACGATCAACTGCGCGAGATCGCGGAAGCAAACGGCTTCGTGGGCGTGACGATGTTCATGCCGTTCCTGCGACGCGGCGCCGACGCTACCATCGACGATTATCTGGAAGCGATCGAATATGTGATCGACGTGATCGGGGAAGACAAGGTCGGTATCGGCACGGACTTCACGCAGGGCTACAGCACCGAGTTCTTCGACTGGATCACGCACGACAAGGGCCGCTATCGTCGCCTGACGGATTTCGGCAAGGTCGTCAATCCGGAAGGCATCCGAACGATCGGCGAATTCCCGAACCTCACGGCCGCGATGCAACGCGCCGGCTGGAGCGAATCGCGCATCCGGAAAGTGATGGGCGAGAACTGGCTGCGGGTGTTCGGCGAAGTCTGGAACGCCTGAATCGCACGACGCTTACACACCCGCCATGCAACCGCAATTGCCCATCGACGTCGATCCGGACACCGGTGTCTGGACCACCGACGCGCTGCCGATGCTGTACGTGCCGCGCCACTTCTTCACGAACAATCATGTCGCCGTCGAGGAAGCGCTCGGCCGCGCAGCCTACGCGTCGATTCTCTACACGGCCGGCTACAAGTCCGCCCATCACTGGTGCGACAAGGAAGCGAAGCAGCACGGCATCGGCGGCATGGCCGTGTTCGAACATTATCTGAAGCGGCTTTCGCAGCGCGGCTGGGGCGTGTTCAGCATCGCCGAAGCCGATCCGGCGACGTCGCATGCGCGCATCCATCTGCACCACTCGTCGTTCGTGCTGGCGCAGCCCGACAAGCACGGCAAGCTCTGCTACATGTTCGCGGGCTGGTTCGCCGGCGCGATGGACTGGGTCAACGACACCGCGCTCGACACGGCGAGCAAGGGCCCGCGCGCGCATGCCTCGGAGGTCCAGTGTGCGGGAGAAGGACACGACTTCTGTGTCTTTCATGTCGGGCCAAATCCGTTGCACGCGCTACAATCCGACGGGAGCGAACCCGCCCGATAGCCTTGGTCCGAACACGGTTCGGACCCGTCGACGAGATGCCGACCATGACCGACACGATGCCAAGCCTCGACTACGAAGACCTCTTCAGGCATCTGCCCGTCGCGGCCATCGTCGCCAGGAAACGCATCATGGTCGACTGCAACGAGAAGGCGCTGCAACTGTTTCGGGCGACCCGCGACGACATCATCGACCAGTCGTTCGCGAAGCTGTATCCGCAGCAGAAGGACTTCGCGACGACGGGCCGCCGCCTCGCGCCGCTGCTCGCGAAACATGCGGGGTTCAGCGACGACCGCATCATGCGTCGCGTCGATGGCAGTCATTTCTGGGTCACCGTGTGCGGCTTCGGCTACAACCCGAAGCGGCCCTTCGAGCTGGCCATCTGGACCTTCACCGACCTGTCGGAGAACGCAAAGCATCCCGACGTCACCAGCACCTTGACCGATCGCGAGCGCGACGTCGCGGCATTCCTGGTTCACGGGCTCACCAGCAAGGAAATCGGCAAGGAACTGAGCATCAGCCCGCGCACGGTCGATATTCATCGCGCGAGCTTGTTGAGGAAATACGAGGTACGCACGACCCACGAACTGATCGCGTGCCTGCTGGCGTGAGTTGCGCGCGCGAGAGCGACGCATCCTGTATCCCCGCTCCGAAAAAAAGCCCGGCAAAGCCGGGCCAATCAGATTGAGACACAAGGAGAATCCCGCCCACCCCACACCGGGCGGTCACGCCGCGCTACACGACGTTCTTTTCGACGATCGGCCGGTTTTCGAGCACACGCTCCCAGCCGAGCGACGACAGGTCGAGCGATTCATACCGCCCGCCCAGGATCAGTTCACTCACTCCACGCCCCGTCGCGGGCCCTTGCTGCAGCCCGTGCCCGCTATACCCGTTCGCGAACACCACGTTGTCGAGTTCGGGGTGATATCCGATGATCGCGTTGTGATCGAACACGTTGTACTCGTAGTACCCGGACCAGCAGTTCTCCACGCGCAGCGCTTCGAACTCCGGCACGCGATTCGCGAGCGTCGGCCAGATCACCTCGTCGAACAGGTCGTGATCGACTTCGTCGAGCGGCAGGTCGTCGGGATCGCGATCCGGGCTCGGCGATGTTCCGCAGATGTACGTGCGCCCTTCCGGCCGGAAATACACGCCCGTCGGATCGATCAGCAGCGGGCAATCGGTCAGCTTCGCCGGCGACGACACGTTGAAGATGCTGCGACGCCGCGCATACACGGGGATGTCGATGCCCATCATCGACGACAGCGTGCGCGTCCACGCACCGGCCGCGTTGACGAGCGTGTCGCATGCGTAGCGCTCGCCGTCGTTCGTCACCACGTGCGTGACCTTGCGACCGTCGCGAACGACGCCGGTCACATCGGCCGGCACATACCGCGCGCCCAGTGCCTGCGCCTTCTTGCGCAGCGCCTGCACGAGCCCGTAACCGTCGAACCACCCTTCGCCGCTCACGCCATAGCAGCCCGACACGAGATCGTCGACGTTCAGCCAGGGAAACTTCGCGCGCAGCGCATCGCGATCCATCAGCAGGATATCGGCGCCGAGCTTCGTCTGCAGCGCATGGTTCTCGCGCAGCGTCGCATCGCCCGCCGGCGTCGCGAGAAACAGATAACCGCCTTCGTGCAGATCGATCGACGGCCGCGTACCGTCGACCTCGAGCCGTTCGCCGATCGTGCGCAGGAAGTCGATCCCGAACAGCGACATCTCGATCGACAGCGGCGTCGAGAACTGCTGGCGAATCGACGCGGCCGACAGCGCCGACGACGACTTCGCATAGGTGGGATCGCGTTCGATGACGGTCACGGACACCGTCGGATCGGTAGCACGCAGGAAATAGGCGATCGAGCTGCCGATCACACCACCGCCGACGATGACGACTTGAGAACTCACGACTGACTCCAGTTGCACGTGAAAGGCGCGGCCGGCCGGCCGCGCCGAAGGTTGTTCATGCCGCGTCGCGCGCGGCGCCGTGCGAGCGGACCACCCGGCGAATCGCCCGGACGTGCGCCGCGACCGCATCCGGTCGCTTCGGCTATTTCAGCACGTCCTGCATCGCCGCGAAAGTCCGCGCGCGTTCGGGTATTCAGTCCGCCGTTTGCGTGGTGACGGGCTGCCACGCGGCGTTCTTCACTTCATACAGCGTCGAGCTCGGGTTCTTCAGGTCGCCCGTGTTCGTGAACGCGATCGTGCCCGTGATGCCGTCGTAGCGCGTGCCCTTCAGCGCGCCGTTGAAATCGGCCGGCTTCGTCGAGTTCGCCTTCTGCATCGCGTTGATCGCGATCCACGTCGCGTCGTACGCGAACGGCGCATAAGCGAGCATGTCGACGCCGTACTTCTGCCGGAATTTCGTTTCGAACTGCTTGCCCTTCGCGAGACGCGCGAGCGGCTGCCCGTATTCCCACACGGCCGCGCCTTCGGCCGCGTTGCCGGCGAGCTTGATGAAGTTCGCGTTCATCACGCCGCCGCCGGCCAGGAACTGCGCGCGGATGCCGAGCTGGCGCATGCGCTTGACCAGCATCGCGGATTGCGCGTCGAGGCCGCCGAAGAACACCAGGTCGGCATTCGTGCTCTTGATCTTCGTGAGCTGCGCGCTAAAGTCGACGGCCTTGTCGTTCGTGAATTCGCGCGCGACGATCGTGCCGCCGTTCGCCTTCGCGGCCTTCTCGAACTCGTCGGCTTCGCCCTGGCCGAACGCGGTGCGGTCGTCGATGATCGCGATGCGCTTCGCCTTGGTCACACTCGCCGCATACGCACCGGCGTTGCCGGCGTTCTGCGCGTCGGTCGCGATCACGCGATACACGGTGCCGAGCCCGGCGCGCGTGATGTCCGGATTGGTCGCCGACGGCGTGATCATCGGAATGCCGGCCTTCGCGTAGATCTTCGACGCGGGCAGCGTCGTGCCGGAATTGAAGTGGCCGATCACGACGGCCACCTGCGCGTCGGTCAGCTGCTGCGCGGCCTGCACGCCAATGCGCGGATCGCTCTGGTCGTCCTGCGACGCGACGACGAACTTCACCGGCTTGCCGCCGATCGTCGTGTGCGCGGCGTTCGCCTCGTCCACGGCCATGCGCACGCCGTTCTCGATGTCCTTGCCGTATGCGGCGCCGCCGCCGGTCAGCGGCACGGCCACGCCGACCTTGACGACCGTCTCCTGCGCGTGGGCCGCGCCCGTCTGGAACGCGAGGATCGCGGCGGTCAGTGCAATACCGGAAAGCGAACGAATGCGGAACGTCATCAGCCAATCCTTCTTCTGTGGGTCGGGATGCGACGCGCGATCATCGCGCGCCGGCGACCTCCCGCGTGCCGGTGATTGTTCTGTCGCCGGCCTGGCGCCGATGGCGCGTCACTTGCCGGTCGATCTTCGCGGTTCCGTCTCCGGGAAACCTGTCGGCGCGAAAGAGGTGAACCGATTGTGGGTAGCCAATACGCGTGCAGCAAACGAAATATCGGAACTATGTTGTGAGGAATTGTCATCAAGTGCCGATGCTACCGACGGCACGCGGCCCGCGCGACGGCGGGCCGGGGAGAGGAAATATCAGTGGGGTGCGCGCAAACCCCGCTGCACCGAGGCTGCGCCGGGTAATGCCGATGAAGAATCATCACCGTATCGGCAGCGGCAACGCTCGGCACATCGCGCGGTTCGGTCGATGGCGCCGGGGCCGGTCAATGCCTGTCGGTGCCCGTGTGCTTGCGCACCGCATCGGCCGCCTCGCCAGCCTTCTCCTGGATCTTGCCGGCCTGCTGTTCCGCCACGCCTTCCGCTTCCGTCTCGCGGTCGCCCGTCACCTTGCCGAGCGCTTCCTTGACCGAACCCTTCACTTGTTTGAGTTTGCCTTCGATGCGATTCCTGTCCATGGTCGTCTCCTGCGATGAGTTGGGGGAGAGAGAGCCGACGGCACGGCAGCCTGCGCCGCACCGCCGAGTGGACAGGATCGCAGCCGCGCGCCGCGCGCGGCAGATGCGGATGCACCAGCCTGCATGATGCATCCGCACCGATGGCCCGACGCCCGGCGTCAGTCCTTGCCGCTCGCGCCGCCCTTGTCGGCACCCTTCTCGGCACCCTTGTCGCCTCGCGCGCCGATCGCGTCGGACGCGCCGACGATCCCCCGCTCGCGCGCCCACACGATCGCCTCGCCGCGGCTATGCACGTCCAGCTTCGCGTAGATCGTCGCGACATGATTGCGCACCGTGTTCGGCGCGAGCCCGAGGCGAGCGGCGATCTCCTTGTCGGCGAGGCCGTGACACAGCAGGTCGAACACGTTGCGCTCGCGCGCGGTGAGGTCCGACAACTGCGCGCCCGCGTCCGGCGCATTCGCGCGCCGCACGTTCGCCAGTTTTTCGATCAGCGTGCGGCTGAACCACGACGCGTCCTGCATCGCGGTCTCAATCGCATAGACGAGTTCCATCTCGGTGCGCTTGCGGTCGCTGATGTCGAGCAGCGCGATCAGCAGGCAATCCTGCCCGTGAATCGCGACCGGCTCGGCCGACAGGACGCAATCGCGCACGTTGCCGTCGCGCGTGCGGATCTGCACGTCCGCGTTGCGCACGTTGCCGTCGCGCGCGAGCTGGCTGTCGATGCGCTGCCAGGCTCCTCGGTCGGCCCACAGCCCGATCTCGTCCGCGGACTTGCCGAGCAGATCGTCGCGCGCATGGCCGGCCATCCCGACGAACGCATCGTTCACGTCGAGCAGCTCGAAACGGCCGGCCGTGACGATCGCGGTCGCGACCGGCGCCATCCGGAACGCCTTCGCGAAACGCTCCTCGCTCTGCCGCAGCGCGAGCTCGGCCTGCTTGCGCGGCTCGAGATCCATGAACGTGAACAGCATGCACGCCTCGCCGTTCATGTCGATCGGCTGCCCGGCAACCACCACCGCCTTCGTGCCGCCGTCCGCGCACTTGAGCACGGCCTCCATCTGCGGGATCGTCGCGCCGTCACCCAGCCGCTCGATCGCGAGTTCGCGCCGCTCGGCCTGTTCGAGCACGTCGAGTTCGTAGACGGAACGGCCGAGCACGTCGTCGCGCGCATGGCCCGTCATCTCGAGGAAGCCTTGATTGACCTTCACGTAGCGCAGGTCGTCGAGCCGGCAGATCACGGCGGGCGCCGGGTTCGCATTGAACGTGCGCTCGAAGCGGTCCTCGGCGCTCGCCCATTCGGTCGCGTCGTGCAGCACGAGCGCGAGGCAGTCGGGCTCGCCGGCCGCGTTCGTCAGCACGAGGCTGCGGATGCGGTGAACCCAGCTCACGTTCTCGTCGGCGGCCGATTCGACTTCGACGGTCACGTCGCTGAACTCCTCGCCCGCGATCACGCGATCCATCGGATAGTGGCCGTCGCGCACCGGATGATTGTTCCGGTAGCGAAGCCGGAAGCGCTCGCGATACTCGGTGACGTCCGCGCCGAGCGCGTCGAGCTCGGTGACGCCGTGCATCGCGAGCGCGGCCTCGTTCGCCCACACGATGCGCTGGTCGGGTTCGATGAGGATCACGCCCTCGGCGAGCCCCGCGATGATCTGGTGCAGCTGGCGCCTGTCGGTATGCGACTTGAGCGCCTGTTCGTTTACTCGTTCGTCCATTTGATCGGTGGTCCAGATGGTCGACATGGTTGACGGGCCGGTCGCCTCCGCGCCGACACGCGCAAACCTGCGGCGGCTGGCGCGTGCACGCGATGATCGCGTGCGGCCGATGCAATCGACAGGCGCGGATGCACCATGCGCAATAGTACATTCGCACGCCGCGCCGCCTGCGTGCGCCACCCCACCGAGCGGCGCGCGGCACGGCCGGCGCGACGATCATCCCGCGTCGCGCGCATCACGACGCATTTACCGTTCCCGCGCCTTCGTTCCGTCCCCGTGCAAACGCACTAGCCGATCCAGTGAATTTGCGCGATGTCCGCGTGCATTCGAGCCGGTACGCTGGTAGTGCATCGGCGCCCGCGCGCCGCCATTTCATACCGCAAGAGGAGGATCACCTGATGAAGCTGCATCAGACACCCGATCCGACGCGCCCCGAGCCGGCCCCGGACCATCCGCCCGAACCGGCGCCTGGCACCGATCCGCCGGTGCCGCTGCCGCCGGACGTGCCGCGCCCCGACATTCCGCCGCGCGAGCCCGGCTACGACACGCCGATTGTGCGGTACCGCGCGGCGCACCTGCGCCGATTCCCCATCCACCACGTCAATCGAAGGAGCACATCCATGAACAAGACCTCGAACCTGTCGGCGCTGCTCGCCGTCAGCGCGGCGTTCCTGCTTTGCGCCGCCCCGCTCACGAATGCACAGGCATCGTCGTCGACCGACGACGGCATGAAGGCGGAATCGAACCAGCCCGTCACCGACACGTGGATCACGACCAAGGTGAAGAGCGAACTCGCGACCACGGATGGCGTGAAAAGCATCCACGTCGATGTGAAAACGGTCGATGGCGTCGTCACGTTGACGGGCGTGCTGCCGTCGAAGACCGCGGTGAAGAAGGCCGTCGCCGTGACGCGCTCGATCAAGGGCGTGAAGCACGTCGACGCATCCGGCCTGAAGGCGAAGGCCTGAACAGTTGCGCGGCCGAGCGTCGCGCTTTTTTCCCCTTACTCCAGGAGCACACCATGAACGAAGACAAGATCAAGGGTCAATGGAAGCAGTTGACCGGCAAGCTGAAGGCCAAGTGGGGCAAGCTGACCGACGACGATCTCACGGTCGCCGAAGGCAACCGCGACTATCTGGTCGGCAGGATCCAGGAGCGTTACGGGATCGCACGCGACGAAGCCGAGAAGCAGTTGAAGGAATTCGATCGCGAGCTTTGACGCGACGTCGCCTCACCCCGCCGCGATGCGTCCTGCATCGCGGCCACGCGGAGGACCACGACATGGGCAAATATCTGATCGCATGGCTGCTCGGCGTACCGCTCGGCGTGCTGGTGCTGTTCTATCTGGTCACGCACCTGTTCTGACGATCGCGCCGCCCATCCAACGCAAACGGGCCGGCGGCTGTTGACAGCCGCCGGCCCGTTTGTCTGCGTGCGTCGCGTCTACTTCGCCGCGTTCGCCGTCATCTTGAAGATGCCCTGCGCGTTGCCCGCGTCGAAACGCAGGTCCGTCACCCAGCGGCGCGCCGCCTGGTCGAACGTGCGGCGGCGCGTGATGAACTCGTAGAACGAGCCCGGCACGTTGCGTTTCACGGTCCCGCCGTCGCGCGTGCGGAATTCGCGCTCGACGATGTCCGCGCGATAGGCGGTCTGGAACACGCGGCCCGAACGCGAGCGCTCGACTTCCGGCTTCATCGGCCGGCCCTTCGCCTTCTCGTCGTCGGATAGCTTGAACACGTCGGCCACGCGATCGGTCGCATGGTTGAACGCGTTGCCTTCGGTCGCGATCCACGCCATCTCGGCCGATTCGAGCAGCAGCGTCTCGTAGTCGAGTTCGTTCGGCAGGTCGTGCTGGCGCGCGAATGCGCCGACGATCTCCGGCAGCAGCGCATGCGCGGCGTCGAGCGGGAGCCAGCCTTCGCGCTCGATCTCCCACAGGAGCGCGACGGACGCCGGCGACAGCGGATCACGCGACGAGCTCACGACGTTCGTCACGGCCTGCTGAAATTCCTTGGAAAAGCGCTCCGGATGCAGTTCGCTGACGAAGAACTGCGCGATCTCGTCCGGTGCGTCTTCATGCGCATACGCGCGGCCGGTCATGCCGAGCTTGTCGAGCGGATAACGGCCGTTCAGGCGAAAGCCGAGCGGACGCAGGATGCGCGTGAACGCGGCTTCGCCCGGCGGCAGCGCGCCCGTGTGCGGCCAGCGCACCGTTCGCAGCGCGCCGTGGTCGAAGTAGACCGAGCCGCCGTTTTCGATCGCGTCGGCCGTATACGCGCGGCCGTTCGCCGAACGTTCGAGCAGCCCTTCGAACAGCGCCATGTTCATCGCCTGCGCGATTTCCGCGCGCGTGACGACGTCGGGTTCCCATTCGTCGAGGATGGCCGGCATGTTCAGGGTCGCGAACAGGGCGTCGGTCTTCGCCTGTCCCAGCAGCTTCGTCAGCAGGCTCTCGATATTCGGATTGCGCATCAGGATTCTCGTGTTCGGGGGACCGCCGGCAAGCGTGCCGGCAACTCGAATGGCCGGCCGCCCAGCGGGCGCCTGGCCTTGCGTGGGATGCATTATTCAAAGGGTTGCAGCAGGGCGTAAAGCGAGATTAAATTGACACGTGATGAGTTTTTGGAATTATCGGTCGTCCTCGCACTCGTCCTCCGGCCCGCCGCGGGCGGGTCCGTTCGTCAGACAAAACGAGCATCATGCGCAAATTCAAGATCCCCAACATGGGTGCGCTCGTGGCTTTCGAAGCCGCGGCGCGCCACGAGAGCTTCACGCACGCGGCCAAGGAGCTGTTCCTGACCGAAAGCGCGGTATCGCGGCAGATCGCGACGCTCGAGGCGAGCCTCGGCGTGCGGCTGTTCGCGCGCGTGAAACAGCGCGTCGTGCTGACGCGCGCCGGCAAACTGTACGGCACGCAGGTGCGGCGCGCGCTGGAGGCGCTCGATCGCGACACGCTGTCGATCATCGCGCACGGCAGCGGCGGCGGCTACCTGGAGCTTGCGGTGCTGCCGACCTTCGCGTCGCACTGGCTGATCCCGCGCATCAAGAGCTTCTATGACCGCACGCCGGACGTGCGCGTGAACATGGGCAGCCGCACCGACCTGTTCTCGTTCGAGGACACGCACTTCGAAGCCGCGATCCACTACGGCAAGCCGACCTGGCCCGGCACGTCGTCCGATTACCTGTTCGGCGAGGAAGTCGTGCCGATCTGCTCGCCCGCGCTGCTCGACGGGCCGGTCGAACGCGTGGAGGATCTGCTCGCGTATCCGCTGCTGCACTCGACCACGCGTCCCGGCGCCTGGGCGCAATGGTTCGAGACCCACGGCATCGAGGACATCCGCACGATGCAGGGCGTGCGCTACGAGTTGCACACGATGCTGATCAGCGCCGCCGCGGCCGGGCTCGGGATCGCGCTGGTGCCGAAGTTCTTCGTCGAGGAGCAGTTGCAGCAGCTCGGCCTCGTCGTGCCGTGCGACGCGGCGACGGTTGGCGATTCGGCGTACTACCTCGTTTATCCGACGGAGTTCAGTCACAGCAAGCCGCTGGAGTCGTTTCGCGCATGGTTGCTGGAGCAGGCGAGCGCGTATGCGGCGCCGGGGCGGGATGAAATCGAAATGGAGGACGGTGAAGACGACGAGGACGTCGAATAACGCGAGGCATCGCGAGGTCGGGGGATGCCGGTGGCCGGCTGCGAAAGTCCGGTGCGCGCCGGGCGGGCAACCCCGACCCGGCGCTCCGGGCAGCCGACCTCGCTTCGGCAGCGCGGCGGACCTTCTCTCTTTTCTTCACTGCGTGTGTTTTCTCTCAGGTTCCCGGGCAATTTTTTCTTCGCCGCGCCGAGCCATTATCCGCCCAATCCGGCCGAAGTGAAACGTTTGCGCATGCACCAGGCGACTTATACCCGCCATTCGGACACATTCCTTCAAATAGCTTACGTGTCGTGCGATCGCATTCGGCAAATCTTGCAATCGATTCGGCGTTCCTTTTAAATGGAACTGGTTCCATTCCGCGTTTCGGCCATGCCGCCGCGTGACGCCGCTTCATCCGCGCGTCATGATGCCGATTCAGGTTCGAGGATCGTTCAGCTCAGGATTCCGCATCGCCCGTCCTTCCCGGACACCCCGTCAAACGAGACCGTCATGCCCGATTCCGCCTCCCTGCAGCAGCTGTTTCCCGCCTATCAAGACATCCCCGCCGAGTTCCGGCTCGCCGCGCCGATCCACCAGCGCGTGTCGCTGGTCGACGGCGAGTTGCGCCCGTGGGACGGCGCAACCAAGACCGTGCTGTCGCCCGTGTGCGTGCGCCAGCCGGACGGCAGCGTCGCGCAGATGGAGATCGGCAGCTATCCGGTGATGAGCGAGACGGAAAGCGATGCGGCGCTCGACGCCGCGGTGCGCGCGTACGACTCGGGCCGCGGCGAGTGGCCGACGATGAAGGTCGAGCAGCGCATCGCGTGCATGCAGGACTTCATCAAGCGGATGGTCGCGCAGCGCGAGCTGGTCGTGAACCTGATCATGTGGGAGATCGGCAAGAGCCTCGCCGATTCGCAGAAGGAGTTCGACCGCACCGTCACGTACATGACGCAGACGATCGACGCGCTGAAGGAGCTCGACAACGCGAACTCGCGCTTCGTGATCGCGGAAGGCACGATCGGCCAGATCCGCCGCACGCCGCTCGGCGTCGTGCTGTGCATGGGGCCGTACAACTACCCGCTGAACGAGACCTTCGCGACGCTGATCCCCGCGCTGCTGATGGGCAACACCGTGGTGTTCAAGCCGCCGCAGTACGGCACGCTGCTGTTCGAGCCGCTGCTCGAGGCGTTCCGCGACGCGTTCCCGAAAGGCGTGATCAATACGATCTACGCGCCGGGCGCGGTGGTCGTGCCGCACATGCTCGCGTCGGGCAAGATCAACGTGCTCGCGCTGATCGGCTCGAGCAAGGTCGCCGATCACCTGAAGAAGCAGCATCCGAAGTCGCACCGCCTGCGCGCGATCCTCGGCCTCGATGCGAAGAACGCGGCGATCGTGCTGCCCGACGCCGATCTCGATCTCACCGTGAAGGAGTGCCTGCTCGGCGCGCTGTCGTTCAATGGCCAGCGCTGTACCGCGCTGAAGATGCTGCTCGTGCATCGCTCGATCGTCGACGAATTCCTGAAGCGCTTCACCGCCGCGCTCGAACAGCTGAAGATCGGCATGCCTTGGGAAAAAGGCGTCAGCATCACGCCGCTGCCGGGCATGCATCGCACCGCGTACATGACCGACGCGATCGACGACGCGAAGGCCAAGGGCGCGCAGGTCGTCAACCATTCGGGCGGCGAATTCAGCAAGACGCTGTTCTACCCGGCCGTCGTGTATCCGGTGTCCGAAGGGATGAAGCTGTATCGCGAAGAACAGTTCGGGCCGATCATTCCGGTCGCGCCGTTCGACGACGTGGAAACCGCGCTCGACTACGTGACGACGTCGGAGCACGGCCAGCAGGTCAGCATCTTCGGTTCCGATCCGGCGCAGATCGGCGCGCTCGTCGATCCGCTCGTCAACCAGGTGTGCCGCGTGAACATCAACTGCCAGTGCCAGCGCGGGCCGGACGTGTTCCCGTTCGCGGGGCGCAAGGATTCGGCGGAAGGCACGCTGTCGGTGACCGACGCGCTGCGTGCGTTCTCGATCCGCTCGATGGTCGCGGCGAAGCAGACCGACGGCAGCAAGCAGCTGCTCGATTCGATCGTGTCGGATCACTACTCGAAGTTCATCAACACGGGCTTCATTTTCTGAATCTGAATCTGAAGCGCCGAAGCCGATCCGCCGCGTGTTCGCGCGGCGGATCGTGTGTCTGGTTGGACGCGTGCGGGTTGTCCGTTCACACGTTCGACGCCAGCAACCGGATCCCGGCTACGCCGAACACCACGGCGAGACACGCTTCCATCGCGCGGCGTCCGCGCACGTACAGCCGGCGTGCGCCGTCCGTCGAGAACACCAGCGCATAGCCGCCGAACACCAGGCATCCAATCGCGATGCAGCCCGGCACGACGGCGCCGTGCGACGCGCCCGCGCCGTTCGACGACAGCGCGACGATCGACACCCACACCAGGATCGCTTTCGGATTCGTCAGATGAAGCATCGCGCCGCGCACGTAGAAGCGCGACAGCTTCCGATCGGCCGTCGCCTTCGGCGTGGCGGCCGCCTTGGCCAACCACGCGGTGCGGCCCGACTTGAACGCAAGCCACAGCAGATACACGCCGCCGAACAGCTTGATCGCGACCAGCAGCTGCGACCAGGCGAGCAGCGCCGCCAACACGCCCAGCGCGGCTACCGTCGCCCAGAACATCGAGCCCGAGATGACGCCGAGCGCGAACACGAGCGCCGCCTTGCGGCCGTGGTTCGCGGCGACCGACATGATCGCGAGATTGCTCGGGCCGGGGCTGGCCGTACCGACGAAATAGGCCGTGTAGGCCAGCAGCAGATTGGCCGAGAAGAAGGCGTGGACGCTCATGTCGAACCTCGCGGAGATGATGCGATGATTGTTCGCAAACACGGCGCGGCTGCCCATGGACAGTTGTCCGGTTATTCGCTGGGCCAGTTGGGCGCCGCGCGTCCACGGGTTGCGCATGCAGCCGGCGTGCCGCGAACACGGCGTCTCGGATATGAAACATCCGGCGCGTGCGTCGTGCGCCTTCATCGTGAGGCGGATGACGCCGCGGCTCGCGGCGCGAGACCGCCCCGACCTCCGGCCGGCGCCGGGAGCGGCACCGTCACACGCGAGACACGACATTCCCCGATTCGCCGACCGAAACACACGGCCGGTTTCAGCCCGGCGTTACGTTACATCGTTGAAGCATTTCATTCGTCCGGTCCCTGTCGCGCGGCCGCTCGCGATCGCGCGCAGCGTATGGACTCCCTTCTCGATTTTCCGTGCAAGCCAGTATCGGCGGGACGCGACGACCGCTGCCGCGCCCAGCGTCAACATTCCTCAACACTTGGATCGCGGGGCTGGTACGGAACGTGCGTTCCCGTCGGATGACAATCGCGCCGCCGATCGGCGCGGACATGAACCCGGATCGGGACGCTCCATCGGACGCGCCCAAACGATCCACGCAAGTTACGAGGCTCTTCATGGATGCGCTGCCCAACTCATCCGATACGTCGTTCCAGATCTTTCTCGCGAAACTGCTCGAACAGCCGCAGCCCGAGTGGACGGAAAAACAGCAGATGGAACTCGAGATGGCCCGCACGCTGTCGACCCAGATGGTCAGCTACGCGGAAGGCATGCGCGGCGGCAACGCGGATCTCGCGCGCTGCCTCGTGCTGCTGCGCTACGCGAAGGTCCTCGACTTCATGCTGACGTCGCTCGCCGCGCACCGAGACATTCATCCGCAGACGCTGCGCACGCTGTTCCGGCTCGCGAACCTCAAGGTCGACGATGCGTATCCGGTGTGAGCGGGCATCGGGCAGCCCAACCCGGCGCCTTCGCCGCTAGCGCGCCGCCCGCCCCGCCATCCACTTGCGGTAACGCCGCGTCTGGCACTGCGCGGCGAGTTGCTGCGACACCAGCGCGCGCAGCGGCGACACGCCCGGGTGCGTGCGTCGCCCGACACTCAACCGCGCGAGCTGGAACTTCACGACGGCCATGTTCGCCAGCGCACCCAGCGCCTTGTTCTTCCAGCGGATCGGCTGCAGCGCCGGCGCGCTGTCCTTGCCGGCCTGCCAGTCGCGCGGCAGGTTCGGATCGATCGACAGCGCGGTCGCGATGCCGACCATCGCCACGCCGCTGGCGACCACCTGCTCGGCCACCGCGCGGCGCCGGATTCCGCCCGTGACCATCAGCGGCATGGCCGCGACGGCCGTGATGCCCCGTGCGAATTCGAGGAAATACGCTTCGCGGGCCAGCGTGCGCCCATCGCGCGCCTCGCCCTGCATCGCCGGCACTTCGTAGCTGCCGCCCGACAGCTCGACGAGATCGACGCCGAGCGGATTCAACAGTTCGACGACGCGCTTCGCATCGTCCGCGCTGAAGCCGCCGCGCTGGAAGTCGGCCGAATTCAGCTTGACCGACACGACGAACGCCGGCGACACCGTCGCGCGCACGTCGCGCACGATGTCGAGCAGCAGCCGCGCGCGGTGCTCGATGCTGCCGCCCCACGCGTCCTGCCGGCGGTTCGTCAGCGGCGACAGGAACTGGCTCAGCAGATAACCGTGCGCCGCGTGGATCTGCACGCCGGTGAAGCCGCTTTGCTCGGCGAGCTGCGCGGCGCGCACGAAGCGCTGCCGCACGTCGACGATGTCGGCTTCCGTCATCTCCTTCGGCACCGGGAACTGCTTCGACAGCGCGCCGAGCGCGAGCGGCACGGCCGACGGCGCGAGCGTCGTCTGGCCGAGCGCCGCCTGCATCTGGCGCCCCGGATGGTTGATCTGCATCCACACGTGCGCGCCGCCGGAGCGCGCGACCTGCGCCCACCGCCGAAAGCGGTCGAGATGCGCGTCGCTGTCGAGCACGACGCCGTTCGGCCCCGTCATCGCGCGGCCGTCCACCATCACGTTGCCGGTCAGGATCAGGCCCGCCCGGCCGTCCGCCCACGCCTGGTACAGGCGCAGCAACGCGTCGGACGGCGCGTGGTCCGCATCGGCCATGTTCTCTTCCATCGCGGCCTTGGCGAGCCGGTTCGGGATCACCGCGCCATTGGGCAGTGTGAGGGGCGCAAACAGGTTCATGGTGGACATCCTCGATTGACGATGCCCAACCATAACTTTAAAGTCAGCTTCAAGGTCAAGCCCCCCCTGGAGCACAAAGATGAAGATCGGCGAACTGGCGCGAACCAGCGGCATCGCGGCATCGCGCATCCGCTTCTACGAAGCGAGCGGCTTGCTCGAGCCGGCGCGCCGGCAGGCGAACGGCTATCGGGAATACGGGCCGGAAGCGCTGACGCGGCTCGCGATCATCGACCGCGCGCAGCGCGCGGGCTTCGCGCTCGACGAGATCCGCGCGGTGCTGCCGCCCGATCTCGGCGCGTGGCCGCGCGACGAACTGCTGCAGGCGTTGCGGAACAAGGTCGACGAAATCGCGCTGCTCGAACAGCGGCTCGGGCAGAACCGGCGCAACCTGCAGGCGCTGATCGACGAGATCGCGAACAAGCCCGCCGGCGAGGACTGCGCGGGCGCCGCGCAACGCATGCTCGACAAGCTGTGCAAGGAAGCCGCCGAGTCGGAGCCGGAACCTGTGCCGCATCCCCGGCCGATCCGCAAGCACGCGTGAGTGCGTCGCGCGCCCGATGTCCGTGACGTGCCGCACGCGGCACGCGGTATGCGGTATGCGCGGCCCACGCGCGGCCGGCATCGCGCACGGCCACATGGATGTGCTTACGTCGCAGGTAATCGACGCGCGCCGCCCGCGCGTCGATCATGGCTTCACCGATCGACGCATCGCGTCGACGCCACGGAGCCCGCCATGACCGCTTACGCCATCGCCCACCTGCACGACGTTGAAATGTGCGACGACATCGTCGAATACCTCGAACGCATCGACGGCACACTCGCGCCGTTCGACGGTCATTTCGTGATTCACGGCGCGCGGCCCGACGTGCGCGAAGGCGTGTGGCGCGGCGACCTGATCGCGATCGCGTTTCCCGATCTCGATACAGCGCGCACGTGGTACGAATCGGATGCTTACCGGCGGATCCAGCCGCTGCGCGCGCGGCACGCGAGCGGCCCGTTGATCCTGATCGACGGCGTGGACGAACGGCACAAGGCGACGGACATCCTGCGCTGATCCGCGACGCCGGCGGCGCCTGCGATCCTTACTTCGCGTTGCGCTCCATCGGCTCGCCAACGACGAACCCGCCGCCCTGGAACCGCTGCGCGGGATCGTCGTAGTCGGCGGTCGGCGCCGTCACCGGGAACAACCCGGCGAACTGCTCGGAGCTGTCGCGCGGGCGGAAGCCGAGGAAGCCCGCCTTCGTGTTGTCCCACCATTTCACCGGGTTGTCCGACGCGCCGTACACGATCGCATGGCCGACGCGGTTCGTCAGCAGCGAACAGCGCACCAGCTCGATGAAGTCTCGATAGCTGAGGAACGTCACGAGCATGCGCGGATTCTTCGGCACTTCGAACGACGAACCGATCCGCAGGCATACCGTCTCGATCCCGAAGCGATCGAAGTAGTAGCGCGACAGCGATTCGCCGAAGCACTTCGTCACGCCATACAGGCTGTCGGGGCGCAGCGGCGAATCGGCGTCGAGCACTTCCGTGACCGGATGAAAACCGATCGCATGGTTCGAGCTCGCGAACACGACGCGCTTCACGCCATGCTTGCGTGCGGCTTCGTACAGGTTGTACGTGCCGGTGATGTTCGCATCGACGAGATCGTCGAACGGCGCGTCGACCGAAATGCCGCCGAGGTGGACGATCGCGTCGACACCGTCGACGAGCGCCATCACCGCCGGCCGGTCCGCCAGATCGACGACCCGGATTTCCTCGTGCGGGGCCGCATCGTCCAGCGCGGCGATGTCGCTCACGCGCACGATGTCGGCCCAGCTCGCCAGCGCGCCGCGCACCTGACGGCCAAGGTTGCCGGCCGCGCCGGTCAGCAGCAGGCGCCCGAACGGCTTGCGTGCGCCGGTGGATGTGGCGTTCATCGAATCTCCTTGAATCTGTTCTGAAGTGTGCTGGACGTCGTCCGAACCCAACGGAATCGGAAAACGTTTTCCAACTATACGCGGGACAAAACCCGAACGTCAATGGTCGGATCCGCTCGCAGCCATCCGAACTTTCCCGATATCGGTCGGTGGCCGGACACCGGCTTTTTCTGCCACAATCCGGTGCAATCGAACGAAAACGTTACCCTTCCGATGAAAAAAGTTTCCCCGACGATCCGCGACGTGGCGGCGGAAGCCGGTGTGTCGGTCGCGACGGTATCCAAGTACGTAAACGGCACGCAACGCTTTTCGCCAACCGTCGAAGCGCGGCTCAAGGAAGCGATCGAGCGGCTCGGCTACCGTTCGAACCCGCTCGCGCGCTCGATGATCACCGGGCGCACGCGCACCATCGGCCTCGTGATCCTCGACATCAGCAACCCGCACTTCACGAACGTCGTCAAGGGCGCGAACCGCGTCGCGCTCCAGCACGACTACACGCTGCTGCTCGTCGATACCGAAGAGAACCAGGCGCGCGAACGCTCGCTGATCGAGGCGCTCGCGCAGCGCGTCGACGGGCTGATCGTCAGCACGCGGATGCCCGACGACCAGGCCGGCTGGATGCTCGACCTGCACAAGCCGCTCGTGCTGCTCAGGCGCAGCCCCGGCCTGCCGATTCCGAGCGTCGGCATCGACAACCGGCTCGCGACCTACATGCTCGCGCGCCACCTGCTCAATCTTGGCCATACGCGCATCGCGTACCTCGGTTTCGGCCCCGCGCGCGTCAACGACGAACGGATCCAGGGCGCGCGCGACTGTCTCGCCGAAGCGGGGCTCACGCTCGACGTGCACGATGCGCATGCGCCGACCGCCGAAGCCGGCGAGCGCGCATGCTCGCGCGTGATGCTCGGCCCGAACCGTCCGCAAGCCGTGATCTGCTACAACGACCTGATCGCGCTCGGCTTCATGAAAGAAGCCGCGTCGCTCGGGTTCCGGCTGCCGCAGGACGTGTCCGTCGCCGGCGTCGACAACGTGCCGTACGGCGAATACGCGGCACCCGCGCTCACCACCATCGACATCCAGAGCGAGAACATGGGCGAGCTCGCGATGCAGAAACTGATCGACGCGCTCGCCGGGCGCACCGACGCCAGCTATTCGACGTTCGAGCCGCGACTGATCATGCGTGCGTCGACGGCCGCGGCCGGTTGAATTGTGCGGTCGCGTCCGCCGCCTGTCGGCTCTTCGTCGTCACTTCCTCGTCACTTCGCCGCTGTGCATCGCAAATAAAAACGCGCCGCCTCCGGGCGGCGCGTTCGTTTGCCCTCACGCGATCAAGCGTCGAGCTTCGCTGGCTTCATCTTCGGCGTGAGCACGTGCATGACCGCCAGCGCGAGCAGGTAGGCCAGCGCGCCGATCGCGAACAGCACCCAGTAGTGGCCCGTGCGTTGCAGCACCTGGCCGATCACTTCCGAGAACAGCACGCCGCCGATCGAACCGGCCATCCCGCCGATGCCGACAACCGACGCGACCGCGCGGCGCGGGAACAGGTCGGACGCCGTCGTGAACAGGTTCGCCGACCAGCCCTGGTGCGCGGCGGCCGCGAGGCCGACGATCAGCACCGCGACCCACAGGCTCTGCACCTGCGACACGAACGCGATCGGCAGCACGCAGCAGGCGCAGATCAGCATCGCCGTCTTGCGCGCGCCGTTCACGCTCCAGCCCGCGCGCAACAGCATCGACGACAGCCAGCCACCGCCGATGCTGCCGACCGTCGTCAGCGCATAGATGCACACGAGCGGCAGGCCGATATGCTGCATGTCCATCCCGCGCGACTCGTTGAGCCACTTCGGCAGCCAGAACAGGTAGAACCACCACACGGGGTCGGTCAGGAACTTGCCGATCAGGAACGCCCACGTCTCGCGCTTGCGGATCAGTTCGCCCCAGCGCGGCGCACCGGCATCCGCGTTCGCCGCGTCGAGCGCTTCGGCTTCGTCGCGCGGCTCGTCGTATTCCGCGGCGAGCGCGCGCGTGTCGGCCGTGCGATACATCACCAGCCAGACCGCGAGCCACACGATGCCGATCGCGCCGATGATCACGAACGCCGCGCGCCATCCGTAGGCCACCGCGATCGCCGGGATGATCGCCGGCGCGAACACCGCGCCGATGTTCGCGCCGGAGTTGAAGATGCCGGTGGCGAGCGCACGCTCGCGACGCGGAAACCATTCGGCCGTCGTCTTGATCGCTGCCGGGAAGTTGCCGCCCTCGCCGATCCCGAGCAGCGCGCGCACGGCCGCGAAGCCCATCACCGAGCCGACCGCCGCGTGCAGCATCGCCGCGACGCTCCACACCAGCATCGCGGCCGCATACGAGATGCGCGTGCCGAGCCAGTCGACGATGCGCCCGAAGCCGAGCAGGCCGATCGCGTAGAACGCGGAAAACGCCATCACGATGCGACCGTACTGCACCTGGCTCCAGCCGATGTCGTGCTGAAGCATCGGCGCGAGCAGGCCGAGGATCTGTCGATCCATGTAGTTGATGACGGTCGCGAAGAACAGCAGCGCACAGACGGTCCAGCGGTAGCGGCTGGCGGTCGCGCGCACCGCGCCGACGACGGCAGATTGCATGAGTGTCTCCGATGCGCGGCCGCGCCCGTCGCGCCGCTGGATGTTGTCTGTCAGTGACCGGCGACGGGCGCCGGAGCGGACGGCGGCCCGCCCCTTGCGTCGCGCGACCGCTCGTCCGTCGAGTTCTGGAAAACGTTTTTCAAAGGATAGGACTTGGGCGGGTGCCGTGTCAGTCGGGGATTTCGATGAGTCATCTCAAATCCGGCCGCGCAAAAAAGACGACTGCTTCGCAACGTGGCATTAACCGTTTTTCGGGATTTTCCCGTGTGCGAAAAGGGGGCCATGACGCGAGCCGGCGCGTCGATACACATGTCCGACATGTCCGATTGCGGCCGGAGCCGGCAGCCCGGATGGTTTACAGTCGTCTCATGCGCCTCGATCCAGACACCCGCTACGACGCCCTGCTTTCGCGGAACCGCCGCTTCGACGGCTGGTTCCGCCAGCGCGACGGCCTCAATCCGCTGCGCCTGCGCAAGGGCGCCGGCGCATCCGCCAGTGGCGACATGACCTTCCCGCTACCGTACCGGCCGCCGTTCGCATGGCCCGAATTGATCCGCCTGCTCGCGCAGCGGCGGGCCGACGGCGTCGAGCGCATCGATGCGCACGGCCATGCGCGCGTCGCCGCACTGCATGTGTGGCGCCTTCATGGAGAAGCTTCGCGATGACTCCCGCTCATCTGATTCCGAGCCCACTGGGCGACATCGCCATCCGTATCGAAGACGATGCCCTGACGGGCCTCTTCTTCGTCGGCCAGAAATACTATCCGTCGCTCGGGATCGCACCCGATGCGGACGTACGCAACGCGTCACCGCTCGCGCGCAAGGTTGCCGACGAAGTCGCCGAATATTTCGCCGGCACGCGCGAAACCTTCTCGGTGCCCATTCATCTGCGCGGCACCGCGTTTCAGCGCAGCGTGTGGAACGAACTGCTCGCGATTCCGTTCGGCACGCTCGTGTCGTACGGCGACATCACCGAACGCGTCGGGCTGCCGATGAGCGCCGCGCGCGCCGTCGGCGGCGCGGTCGGCCGCAACCCGGTATCGATCATGGTGCCGTGCCATCGCGTGATCGGCGCGTCGGGCAGCCTGACCGGTTATGCAGGCGGCATCGATCGGAAACGCGCATTGTTGTCGCTCGAAGGCGCCGCGTTCGCGCGCGGCGAGCACCATCGGATGCAGCAGACGTTCGCGTTCTGACACCGCGCGTGTGCCGTTCGACGTGTGTCGGGCGGTCTAGGCGTCGCCGCGCTTGCGCATCGCATGCGTGACCCGCGCGTTCGCCTCGAACTTCGCGCGATGCGTCGAGAAGAACGTCCGCACGTTGCGGACGTTCGATGCGCCGGTGAACAGCCGCCGCGCGAACGCGTCGTATTCGGCGACGTCGGCCAGATCGGCCACCACCACGAAATCCGGCCCCGGCGACACGCGATAGCACTGCGTGACCGCCGGCTCCGCGCACACGTAGGCCTCGAACGCGTCGTAGTCTTCCGCCGTCTGCCGGTCGAGGCTGATCTCGATCAACGCCGTGACGGGCGTGCCGATCGCGACCGGGTCGAGCACCGCGACCTGGCGGCGGATCACGCCCGCTTCCGTCAAACGCCGCACGCGGCGCATGCACGTCGGCGGCGACGACAGCGCGCGCTCGGCGAGTTGCAGGTTCGACACCGATGCGTTGTCCTGCAGGATCGCGAGAATGCGCAGGTCGAGATCGTCGAGCGTGATGCCAGCCATCGGCGGCTCCTTTCGGTCAGGTTCGTGAAATTTAATTTCAACATGATAGCCGACGTCTCATCTGTTTCATTTTCTTGTGTATTTTGAAATTTAATTCCACACAGCCGCTTCTACCATCGCTGTCACGGGTCCAGACAGGACATTTACGGAGCGCGATATGTGTGGAATTGTCGGGGCGGTGGCCCAGCGGGACATCCTGCCGAACCTCGTCGACGGGCTGAAGCGGCTCGAATACCGCGGCTACGACTCGTGCGGCGTCGTGGTCTATCGCGACCGTGCGCTGGCACGGGCGCGCAGCGTCGACCGCGTCGCCAACCTGCAGCGCGAGATCGCCGCGCACGCGCTGTCCGGCTACACCGGCATCGCGCATACGCGCTGGGCAACGCATGGCGCGCCCGTCACGCTCAACGCGCATCCGCACTTCTCGCCGAGCGACGACAACGCGCGCATCGCACTGTCGCACAACGGCATCATCGAGAACTGCGATCAACTGCGTGCGGAATTGCAGGCGCACGGTTACGTGTTCGCGAGCCAGACCGACAGCGAAGCGATCGCGCACCTGATCGACCACCTGTACGACGGCGACCTGTTCGACGCTGTGCGCCGCGCGGTCGCGCGGCTGCGCGGCAGCTATGCGATCGCGGTGATGTGCCGCGACGAACCGCACCGGATCGTCGGTGCGCGCGACGGGATGCCGCTCGTCGTCGGTGTCGGCGATGGCGAGAATTTCCTCGCGTCGGATGCGATCGCGTTGTCGGGCATCACCGATCGCATCGCTTACCTCGAGAATGGCGATGTCGCCGATATTCAGCTGCATCGCTACTGGATCGTCGATGCGGCCGGCCAGCGCGTCGAGCGCGCAGTGCAGCGGGTAGCCGCGCACAGCGGCGCGGCGGACCTCGGCTCGTATCGCTATTACATGCAGAAGGAAATCTTCGAGCAGCCGCAGGCGGTGGCCGATACGTTGCTCGATGTCGGGTCGATCATGCCCGAGCTGTTCGGCGACGGCGCGTGGCGCGTGTTCAACGACATCGATTCGGTGTTGCTGCTCGCGTGCGGCGGCAGTTATCACGCGGCGCTGACCGCGAAATACTGGTTCGAGAGCATCGCAAAGCTGCCGGCGAGCGTCGAGATCGCGAGCGAGTTTCGCTATCGCGACAGCGTGCCGAATCCGCGCACGCTGGTCGTCGCGGTGTCGCAGAGCGGCGAGACGGCCGACGTGCTCGGCGCCGTGCATGTCGCGAAGCAGCGCGGGATGATGCATACGCTCGCGATCTGCAACGTCGCGACGAGTGCGCTGATGCGCGAATGCGTGCTGCAGTTCGTCACGCGTGCGGGGATCGAGATCGGGGTGGCTTCGACAAAGGCCTTTACGACGCAGCTCGTGGCGCTGTTCTTGCTGACTTTGTCACTGGCGCAGGTGCGCGGGCGATTGAGCGATGACGAGGAGAAGGCGCATCTGCGTGCGCTGCGGCATCTGCCCGATGCGATGTCGAAGGTGCTCGCGCTGGAGCCGCAAATCATGGGCTGGTCGGAGCTGCTCGCGCGACGCGACAACATGCTGTTTCTCGGACGCGGGATGCATTATCCGATCGCGCTCGAAGGCGCGCTGAAGATGAAGGAGATTTCGTATATCCACGCGGAGGCTTATCCTGCCGGGGAGTTGAAGCATGGGCCGCTGGCGTTGGTGAGTAACGAAATGCCCGTCATTGCCGTGGCGCCGAATGACGTGCTTCTGGAAAAGCTCCGGTCGAACATGCACGAGGTCAGCGCGCGCAACGGCAGGCTTTTCGTGTTCGCGGATGTGGACTGCGGGTTGGTGCCTGGTGACGGGATCGAGGTGATTCGGCTTAACGAGTACTACGGGCCGCTTTCGCCAATTCTGCATACGGTGCCGATGCAGTTGCTGGCTTATCACGCGGCGTTGGCGCGGGGGACGGATATCGATAAGCCGAGGAATCTTGCCAAGTCGGTGACGGTGGAGTGAGGGTATGCGGGCGGTTTTTCCGTGGCAACTTCGAATAGTTTCGCTTAAAGCCGTTCGTGAAGTTTCACTTAACGTCCTATAAAATTCCCGCAAACGCCCGCCGGGCGGGGCTTAAGTGAAACTGTTCCAACTGCATTTCGGCACGGCCAAAGCGCGGGATGCCTCGGGAAAAAGGTGTCCCGCCGTGCGCTGCATTCAGCCCCTTTCCATTCCTGACGAAGGACTAGCCCGTCAGCTCGAGACACGTCGGACTGATGGGTTCAGCGCTTCGACCCCGACCATTCGGCTACATCGCCCGATGCAACCCTGTTTTTGAGGCTGACGGCTTGAGAAAAGGAAATCATTAGCACTCGACTCAGAAATTTTCTGTCTACTACCCGACCATCACCGCCGACTAAACGAAGGGCCGTGGTCCTCCGTTCTTACTTAATAAATATCTCAATGTCTTGAAGAGCGTCCTCAGCCCTTCCTGACAACGCAGGGTCTTTGAGGCACTTTTCTAGAACTGGCATCACTTTGGCTTTATTGATAACGGAATGAATTCTGGCAACATGCCCAATGCATGTAATCGCCAACTTTCTTAAGTTTAAATCCCCCCTGCGCTCAATAATTTCTACGCATCTATCTTGCACCCAATCAGCATCATCAATATTGAAACATATATACATGAGTGTTTCCGTCGCAGTAGTGATGTCGCCAGACTGAAGTAACTCTTCCAGCTCTTTCCTGTCATGCGTTGCTTCCATAATCACCTCCTTATAATATTACCTTTCACGGATATTTTACCAGCCTTTTGAAGAGCCGATTTCTGTTCATTATGTAAATCGCACCAGCAGCGAACGTGGCCGTGAAACTCTTCATCCCCATTCGGATGCACTCTGGTTTGATCCAAGACGACAATCTCTCCATTGTTAGCATCAACGCCGACTCTCCGTTCATTTGTTGGCTTTACCTGAACTGAGTTATCAAGTGCTGCTTGACCGTCAGTTGGCGCTCTGCTCTTTATGGCATTGTCAGTTTTTCCGTGATATGGCGCATTCTTAAAGATGCGGGCCAGTCCAAGCGGATCAATCCATTGAATGGGGTTATTGGCATATTGATACGAGTTTAATCCGCCGGCAAGCCCGATCAGGTCCTTGCTGATGAACCGTCCGCTACTCGGATCATAGTACCGATACCGGTTGTAATGCAGCCCCGTCTCATGGTCATGGTACTGCCCCTGGAAGCGGATGGGATTGGCGATCGGTGCTTTGCCGGATGCTTTCCGTATGGCCTCCTGCGCAACGCCCCACGCGCGGTACTCCGCGCTCCACGCAATCTCGCTCTGCTCATCAGTCAGCTCCTGCGGCGTGCCGAGGTGGTCGCACTGGTACCACGCCAGGCTGTTGATCGTCGGCACTGGCGACGGCGGCAACCACAGCGGGTCATCATCCTGCCGGTAGTAATCGCCGTACTCGGGCTGGTCCAGCAATTCGATGGCGTCGTCGCGCACCGCCTGCGCTACCGGTACGAAGCTGCCCGGCTCGTACACGTAGTGGGTGGT
>NZ_LOWY01000031.1:0-1056 GCF_001524185.1 Burkholderia sp. FL-7-2-10-S1-D7 | reverse complement strand
TCAGAACGTATGCATCATCCCGACATACGCGCCCGTCTGCGACTCGCCCGTCATCGGGCTCGTGCCCGACGTCGCGTCGCGCGGCGACGCGAGTAGCGAGAAGTTCGAGTTGCCGCCGTTGCGCACATACGCGACCGTCCCGTACAAGAACGTGCGCTTCGACAGGTTGTACGTCGTACCGAGCACGTACATGATCGCGTGTCCCGACGGATCGTGCGACGCATCGCCGCCGCCGTCGCCCACCTTCACGTAATACCCGCCGCCCGTCACGGCCCACTGCGGCGTTGCCGTGTAGGTCGCGCCGAGCCAGTAGTGATCGGCGCGATCGGCGACGCCCGCCGGGCTGTCCGGCGCCTGGTAGTGCGTATAGGCGCCCTGGATCTTGAACTTCGACACCTTCACGTTCGCGCCGACGAAATACTCGCGTGACGCGGTGAAGATATTGCTGAACTTGCCGTTGTTGTCGCGCAGTTCGTCGTAGATGCCGCGCACGTCGAGCACCGGCGAGTGGTACGAGATCATGATCCCGTCCGAGCGGCCGAAGTCGTCGGCCGCGCCGTAGTTGAAGCCGCGCGACTGGTTGCCGAACGCGTATTGCGCCTGCACGTCGAAGCCGCCGATCACCGGGCTGTGATATTCGATGTTGTTGCTGCTCTGCTGCCAGTTGCGGCCGCGCACGAGCGATGCGGACGAAAACGCCTGCTGCACGAACGGATCGAATTCCCACACGCCATCACTGTCGATGAACAGGTTGCGGCCGGCCTGCAGCTGTCCCCACGTGTCGCTCTTCAGCCCGACATACGCGCGGCGCGACCACATGCGTCCGCCGCCCGTCGTGCCGTTCATCACCTGAAACGCGGTTTCCAGGTTGAAGACCGTCGACATCCCGCCGCCGAGATCCTCGACGCCTTTCAGGCCGAACATGCTGGTGCCCCAGTCGCCGCCCTCCGCGCTCCAGCGCGTCGAGCTGCCGTTGGGCGTCGCGATGTGGTTCAGGTATTCGACGCCGCCGTCGATCCGGCCGTACAGCGTCACGCTTGTCTGTGCGAACGCGGC
>NZ_LOWY01000030.1:0-255465 GCF_001524185.1 Burkholderia sp. FL-7-2-10-S1-D7 | reverse complement strand
ATCGGCTTGCCCATCTCCTCAGTCTCGGTTGTTCCGATGCCTGAGGTTAACAGCTCGTCGCGAAAGTTAACAGCCCCAAGGGGCCATTTTGAAACCGTCTCTTAGAATGCTCCGAACAGTTTGAGTGCCATGGCGATCGTCAGCGCGATCGAGACGACAAAGACGACGACGGCCGTCCGCTTGCCGCCTTCCTTCGAGACGGCGTCGTGGTTGACGTCCATCAGCAGGTGGCGAATGCCGGCGCAGAAATGGTGGAGAAACGCCCAGGACAGCGCGAGGACGATCAGCTTGACGACGATGTTGGAGAGGAAAGCCTTGAAGACTTCGAAGCTGAGCTCGGAGGTGAGACTCTGGTCGAAGAGGAACAGCAGGAACGGCAGGAACAGGAACAGCAGCGCGCCGCTGACTCGATGGAGGATCGACAATATCGCCGCCAAGGGCATGCGATATTTCATCGTGATATCGCCGAATCCGATGTTCCGGTATTCGGGTTGGCGAGGTGTTCGGAACGTAGTCATGGAAGGATCCGGATCAACCGTTCATCGAAGGTGTGGCGGCCAGCAGCGACAGGCCTGCCACACTCGTCAACAGGCACCGCAACGCGAAATACCAGGCCGGAATGAATGCCTTTCTCCACAGGACGCCGTCGACGGCCGCGCAGGCGACGAGCACGATCGCCATTCCCGTGAGCTGCGCGCCGATGCCAGGCACCATGAGCACGGCCCACGCCATCAATGCGGGAATCACGCTCCACCCGTAGAGAACACGCTGGCGTCGCGGCGATTCGGCTGCACGCAGTGCGATACCCCAATGCACGGCGCCGACAAACGACGCGATACACGCGGCGTAGTTCAGCAGTGCGCGCACGTAATCGTCATTGGCGGCCGACGCATGGATGCTCAGCCACGACAGCGAGATGAACGGCGCGAGGCCAGCCAGCGCCAACGCTGCGGGCACGCGGTAACGACGCAGGACCGCACGCATGGTCATGGCCTCGGCGGAACGATCAGCGCGCCCTGGCCGCCATCGACGCCGAATTGCTGGCCGGTCACCCAAGATGCATCGTCGCTCAACAGGAACGCCGCAAGCGCGGCGGGATCGTCGCCGGCGCCGATCCGTCCGAGCGGATTGGCGTCCGCGAGTCGCTTCGCGACCTGCGGCGCACTCGTCAGACGCGCGGACATCGCCGAGGCGATCAGGCCGGGATGAATGCAGTTGACGCGAATCCCGCGCGCCGCGTAGGTGGCGGCCGCCGACTGCGCGAGCGCGGCCACCGCGGCTTTCGCGCTGGCGATGGCTTCATGGTTCGGGAAGCCGGCTCTCGAAGCGACACTGCCGAACAGCACCGCACTACCCCCGGCCCGAGCGGCGAGCAACACGCGTACGAACGCGCGCAATGCGTTCCATGCCGAGAAGTAATTCGCCGCGAACGCGTCGTGCAGTTCGGCATCCGAAGTCGAATGCATCGGCTTGACGACGATCGAGCCGACGCAATGCGCGAGCCCGTCGGGCACGCCGAAGCGCTCGATGCCCGTCTCGAGCGCGCGATCGAGCGCTGCTGCGTCAGTCGCGTCGGCGGGCGCAACGACCACACGCTCGCGCGACATCGTCTCGGCAAGGGCGCCGAGACGATCGGCGTTTCGTGCGGTGACCACGATTGAGACGCCCTTGGCGTTCAAACGACGTACGAGTGCGCTGCCAACGGCCCCCGTTGCACCGCAGATCCAGACAAAAGCCATGGTGACTCCTGTTGCGAGCATCCTTCCGGTACGGCGACTCCGGCACCTGTATGCGCGGAGCGGCGCTCGACGACCGCCGCGCGATGCACGACCGGGCCGCGTCATGCCGCTGTTTACGGACTTCATTCTATGCCATTTTCGCGCACATTGAAGCGATATTGTGACTCGTAAATTGAGAATGACTCAGAATATTCGTGTCAATGATCGCTGGATCCAGCCGAATGCGCTCGCATGACGTAGAATTCTGGTGTGAGCGCGCAAAATATGCGCACTATTCTGCATTTTTTAAGATGAATCAGACGACTGCATTTTCCGACTCACCCGCCACCATCGCGATCGTCGGCGCGGGAATCGCCGGGCTGGCCTGCGCGCGCGTCCTGGCTGAAGCGGGTCATCGAGTGACGGTGTTCGAGAAAAGCCGTGGCGTGGGCGGGCGAACGAGTACACGTCGCGCGGACGGCTGGCAGGCCGATCACGGCGCGCAGTATTTCACTGCGCAACATCCGGCATTCGCCGCCGAAGTCGCGCGATGGGTCGCCAGCGGCGCAGCCGCCCCGTGGGCCGCGCGCGTCGCATCGATCGGCTCGCTCGGGCCGCGGGAACTGCTCGCGCCGGCTCAGCGATACGTGGGCGTGCCGGGCATGACTGCACCGGCGCGGCATCTGTCGGCGGGAATCGAGACGGTGCTCAAGACCACGATCACCGAGTTGATGCACGACGAACAGGGCTGGCGACTGATCTCGGCCGAGCAGGGAGCGCTGGCCGTGCATTACGATGTCGTCATCGTCGCAGTCCCGGCGCCGCAGGCCGTACCGCTCCTGCGGCGCGCCGAACCGGGTCTCGCGGTGATCGCACAGCGTACCGAGATGCGCCCGGCCTGGGCAGTGATGGCGCAGTGCGGCCATTTGCCCGATCCGGGCTTCGACGCCGCATTCGTCAATTTCGGTCCGCTCGGCTGGATCGCTCATGACACATCCAAGCCGGGGCGCACTGGCGTGAGCACCTGGGTGCTGCACGCGACGCCCGAGTGGAGCCAGGCTCATCTGGAGGCATCGCCCGAGCGGATAACGCGCACGCTACTGGACGCCTTTCGCGACATCGTGGGTGCCACCGCCGACACGGCAACCGCCCATCGCTGGCGCTATGCCGAGCTGGCGCCGTCGTCTGTCGCGGCTCCCGGCCGATTTGCGTGGCGGGCCGGGCCGCGCATCGGACTGTGCGGCGACTGGCTGGGCGGCGGCAAGATCGAAGGCGCATGGCTCAGCGGCACCGGCCTCGGCAGCGCGGTGGCCGATACCTTGATCACGCGCTGAGCGGCACCGCTCGGCTCGCCGCCGCGTCATGGCGGCGACCCGAGCGCGCCTTCGCTTGCAGGCGCGGGTTGCTGCGCTCGCGTGATGCCTCGCTGTTCGAACCACGTCGAACACTCGAACCCGCTTCGCTTCGCGAACGCGCAGGTCGGCGCTCGGCAGGATTGCAGCTGCGCGAGACAATGGAGATCATTGGCGATCCGAAGCGAATCACGCACCCACGCCGCACGCGCATGCTTCGCACGCGCCGTTTTCGACCAAGGCGGCCGATGACGGAACGGCCTACAGCGATTCGATATTCCGCACGACGCTGTCCGCCTGCATGCGAATCGCGTCGAGCGCCTCGTTATCGAAACGCGCGAGTTGTCGATAGACCATCGCAAGCCGATGGTTGTGTTGCAGCGCGTCCCTGTGCCGATCGAAAAAGTCCCAGTACAACGCGTTGAACGGGCATGCGCGCGCACCGGTTCGGGCATTGCGGTCGTATGCGCAGCCCTTGCAGTAATTGCTCATCCGATGGATGTACGCGGCGCTGGAAACGTAGGGCTTGGTTGCCATCGCGCCGCCGTCGGCGTATTGACTCATGCCGAGCGTGTTTGGCATCTCGACCCATTCGAACGCATCGATATAGACGCCGAGATACCATTCATGCACCGCGTGCGGATCCAGCCCGGCCAGCAGCGCAAAGTTGCCGATCACCATCAGCCGCTGGATATGGTGCGCATGCGCGTCTTCGAGCGACTGCCGCAACGCATGCGACATGCAGGCCATTCGCGTGCGGCCATCCCAGAACCAATGCGGCAACGGCCGGCGATGACCGAACGCATTGCTTTTTTCATAGCCCGGCATGCGGGCCCAGTACACACCGCGCACGAACTCGCGCCAGCCCAGTATCTGCCGGATGAACCCTTCGACCGCGGCAAGCGGTGCCGCGCCACTGCGATACGCGTGCTCGGCCCGCGCGACGACTTCGCGCGGATTCAACATTTTCACATTGAGCGCGAACGACAGCATCGAGTGGAACAGTCGCCGAGCACTCCCATGCATCGCGTCCTGGTACTGCCCGAAAAACGGCAGTGCGTGCCGGATGAAGGCGTCGAGGCAGGCGAGCGCTTCGGCTCGATCGACGGGCCAGCGGAAGTCGTCGGCCGACGGCTCCCCGAAACTGCGCACGCCCGCCGCCACGATCTGCCGCCACAGCGCGCGATGATCGTGATGCGGACGCCAGTCGGCCGGTTCCGCAGGCGAGCCGGACCACGCCTGGCGGTTATCGGCATCGTAGTTCCACTGCCCGCCTGCCGGCCGCCCTTCCCCGTCGAGCAATACGCGATGCCGCACGCGCATGTTCCGGTAGAAGCGATCCATGATCCATGATCGGCCCGTTCCGAGCACTCGCCCGACCTCGTCGCGCGTCGTGTAGAAATGACCGGTATCGACCGCGCGAACCGGCACGCTCGCAGCTGCCGCATAGGCGCTCAGTTGCTGGTCGACACGCCATTCGTCCGGCAGCAGATACTCGATGAACGCTGCGCCGTGAAGCTCGGCGACACGGTCCAGGTTGGCGGGAATGGCCTGGCGATTGAGCGGGTCGTCGATCTTGATGTAGTGCACGCGATGGCCCGCATCGCGCAACAGTTTCGCGAAGCGACGCATCGCCGCAAAGATGGCAATCAGCTTCTGAGCGTGATGGAGCGTGTAGTCGGTCTCCTGCCGAACTTCCATCAGCACGTAGATCGTGTCGGCCCGGACATCGGAAAACCAATAATGATTCGGGTCCAGCTGGTCGCCGAGGACAAGCCTTAAAGTCTTCATGGAACGCTTCGCCATTGATGATCGCCGCCTGGGTTGTCGAGACACCTGCATTGCCACCTCGCAGCACGCCCCACGCCAGAATCCGTCGCCGCGTCACGACCACGCTCGCCCGTCCGTCGGCGGCGCTGTCTGGAAACGCCCGCGTCATCGCGCGTCGAACGAAACACCTTGTCCCCTCCCAACGCCCAGCAGCGCGCGTCCTGACTGACCTCGCGCCACCGAGCGGTACCGCTCCGAAGCATTCTAGTCGGCTCGCACTTCGCGAACCAGCTTTCTGGGCAAAAATCCGCATATTGAATCACTTTCCTGCTTCAAATTTCAGGCAAACTGCGTACAATCCTGAGACAACAGGACGTCGACTTTAGGAGAGCAACGATGCCCCCTCGCAAGGATCGCGATACTCCTCACCGCTATCGCAGCGGCGAGGCCGCGCGTCTGGCGCGCATGCCGGCAGCAACGCTGAGGATCTGGGAAAGGCGCTATGACGTGATTGCTCCGCCCAAAACGCCGTCCGGACAAAGGATGTACTCGGACGACGACGTACAGCGAATTCGTTTGCTGAAAGCGCTCGTCAATCAGGGTCACGCGATCGGCTCGATCGCCAGCCTGAGCCGCGAGGAGCTCGAGGCGTTGTCGGTGACGAATACGCGTGGCCCGGCGTTTCCCGAGACGGGTGTGAGCCTCGCGGTCGTCGGCGCGCTCCCGATTTCGGAAGCCGCGGTAGAGCGAATGGGAATCCGGATCGCCGCACGAATCGACACGATTGACGACGCGAGCGAGCATGCGAGTACGCCAGTCGACGCCCTCATCGCGACGACCACGTCGCTCCATGAGGATGTCGTTTCGCAGCTCGCTGCCTTGGCGCAAAAGCTCAACGCGCACGCCGTGGCCGTCGTGTACGCGTTCGGCACCGCAGAGGCGGTCGAGCTGGCGCGTCTGTCGGGGTTCGAGCTTTTCCGGTCGACGGAAGGCCAGACCAACCCCGCATCCATCATTTCGAGACTGGCGCAAGCCGTCGTCAAGGCGCGCGATTCGAATGAGGCGGATCGCGGGCTTTGGCTGCGCACGCGGCGACGCTTCGACGAAGCGACGCTCGCGTCGCTCAGCGGCCTGTCCACCACCGTCAAATGCGAGTGTCCGCGTCACCTCTCCGAATTGATCATGCAGCTCGGTGCGTTCGAGCGATACAGCGACGAATGCGTGTCGCGATCGCCGGCCGATGCGCTGCTGCACCGCCACCTCGGAGACGCAGCGAACCGCGCGGCCGAATTGCTCGAGACGGCGCTTGCCATCATTCTTCGCGAAGAGGGATTGGGCGGAACGACGCCGGAGCTGAAGGCGCTGTAGCGCGGCAAGCGCCACCGACTGCTCCGACCTGCCTACGACGATAGGTGGCGATGCTGCGCGGCACATGTGTCAAGCGCGTCGGCGCGCGCAATGTGCTGGCAACGGGTGCCGCCCTTTTGCGACGCGTTCGTCGTTGAGCGTAGACGTGGCGGCTCTGTCTGACCGCACGACAAGCCGTCGATCCAGGACCAGCACACTTGCGCGTTCAGCGCAGGTCTTTCCTAGATCATCGAGCCGAAACCGAAGAACGAGCCACCGCGGCAGCGGTTGCCGGCTGCCCGGTCGCGGATCGAGCATTCGACGCGTTCGCGACGCGATCCGCGAACGCGGAGAGATCGTCGAGCACTGACGCCACCCCTCTCAACGGCGCGCCCAGAACACCGACGATCGACGCATGGCTCACGTTCCTGTAACGCATGACCACGACGGTGTCGCCCATGTCTTGCAATGCGCGCGCGAAGCGGTACGTGTTGCCGGGCTCGACCACCGTGTCGTTCTCCGCGACTGCCAGCCACATCGGCGGCTCTGTACCCTGAATGAATCGAATCGGCTGGCTCGCCGCACGCGCTTCCTGCGGGAATATCTTTTCAAGCGTTGCATCACGCAGCGGCAGGAAGTCATAAGCGCCGGCCAGACCAATCACGCCGGCGATATCGCTCTTCTGCATCTCCTGTGCCGCCAGATAGCGGCCGTCGGTCGCAAGCAATGCGGCAATCTGTGCGCCCGCGGAGTGCCCCATCAGAAACAGGCGACGCGGATCGCCGCCGAACGCAACTGCGTGCTCGCGTGCCCACGCCACCGCCTGCGCTGCATCGTCGACGAAACCGGGAAAGGTGGTCGCCGGATACGTCCTGTAGTCGGGCAAGACGGCAACAAAACCCCTCGACGCCAGTGCTTCTCCGACGAACAGGTAGTCCTTGCGCTCGCCGGACTGCCAGCTTCCGCCGTAAAAGAACACGACCACAGGTGCGCCCGCATTCGCATCGGCCGGCCAGTGATGCAAGACGCGCGCGGGCAAGTAGACGTCGAGCACTTGACGCTCGCCGGGGCCGTACGGGATATCTGCGAAAAGACTGAATGTGTACCTCGGCGTTAGCGCATTCAGCAGCCGCACCGGACTACACGCGCAGAGGAAACCGGTCGCGAGCAGCACCGACAGGACGGCCAGTCCGGCTTTCATGTTCATGCAAATCTCCTTACCTGACGATTCCGGTCGCATTTGCTGCTTTGTATGGGGATTTACGGAACTTGCGCAGCCGCGGATGCATGCATCGCACGACAGCCGACACCACCCGTCCAGGAGCCACAAGCGGATGTTCATCGTTCTGGCGCCGGCACGCTCAGGCGATCTAGCGTCTCGTTCGAGCGCCCTGCCCGGATGCCGACCAGTTGGCCCGTCGGCCCGGTTCAAACCCCGACGCTGCGCGACATGAGGCGCGCTATCCCGATGCGTTGCAGCGGCAACATCGTAAGCGGCCGTGCAATCCACAGCGGTACCGGCCACCGGGCGCTCACTTAACGGCATCCAGATATTCCGTTCGCAGGTGCATCCGTCCGCAATGCAGCGTCGTATTGGAGATGAGAGTCAACGCGGAATGCCGACGATCGCTCCCTGCAAAGCTATCGTCTGGAAACGGTTCCGCTCGTCGACTACATTGAGAGCCGTCTGCCATGAACGTTCCACCTGCCACTTTCCCCGAGATGCAATGTCGTCGTGGCGTCGGGATCGATTTCGCTCGTTGTCGAGGGCGACGCATTGCTTTGCTCGGCGCACGCATGTGCACCACTGAGGCACGCGGCGTGGCGACCATGTCGTTACCGATCCCGTGCGAACGATCATGATAAGTGCTACGAATCAAGGAACGTCGAGCACGCCAGCGCTGGGCGCCGCTCACGTGTACGTCTATCTCGCGACGACCCAAATCGGATGGCTGGCATGCGTGATGACTGCCGCATCGCAACGCGCCGCGTGGGGATTCGCCTATGCGCTGATCGCGACGGTCGGCCATCTTCTCTTCGCGCGTCGGCCGTCATCCGAGGCGCGGCTTGTCCTCACGGTCACGGTGTCCGGATGGTTATGGGACAGCGCCGTTGCACATTCCGGCCTGCTTGTTTACCCGAACGGCGTTTTGCTCGAAGGAATAGCGCCGTACTGGCTTGCGGGGTTGTGGGCGCTGTTCGCGATTCAACTCAATACTTTGCTGCACTGGCTCCGGGAGCGACCGCTCATCTCGGCGCTCGTCGGCGCATTCGCGGGCCCGGCGTCCTTTCGCGCAGGTGCGGCGTTGGGGGCCGTTCATTTCAAAGATCCGACTGCAGCGCTCGTCGTGATCGCAACCGGCTGGGCGTTCATCCTGCCTGCCGCGCTCGCGATTGCACGCCATTGGGATGGTGTAACGCCCCTTTCTCCGCCAGCAACCGGCGGAGACGTCATGAATGACGCCCGCGCCGAATAAAGACATTGGCTCGATAGAGCCGGAAACGCACCAGCTCGTTTCATCTCCGATCCCGTTCACATTGCCAACGTACCTTCTCAGGCAACGCACATGACAAACTCCGAATTGCCATATCAATCCCGCCCCGTGATCGTATGGTTTCGTGATGACCAACGGCTCAGCGACAATCCCGCACTCTCTCATGCGGTCAGTACCGGCCATCCTGTTGTTTGCGTTTACGTATACGACCCTGCCCCGAAGCTCGGGCGTCCCATGGGTGGCGCGCAACGGTGGTGGCTGCACGAGTCCTTGAGAAAACTCGATGACTCGCTTTCCGCTCTCGGGGGCTCGCTGATCGTGCTTCGCGGTAACGAACATGAAGCCATCAGGAGGCTCGCTGTCGAGACCCAGGCGGCAATGGTTTTGTGGAATCGCCGCTACTCGAAAGCGCAAACGGAAATAGATGCATCGATCAAGAAAGACTTGATCGGCCGCGGAATCGAAGTGTCGACATTCAACGGCCATCTTTTGCGGGAACCTTGGACAGTCACCACGCGCGAAGGCTTGCCGTTCCAGGTGTTCAGCGCGTACTGGAGAGCCGCTCAGCGCGATAATTTTTCCCCGCCATGTCCACTATCGGCGCCCTCTCGGATCACGTTCTTTCCCGTCTCCAAAAACGTCAGCGCACACGTCTGTACGCTTGCCGAGCTTGCATTGCAGCCCTCAACGCCTGACTGGGCGGAGGGGCTGCGTGCGACCTGGCGATGCGGCGAGGAAGCGGCTGGACATCAACTTGAGGCCTTCATTGAACACTCGTTTTCCGATTATGCCGCCGCACGAGATTTTCCAGCCACTCAAGCGACGAGCCGGCTTTCTCCCTATCTTCGCTTTGGCAACATCTCGGCTCGTCAAGTGTGGTACGCGACGTTATCAGCGGTAGACGCAATGCGAAGCAGGCGAGTTGTTCGCATTGACGATTCCCAAAAAGAGTCGTTGAACAAGTTCTTCAGTGAGCTCGGATGGAGAGAATTCTCGTATTACCTTCTCTATCACTGCAAACCCCTCCATCAGTTCAATTTTCGGCCTCAGTTTGACTCCATGCCGTGGCGCACCGACGCAAAGGCGCTTCGCATGTGGCAAATGGGAAAAACAGGATACCCGCTGGTAGACGCCGGCATGCGCGAGCTTTGGCACACTGGCTGGATGCACAACCGCGTGCGCATGGTGACAGCGTCATTTCTCACGAAGCACTTGCTCATCGATTGGCGTGAGGGCGAAGCTTGGTTCTGGGATACGCTGGTCGATGCGGATGAGGCAAGCAATCCCGCCGGGTGGCAATGGGTTTCAGGGAGCGGCGCCGACGCAGCCCCGTATTTTCGAATCTTCAATCCTGTTTTGCAGGGGAAAAAATTCGATCCGACAGGCGAATACACGCGGCGGTGGGTGCCCGAACTCTCTGCACTTCCCCCCGAAACCGTCCACAGCCCATGGACCGCTTCTACTGAAGCGCTGCAAGAGGCATCCATTAGTCTCGGCGCAAGTTATCCCTTTCCGATCGTGGATCACCAGCTCGCACGCGCGCGGGCGCTCAGTTCGTTCGAACTCCTGGATACGCAAAGCCAGAGGAAGTGACCCGCAGTCGTTATTGCGAAGGTGCGGGAAGGCACGGGCAACGTCGGCTACAACCCGGCCACCGGCAAGTTCGTCGATCTCGTCGAAGCCGGTATCGTCGATCCCACCACGGTGACGCGCACCGCGCTGCAAGATCGATCGCTCGGATCGAGCACGAATCGTCGGCGACAACATTCGGGCTCGACCGTGCGAAAGAAGCGCCCCGACGACACACCGGGATCGATGTGATGTGCAAGAGCGTGCCGCCCGCTTTCGCACATCACGTTCTCTGTCGGATACAGGCTGAAGCATCAGGGCATCAGCACGGAGTCGACCACGTGAATCACGCCGTTGGACTGCATGACATCGCCGATCGTTACGTGCGCGACGTTACCCTTGTCGTCGGTGATGGCCAACCCGTTCGAGCCACGGCTGACGATCCGGGCATCACCTTCGACTGTCTTCAGCGTCGCCTTGCCGCCACCTTGGTCGACCGCCTTGGCAAGGTCGAGTGCCGTGAGTCGTCCGGGGACGACGTGATACGTCAGCACCTTGACGAGCACACCCTTGTTCTCCGGCTTCAATAACGTCTGCACCGTGCCAGCCGGCAACGCGGCGAATGCCTCGTTGGTCGGTGCAAATACCGTGAAGGGCCCTTTGCTCGACAATGTGTCGACCAGCCCCCCGGCCTTGACCGCTGCGACCAACGTCGTGTGATCACGAGAATTCACCGCGTTTTCGACGATGTTCTTCGACGGGTACATCGCAGCGCCGCCCACCTCGACCGTCTGCTCCATCGACATGGATCCTGTCTCGGCGGCCTGCGCGTAAATGCACGTTGCGAATGCAAGGGCGAGCGCCATGCTGCCCAGTTTTGCTTTGCTGCAAGATTTCATTTGCGTTCTCCGGGAAATTTGCCGCTGTTGACTGGAAGCAATCGGGGATACGAGTCGAACCGCGCAGCGGATGCACGGTTGAACACTTCATCGTGACCAGATCTGCGGCCGGGGAACCGGCAAGGGTGTCGAAACGATGTCCATCTGCGGACGTCACTGCATCCGTTCGCGCTTTGCTGCCGTATATCCGTGTGCCATCCAGCCAAGGTGCTTGGCGTCCCACCTCGGGAAATGGCGTCGCGATGGCATCCAGAGGAGACAACTCATGAAGCGTTCCATTGGTAT
Source organism: Burkholderia sp. FL-7-2-10-S1-D7 (assembly GCF_001524185.1). NCBI lineage: Bacteria > Pseudomonadati > Pseudomonadota > Betaproteobacteria > Burkholderiales > Burkholderiaceae > Burkholderia > Burkholderia sp. FL-7-2-10-S1-D7. The sequence goes on along the minus strand of NZ_LOWY01000030.1, from coordinate 244,030 downwards.
CGCAGTTGCCGCAGCGGCGCTGTTCGCGCTCAGCGCTTGCGGAGGCGGAGATGACATTGCTCCAGCGGTCGCGCAACACCCGGAGAACCAGGCCATCTGGGCCGCGCTCGGAGGTGATTCGGCGGCCCCCGGCGTGGTGGCCGGCGTGGTCAATGCAGCTGTCGCAGGCCTTTTGGCGGACCCGGTCGAGGCGCCCTATTTTGCCGCTGTAACAGGGAATGCGAGCCACAGCAGTGCCGCCCATGACACCCCCGCACGGCTTGAAGCATGTCTGACGCTGCAGTTTGAATCGCTCCTCGGCGGTCCGTACACCTACCCTGGCCCGGTCAAGGTCGCTGGAGACATCGACTCCCAGCCGGAGATGTGCCAAGACATGACGGCTGCCCATAACGACGTCGGCGTTCCCGGCTGCGTGTTCGACCAGTTCATGGTGGATCTCGTCGCGACGCTGCAAAGCAAACTCTCGTCCGCAGACTTTGCAGCACTGACGTCGACGACAAACGGAACGTACGCGCTCACCGAGAAAAATTCAGCCGGCATCCCGGTTGGCACAAAGTTCCAGTTCAGTGCGGTACCAACCCTGTTCAACCTGCGTAGTACCGTGATCAACGCCACGCCCGGCGGCCCGGTGTATCTTCCCCCGACGGTTGCAACATCATGCACGGGCTGACTGCGGTGCGAAGAACTCACGTGATTGCCTGGTTCACCGCGTCAATCCTCGTGAGTGTTGCCGGGATCGGCTGGTTGCACACGTCACAGGGACGACGGCTCCTCACTGAGCTTGGCGTGAAGTGCCCAGTCGATTCCGTCGATTCCCGAACGGTGCTGTCGATTCGCAACAAAGCCATTTTGCTGGAGAAGGGCGTATCAGCGGCCCCTAACCGTCCTGCGTTCGGCCTGCAGCTTGATCGCAGTACCGAAGCAGACGTGTTGGAAAGAATGTCTCGGGACAAAGCGCAGTGTCTCGAATTGTCCCGAGGCTTACGCTACCTGCGCTGCCGTGGGGTGCCTGCAGAGACGCTCGGCTCGCATGGCCCACCAGTGAGCGAAATATGGTTCAGCTTCGCGCCCGATCGCACGCTGATGGCCATCAATGTGTACCGTCGTGACATGTCCGTTGATGAAACACGGCAGAGCTGGCAGATCGCCGTCCAGAATCTGCGCAATTTGCTCGGAGCACCAACATCCGTGTCTGGAGATACAACGCTGGAATCGCTCATAGGCAAACCCGTGGCGGTTGCACGGGTGAGCTATGCCTATTCGGATTACGTTGCGACAGTTACCGCATCCCACTTGCCATACGGGGGACTGGCAGTCCGCGAGCAGTACATGTCGACCGCGGTGAAACAGGAAGGATAAACACTCGGACGAGATGCCCGACCAAGGTCCGGCATCTCGCGAACCTCACCGTTGGTGAAGGTCGCCGGGAGTCAGTAAGCGAATCAGTCCGGATTCCAGCTACGATGAAATTCTAATTCAGCATCAGTTTGTTAGAACTCTTAATAATGTCGCCTTCATGAAACTCGCCCCGACGATCAAGCGACTCACTTGCCGCGACGGCTTGTTTCACCGACTAACCGGCGCTCGCGCGCCCACACGATCACCTCGCCGTGCCTATTCACGTCGAGCAGCGCGAAGCCGTCGGCCGTGACCTCGCCAAAAAGCACGAGCCTGCACGCAAGAACGAGCCATTAGAAATTGCGTGCCAGGCCGACCATGAACATGTCCTGATCCTTGTCGTTGCCCGTTGCGACACGATTGAAGCGCAAGCTGGCAGCCCAATCGTTCGTGACCTGATAGCTCACCTGCGCGCTGAGCAGGGCATTGAGTCTCGTCTTGCTCGAGACTTCGTCCCGATCGCGCGAGAGATACGGACCGACGCCTGCCGACAGCGTCCATTTGCTCCTGATCGATGCGACGTACCAAAGTTGCGCTGCCACACCTCGTCGACCGGCGACGCCATTATTGCCTTCGTAGACGAAGCTCGCCGAATAGGCCCACGCATTGCCGAGCGGCCGCTTGACTTCGACCATATACCCTTTTTCGATCGGCACTTGAGGACGGTTCGTCTGCGACGTCCCCGCCCAAACGCCAACCTGCGTCTTGCCGTCCGAAAGCGCGGGGCCGGGAGCGCCGCCGAAATCCGAGCCGATGCCGAAGAGCACCGCGTCGGAATTGAATCCGCCAATCATCTGGACGTGGTTGTACTGGACCTTGAGGAAGAAGCGGTTGGGAACGACGTAATACCGCACCGCTGCCGACGCACGCACACCCCAGCGCTTGTCGTTGCGCACCGCGTTGTCGACATGCGTCGTGTCCATGCTGAAATACGGTCCCGCCGAGAATTCCAGCGCCACGCGGTTGCCGACCGGCCAACGAAACGAACCCAGGGCGGCGAAGCCGTCACGGTGGTGATCCAGGGGATGCCCCTCGTTCACGTACGCGAGGTAGACCGAGAGGTAGTCATTCAAGACGTCGCCGAAGCCGACTTCGTAGGCGCGCCAATGCATGTCGCCACCCTCGGTCGCGCGTCCGTCGCCATACACCGCATAGACGTTGAACTTTCTTTCAGATGGCTTGGCACCGATCGGCGAGCTCGACGGACTGTCCTCGGCGTGAACGTGGCCTGGGCCGGCCAGCATTGCCAGACCGGCGATCGAGCCTGTGAGCACGAAGCGCGAATAGATGCGACGGCACTGTCCCATTTGGACACCCCCTCACTCTGGTCACCGCGATTTCCCGGACAAGCTGACAGCGATTATAGGCTGCCTCGGGTAACAGGGGCCAGGCCAGTCACGTCTCCGGCTGTCGCGTCCACGAGCGGCTCTCACGATCGGTTGACGTCGGTATGGGTGGCAGTTTCTTCAACTTGCATTTCGCTGAACGCGGCCGTGTCATCCCGGGCGACACCCTATCCGCAGGTTGCCGAACCTTGTCACGTGAAAGTGCCCCTCGGGCACGGCTGCTCGCCAAGTATCGGCCATGTGGATCGGGATGGCCGCCCGGATTCACAAATCAGCCTGCGCGGAACCGATCCGAAAGACCGAAACAGTCGCCTCCAGCTGCCCCGCCTGCTCTTTCAGCGACAGCGCGGCCGCCGACGCCTGCTGAACCAGCGCCGCGTTTTGCTGGGTCACCTGATCCATTTGCGTCACCGCCTGATTGACCTGCTCGATGCCTCTGGACTGCTCGTCGGACGCGGCCGCAATCTCGCCCATCAGCACTTGCACGCGTTGCACGGACGTCAGGATCTCCGCCATCGTCCCGGTTGCGCGATCGACTTGTCGCGCACCGGTCTCGACGCGTTTCAGCGAATCCGTGATCAGTTCCTTGATCTCGCGGGACGCCGTGGCGCTGCGTTGGGCGAGCGATCGCACTTCGCCTGCGACGACCGCGAAACCGCGTCCCTGCTCGCCTGCCCGCGCAGCTTCGACCGCCGCATTCAGCGACAGGATGTTGGTCTGGAATGCGATGCCTTCGATGACGGAGATGATTTCGGCGATCTTGCCCGACGCATCCGACAGGCCACGCATCGTGCCGACGACTTCCTGCGCCGCCTGATTGCCCTCTTCGGTCAGCAACGCCGCGTCTTGCACTACCTGATTCGCCTGCTTCGCATTCTCGGCATTCTGGCGAACCGTCGAAGTCAGTTGCTCCATCGAGGCGGCCGTTTCCTCCAGCGACGCGGCCTGCTCTTCGGTCCGTTGCGACAGGTCCATGTTGCCGGCCGTGATCTCGTGCGCGGCCGTCTCGATGGAGTGCGAGCCTTCCCGCACCACGCGAATCGTCTGCAGCAGCTTGCCTTGCATTGCCCGCAGGCCGGTCATCAGTTGCCCCATCTCGTCGGTCGAATCGACATCGATCCGCGTCGTCAGGTCGCCGCCGGCAATCGCGCTGAAATGATCGAGTGCGTGCGCAAGCGGCGCACCGATCGCGCGCTGAAGCGACCACCACGTGAGTACGGCTGCGCCGAGCGCGACCAGGATGCCGGCGATCGCGATCCCGACGAACCAGTGGAAACGCGCCTGCGCGGCATCGAACGTGACCCGAGAGGCCGTCATCTGGATTCGGCCGAGCGCGTCCATCGCGTCGGAGACGTCGATGAACAGCGACGGCGGTATGTGCCGCCACACGTCGGGGATTTTCACGGGATCGCGCGCGTCAATGGCGCTGAACATCGGTTCGAGACCGTTCTCGACGAGCGCGTTGAACTTCGTGTTCGCGTCGGCCGCGCGGCGCGCTTCCTCCGGGCCGGAGAGCCGCAGCGCGCGATACGCGTCCCACGCCTTTTTCGACGCGGCGAGCAGTTCACGGGATGTCGCGGTTTCCTGCGGCACGTCGGGACTGTTCGGATCGAGCGCGATGCGATAGAGCCACAGGCGGGTTCTCGACAGCGCGACATTCGCCTGCCCCAGCGCCTCCGACGATGCGAGCCGGTCGGAATAAAGCGTCTTCACATCGTCGTTGCTTATCGCCACGCCAATCACTCCGATGATGCCGCCGACGACGAGCAGTACGCCGAGAAAACCCATCGCCAGCGCCAGCCGGACGCGAATGCTGAAATTCCTGAACATGATGAGGGAAGCGTTGAGCACGAAACCGTTGCATGCGACGCATGCGTGTCCAGCCGATCGAAGGCGGCACGTGCGAGACCGATGCCTCGATAACGGCCAGCGCGGCGCGTGAATTAGTGCGGAACCGACAAGGAACGTTTCCGGAAACGGGACGTTATGTGCGAAATTTCGGCGTGGTAGGCGAATCGCCTTCATCGGCCGCGAGCAACGCGTTCAACATCCGCGCGTCCGGCAACCGCTCCAGCGACAGGCACGTGTCGCTCAACGCATCGACCTGCGTGGGGACGAGCGCGATGCCCGCCAGTGCACGAGACGTCGCCAGCAGCGCCGCATCGGACAGCGGATTGCGCGGATCGCGTAATCCGCGCGCTTGCTTGCGATCGGGCTGGACGTCAGGAAACGAGACTCGCGAAGTCGTCCCACACCATGACGATGTTCTGCGATCGCCAGATCGGTCCCGCATCGACGTACTCGCCCGCGAACCGGCCGTTCAACGCCTCGTAAAACGCGATCGCGGCCGCGTTTCCCTTGACGACACTCAACGCGGCGCCCGGATACCGTAACGCTTGCAGATGCGTTGCGAGTTGCGCAAGCAGCATGCGGCCGATGCCGCGGCGCTTGAAGTGCGGATCGACGTAAAGGAACTTGATTTCGCCACGGCCGCCGAAAATCGGCTCCGACGGCGCGCCGGCTGCGCCGATGCCGACGATCCAGCCGCCGGTTTGCGCCACGAGCACCAGCTGGTCGCGCTCGTTCGACGCCAGCTTCTCCCGCCATGTCCTGCCGCGATGGCGCTCGTCGAGGGCGGCATGCGCCTGCGCCGGCGCAAGATCGCGATAGGTATGCCGCCAGACCTTGACGTGGAAATCGGCGATCGCCTGCGCATCGTCGAGGCTGGCGGACCTGGTGGATATTCCGGACATGGAGGACTCTTTCGGGCAGCTCGGCGCACGCGGGCGCGGCGTACACGCCGGATTGTCGGCGATCCGGGCGACGATGTCAGCAAGCACCGCGCAGCCGTGGCCGATCAGCGCGCAACGGCTTCCGTGTTCCGCACGCTGCCCAGAAAGCGCGCCAATTCCACCGTCTGCGGCCGCTCGAAGATCTCTTCGGCCGTCCCGCTCTCCCACACCCTGCCCTGGTGCATGAAGACGATCCGGTCGCTCACCGCGCGCGCGAAGTTCATCTCGTGCGTGACCATGATCAGCGTCATGTCCTCGCGCGCGAGTTGCTCGACGACGCCCAGTACCTCGCCGACGAGTTCGGGATCGAGCGCCGACGTGATTTCGTCGCACAGCAGCACGCTCGGCTTCATCGCCAGCGCACGCGCGATCGCGACACGCTGCTGCTGGCCGCCCGACAGCTGCTCCGGGAACGCGTCGAACTTGTCGCCGAGGCCGACGCGTTCGAGCATCAGCTCCGCGATTGCGCGCGCCTGCTGGCGATGCGTGTTCTTCACGACGGACTGCGCCAGCATCACGTTTTGCCCGGCGCTCAGATGCGGAAACAGGTTGTATTGCTGGAACACCATCCCGACCTTGAGCCGCAGCGCACGCAGGTCCGCGTGCCGCGCGTCGACGCGTTCGCCGTCGATCGAGATCGTGCCCGCGTCGATGCTCTCGAGCCCGTTGAGCGTGCGCAGCAGCGTGCTCTTGCCTGAACCGCTGCGGCCGATGATCGATACGACCTGCCCGCGCTCGACGGAGAAATCGATGCCCTTGAGCACATGATGGGTGCCGAAGTTCTTTTCGAGACCACGGGTTTCAACGAGCGGCATGCCATCTCCTTTGCAACGTGCGCGCATAGCGGGTAAGCGGATAACAGAGCGCGAAATAGATCAGCGCGACGAGGCCATACACGACGAACGGCCGGAACGTCGCGTTCGAGATCGCGATGCCGACCTTCGTCAGCTCGGTGAAGCCGATGATCGATACCAGTGCCGTATCCTTCACGGCCTGCACGCCGAAGCCGACCGTCGGCGCGATCGCGATGCGGGCGGCCTGCGGGAGGATCACATGACGCAACTGCTCGACGTAGCTCATGGCCAGGCTCGCCGACGCCTCCCACTGCCCTTTCGGCACCGCCTCGACGCAGCCGCGCCAGATTTCCGCGAGATACGCGCTGGTGAAGAACGTCAGCCCCGCCGTGGCCGCGACCCACGGCGGAACGTCGAGCCCGACGAGCGGCAGGCCGAAGAACACGATGAACAGTTGCATCAGCAACGGGGTGCCCTGGAATACCTCGATGTACAGCTTCGCGCAGCCGCGCAGCACCGTCGAACTCGACACGCGCATCACGAGCAGCCCGAGGCCGACGAGGCCGCCGGACACGAACGACACGATCGACAGCACGATCGTCCAGCGCGCGGCCAGCAACAGGTTCGTGAGAATCTGCGCGAACGTGAAATCGGTCATCGTGCACCTCGTACGCGGCGGGAGAACAGGCGGCGCCCGATCGTGCCGAGCGCGCCACGCAGCAGCAGCGCCATCGCCAGATACGCGAGCGTGATGACGAAATACGTCTCGAATGCACGGAAGTTGCGCGACTGAATGTAGCCCGCCGCATAGGTCAGATCGGCCACCGAGATCTGCGACACGACCGCTGAACCGAGCATCGTGATCACGATCTGGCTCGAGAGCGCGGGAAACACCTTGGCGAGCGCCTGCGGCAGCACGACATGGCGCAGCATCTGCGCGCGCGACATCGCAAGCGCCGATGCCGCCTCCAGATGCCCGTTCGGGACGGCGGCGACGCCCGCGCGCACGATCTCGACCGAGTACGCGCCGAGATTGAGCGTCATCGCGAGAATCGCGGCCGTGTATTCGTCGATGTGCACGCCAAGCGCGGGCAATCCGAAGAAGATGAAGAACAGCTGGACGACGAACGGCGTATTGCGGATCGCCTCGACGTACGCGCCGATCAGCGGGCGCAGCCGCACGGCCGCGGGCGCGTCGGCGCTGTACGCGGCTGCGCCGAGCACGCCGATCGCCACGCCGAGCACGGTTGCGACCGCAGTCAGCGCAAGCGTGATCGCCGCGCCGCTCGCGAACACGCCGGCGTATTCGGCGAGCTCGCCGAATTGAAGCTGATAGCTCATGACGATTGAGTAAATTCGGGTTCTGACAATGACGCCCACCGCGCCGGCGGTGCCGGCCGCGGCGATGGATCAGGCGGCACGGCGATTCGTCACAGGCCGGCCGGCAACGGCTGGCCGAGCCACTTCTTCGACATCGCACCCAGTGTGCCGTCCTGCTTCGCATGCGCGATCGCATCGTCGATCTTCGCGAGCAGGCGCGGTTCGTTCTTGTTGACGCCGACGAAGCACGGCGAGTTCTTGATCACGAACTTGACCTCGGGCCGACGCGGCGGATTCTTCGCGAGAATCGCCGCCGCGACGATGTTGCCGGCGGCGATCAGTTGCACTTGCCCCGACAAGAACGCCTGGATCGTCGCGTTGTTGTCCTCGAAGCGCTTGATCGTCGCATTCGGTGCGAGTTGCGACAGCGCGATCTCCTCGAGCGCGCCGCGCGTGGCGCCGACCGTCTTCCCGGTCAGGTCGGCGGGCGCGCTCACCTTCACGTCCGCCGGCCCGAACACGCCCTGGAAATACGGCGCGTAAGCGGTCGAGAAGTCGATGACCTTCTCGCGCTCCGGCGTCTTGCCGAGTGACGAGATCACCATGTCGACCTTGTTGGTCGTCAGATACGGAATCCGGTTCGCGCTGTTGACGGGCACCAGCTTCAGCTTCACGCCGAGCGATTTGGCGAGCAGCTCGGCCATGTCGATGTCGTAGCCCTGCGGCTGCATGTCCGTGCCGACCGAGCCGAACGGCGGATAGTCTTCAGGCACCGCGACGCGCAGCGCGCCGCTTTTCGCGATGGTGTCGAGCGCGTCGGCATGGGCCGGCGCAGCTGCGAACAGCGCCATCACGGGGGCTGCGATCAGCGCAGCCAGCCAGGTGCGTCGGGGAAACGGTCGAGTCGTCGGGCTCACGGTGAATCTTCCTTGTCTGGTATGTCGTCGGGCAGCGCGCAACCGTTGCGCGGCCAAAGCAACTCCAGCAAAAACCGGGCCATCACCGTGTAATGCTCGCCGCGCCGGCACGAGACAGGAATTCCGGCGAACTGCATTCCTCATTTCGGTGCATGCGCCGGCGCCGGCGGCGGCGGTTGCCCTCGCAGTGCGCGCCGGCGCACCAAATTACCTAACCGGTTCACCCTGGGGATTCGGACGCCGGCGTATTGGACGCACGCCGGATTCTATTCATCGAACGTGGGTACGCCCGACTTTCCACCAGGCGGTGTCCAGACGGCGGTGCGTACGTCGCGCGCGAAACGGTCAGCCTGAAGCACGGCAAGGTGTTCGAAAACGTGTGTCACCATCACACCACCGAGACGTTCTACAATCCGGCGCTGACCAGCACGACGGTCGCCGACGACTGGCTCGCGCCGGGCGTCGGTCTGGTCAAGTCGGTCGCCGATATCGCCGGCACCCGGATCATCACGCGTGAGCTCGAGTCGGCGAACGTTGCCGGCAAGTCGTATTGAACGTGGGGCGCCCCGACGCTCGCGCGTGTGCCGTCAATGATGCGTGTACAACCGAGGCGCCGCGGCATGACTCTGGATCGCGGCTCCCGAGTCGGCCCCTGCCCCGGGTGCAGGCCCATAGCCCGACACATCGGCCTGCGGCGTCGATTCGGAAGACCGGATGCGTGCCTCGACCTGCTGGATCGATTGCGGATAGTGAATGTCCTTTCGGGCCGGGTTGTAACCGGCCTGCTCGATCTGCGTGATCTGGGCGCGGACTTCCGCTCGGGTCAGGCCGCTGCTTGATTGAGCTGCCGATGCGAATGCGGGGATGATGGCCGCTGCCAGCACGATGATACGGATTGCGAACTTCATGATCTCGACCTCCAGTGAATAGGGTCGGCATTCGAGGACACCTCTTCTGCCGTAGAGACAGCATGCCCAACCAAACTGAAGGCAACGTTAACTTCACGTCGTCGAACGCATCGGATGTGAAAGACAGGAGCGGTCCCGAAATCGCCGATTCGGTCACGCCGAAGACGGCAACGTGACGCGCACGCCGAACCCGTTGCCGTTCAACCCGTCGATGTACGTCAGACTCCCGCCGAGTTTTGCCACGATGCGCGCGACGATGGACAGCCCCAGGCCGCTGCCGCTTTCGTCGTGATCCGCGCCGCGAAAGAAGCGATCCTGCAGTCGGGACAGATCTTCTTCCGAGACGCCGGGTCCGTCGTCCCGTACCTGCAGGCGGATCGCGCCGACGTCCTGCCACGACGTGATTTCGACGCGCCCTTGTTCGCGACCGTACTTGATCGCGTTATCGACGAGATTGTCGAGCAGGACGCGTAGAAGCGTCGACGATGCATGTGCGATAACCGGACCGCCGACGCATGAAATCAGCGACATCTGCTTGCGATCGGCGCGCGCCTGGTGGTCGTCGATGCAGGTCTGCATCACGCGTGCGAGATCGACGTCCTCACCGGGCATCGGGACGGTTTCGTCAAGTCGCGCCAGTGCAAGCAACTGGTCCGCCAGATGCGTGCTGCGCTCTACACCCTCGACCACCCGTTGCATCGCGCGCCGCTGACGGTCCGGATCGCGTGCGGTAAGCGCGACTTGTGCCTGAACCTTGAGCGCGGCGAGCGGGGTCTTGAGCTCGTGTGCGGCGTCGCTGGTGAATGCGCGCTCGCGATCGAGCGAGCCGCGCAGACGGTGCAGCAACGTGTTCAGTGCGGCAACCAGCGGCCGCACTTCGTCGGGGATGCCCTTCGTGCCGATTGCATCGAGGCTGTCGGGGGAACGTGCGGCGATTGCCTCCGACAGCGTCCGTAGCGGCGTCAGGCTGCGTCCGATCGCCAGCCAGATCAACACGGCCAGCACGGGCAACGCGAATGCGAGCGGCCGGGCGACACGGCGCGCCACCTCCGCGGACAAGTCCGAACGGTGCGTGCGTTGTTCGAAGATGCGCACAGTGCGGCCGCGCGCGGCATCGGTCACCACGTACGCGTGCCACTTCGAATTGCCGAACCGGATCGGGCTCGATGCGGCGGCGGGAGACATCGGCAGATCGAGCGAGTCGAGCCCCGGACTGGCGGCCAGGATTCGTCCGCCCGCGTCACTGATCTGATACAGCATTCGCGGTGATGCATCGTTGTCGCCATCGTTGTCTTCCCCCGAGCCGAGGACGATGTCCGCGAAGACCGGCAGATCGGACGCATCGAGCGCGACGAACGCTCTTGCGATCTGCTCGAGGCGGGTTTCGTCCCATTCCTCCGCTTCGTGAATTGCCTGGCGATAGCTCGACACCAGCGAATACGCCCAGACCACCACGACACCCGACAGTACCAGTAAGGTCAGCCGTTGCCGGATCGAGCGCATCACGACGCTTTCTCCACCACGTAGCCGACACCTCGAATCGTGCGGATCAATTCGGCCCCCAGTTTCTTGCGCAGATTCGACACATGCACTTCGATCGCATTGCTTTCGATTTCTTCGTTCCAGCCGTAGAGGCTGTCCTGGAGCTGGGTACGCGAGAGCGGGCGGCCCTGATTCGCCAGCAGTTCGACCAGCAATGCGCATTCGCGCGACGTCAGCGCGACCCGTTCGGTGCCGCGCGTCACCGTCATCAACGACGGATCGACCGACAGGTCGCCGTATTCGATCGTGTCGGTGCTGCGGCCCTGCGAGCGTCGCACGAGCGCACGGCATCGGGCGATCAGTTCGGTCAGGTCGAAAGGCTTGCCGATGTAGTCGTCGGCGCCCGCGCTCAGGCCGCTCACGCGATCGGCCACCGTGTCGCGCGCGGTCATGACCAGCACCGGCGTATGGTTGCGGCGCTTGCGAAGCCAGTCGAGCAATTCAACGCCCGACATGCGGGGCAGGCCGAGATCGAGCACGACGAGGTCATACGGCGTGGTTTCGAGCGCGAGCTGCGCATGCCTGCCATCGTGCGCCCAGTCGACCGTCATGCCGGCCTCGATCAGGCCATCCTCCACCCCGCTGCCGATCAGCTTGTCGTCTTCCACGAGTAACACCCGCATGGTGTCGCGTTCCTTTTGGTCGGGACATGGCGCCCATTGGCGCACGATAACCGTAGAAACCGACCGGCATCAAGCACGGCGGGGAAAAATCCGGTCCTTAAGAATCCGTTAACGTCGGCATTCTATGGTCGCCGTCACCGACACTCGCAATCGAATCGACGACCATGAACAGGCTACCGTTCCGACTCCGTTTTTGCGCAACGCTGGGCGCGTTGCTTTTCGTGGCTGCCGCGCCGGCGTCCGCAGGCGAGATCAAGACGCTGATGCGAGACATGAAGCACGCGATGCAGGGTGCCATGAACAGCCGGACGATTCCGGAAATGAACGGCTACGTGGCCCGGCTCGAAAGCGATGCGCAGCAGGCGAGCCGCCAGCGGTATCGCAATGACCAGCCGACTTACGACGAAGGCATGCGCACATTGCGGGATGAATTGACCGCGGTCGACCGTGCCATCCAGGCCAATGATCTACCCGCCGCAAAGCAGGCGTTGCGCCGGATAGACGGTACGAAGAAGCACTATCACGACCTGCTCGGATAACCCGAGCAGGGCACGCTTTCGCTACTGAACAGGCATTCCCGTCATGAAAACCAATACCCGCTATCCGCTGTCGATCAGCCTGCTGCACTGGCTGCTGGCCGCCGCGCTGATCGGCAACCTGATCGTCGGCTTGCTGCTCGACGACAACGAGGACCTCGTCAGCCTGCACAAGTCGATCGGCATCGCCATTCTTGGGCTCGTGGCGCTTCGTATCGTGAATCGGCTGCGTATGCGCCGCAGCCTCCCGGCGTCGGTCAATCCGGCCGGCACGCTGAACCATTTCGCGGAACGCAGCGTCCACGGGCTGCTTTATGTGCTGATGTTCGCCATTCCCGTGCTCGGGTGGATGAAGACGAACGCGGCCGGGCACACGGCCAGCTGCTTCGGGCTCTTCTCACTGCCGACGCTGGTGCCCAGGAGTCGCGAGCTGTCACATTGGCTGGGAGAACTGCACGCACTGACGGCTTACGGGCTGGCCGCGCTGGTCGGCTTGCACGTGCTGGGCGCGGTGGCACACAAGCTGTTCAGGTCGGAGAACGTGTTTCCGCGCATTCTGCCTTTGCCCGCGCGCGTCGCCCGGCAGCGGGCCCCGTCCGGTGACCGGAATCGAGCATCGAGCAGGTCACCCTGCCGTTGACCGTGAATGCCGGCAAACGCCTGATTTGAACCTCCGGTCGTGCCCTGGATGCCGGTGAGGTCATCCTGGTAAGGATCATGGCATTCAACGGGGCAGCGGCCATGCACTCGACGCGATCGAGCCGCCATCTCGCCCGGAACTGTGAAGACGAACGTGCTTGACGAAGGTCAAGCCGGTAAACGGCCCTCGTGCGAAAAATTGCCGTGTACAAGACCGTCGGTTGTCACCGGGAGACGTTCATGAACACCAGCACTTCACCCGTACAGGCAGTGCCCGCCTCCCAGCGTGTACTGATCGCCGTAGACGGTTCCGCCGCATCCACACATGCCCTCGCGTATGCCAAAGCGTTCCTTCCGTCGAATGCCGCGGTGCATATCGTCAGCGTTACGGAAAATCCGCGAACGCTCGTCCCGCGCGGGTCGAAAACCACGGCATTTCTCGAATCGGCCCGCGACGAATTGTTGCGAGACGCATCCGACGCGCTGTCGCGCGCCCAAAGCGCAATCTCGCGCGACGACATCTCGATCGACACGGAAGTCATCGACTTGTCCACGCACGGTGGGGATGTCGTGCATGCGCTGGCCGAAAGTGCACAAGCCTGGCAGGCCGAACTCATGATCGTCGGCACACGTCAGCATCATGGCCTGCTCGGATGGATCGAGGGAACGGTTTCCGGTCCGCTCGGCAAGCTCGTTGGTTGCCCGCTGCTCATCGTTCCGGAAGGTTTTGCGTCGGTCGCCGAGCACCTGCCGCGGCGGATGCTGTTCGCTGTCGACGGAAGCCCGATTGCGCTCCACGCATTGCGAACGGGGTTGAAATTCTCGCGGCCCGATACCGAATTCCGGGCGATACACGTGCTCGATCGCCCCACATCGCTGGGTGATTTCGTCCCCGTCGAGACGCTGGAAGCGGCGTTGATCAGCGAAGGCAATCGTGCACTGCAAAAAGCCATGGACCTGCTCGATGGCACACCCGCGCACGCGCAGTCTCAACTGATTCAAACGGATCGCACCGGCGCGGACGTGCCTCACCTGATCGTGCACAACGCTATCGAATGGAACGCGGACATGATCGTCATGGGCACCCATGGGCGGCGCGGCGTCACGGGCTGGCTCGTCGGCAGCGTGGCCGGACGCGTTGCGCGCATCACGAAAACGCCGCTTCTTCTGGTGAGTGCGCCGCATGCGTGATGCGTTTCATCGTCACGCATCCGCTCCGACGGCGTGGAACAGTTCCTCCTCCTGAGCGCAATGCAGGCGTACGATCGCTTCCAGCCCGTACAACAAGCGCTGTATCGCCTGCACCTGCATGGCGTTCGTTCCGTCGCGCGGCAGGTCCTCGACCATCTGCCTGAGCGATCGGACCATCGTGAAAATCTCCCGGTGTGCGCCACTCATCGCCGCCAGCGGGTCCTCGCCACCGAGAAGCGGGGCGAGTCGCGCGTAGACGTCCCGATCGTCGGCGCGTTCGTGTGGCAGCAGCCGTTCGTCCAGCGAGTCGATCATGTGGACAAGCTCACTGGCGATGGCTGCCCCGGATAGTTGCGGCATACGATCCGCGAGATCCCTGATCTGGTCCAGCAACGGTGACAATGCCGTGTGCTCGCGCTTGAGTTGCTCGACGTCGACATCGGCGAGTCGGGCGTCAGTTGACCTCGGGCGAACCAGCAACACGCGTAGCGCATTGACGATGACGACGACGTCGATGACTTCCTGAATGACCGCACCGGCAATCGGCTGCAGGAATCCGGCCGCCGCAATCGTCATTGCGACGACCGACAGCGACATGCCGGCCACCACGCTCTCGAGTGCGATTCGGCGCGACCGTCGCGCGATACGTATCGCATCCACGAGTCGATCCAGCCGATCCACCAGCAGTACCACGTCGGCAGCTTCGGATGACGCGGCTGCCCCCCGCGCGCCCATCGCGATACCGACGTCGGCGGCCGCGAGCGCCGGTGCGTCGTTCACGCCGTCGCCGACCATGATCGTCACGCCTTCCTTGCGCGCGGCCTGAATCGCGGCAAGCTTGTCCATCGGCGTCTGCTCGGCACGCACGTCGGTAACACCCAGCAACTCGCCGACGGCCTGGGCAATGTCTCGCCGGTCGCCGGTCAGCATGACGAGGCGCTCGACGCCTTCTCGTTTCAACAGTCGCAATGCCCGCGGCGTTTCCAGCCGCAACTGGTCGGCCATCTGAATCGCACCGATCATCACACCATCGACGCCGACGAATACGGCGGCACCGCCCTCGTTGCCGACCCGCTTGAGGAACGCGTCGCTCCAGGGGGCGACCGTTGAACAGGCGCAGACGTATCCGAACTTGCCGATCGCGACGGTCCGATTGTCGACCCGCCCTGTCACGCCCTCGCCCGCCGTTTCCATGACGACCGACGGCGGCGACAGATTGATCCGGCGTTCCCGCGCGGCGACCGTCAGCGCATCCGAAATGGCATGCCCCGAAGCCTGTGCCAATGACGCCGCGAAACGCAGCACATCGCCCGCTCCGACGTCCGTGCTGCATTCGATCGCAACGATGCGTGCCCGCCCTCCCGTCAGCGTCCCGGTCTTGTCGAAGAACAGAATCGAAGCTTGCGCGAGGCGTTCGAGCGCGCCACCGCCCTTGACCAGGATGCCGCGTTTCGAACAACGCGACAGGCCGGACACGATGGCCACCGGCACGGCAAGGATCAACGGACAGGGCGTGGCGACGACGAGCACGGCGAGCGCGCGTGTGACGTCGCCGGTCAGCAGCCACGCGATGCCGGCGACGAGCAGCGAGGCGAGCACGAAGAATGCCGCGTAGCGATCCGCGAGACGCACGGCGGGACCGCGCTCGTGTTGTGCGCGCTCGACCATGCGGACGATGCCCGCAAACGTGCTGTCGCCTGCCGTGGTGCGGGCGACCATTTCAAATGGCGCGCCTGCGTTGACCACGCCGCTGCATGCGGTTTCTCCGGAGCGCCGCCGCTGGGTGGACGACTCGCCCGTGAGCATGGACTCGTCCAGTTCCGCGTCGTCGGTCAACGTGCCGTCGACCGGCGCGCATTCGCCGCTACGCACGAGCAGCCTGTCACCCGGAACGATGGTTTCCGGCGCAACGGAACGCCATTCACCGTTCTCGAACCGGGTCGCCTGCCGGGGGGCACGGCCGAGCAGCGCGGTCATCTCGCGTTGCGCGCGGTCTTGCGCATACCGCTCCAGCGTCCGGCCGCTGGCGAGCATCAATGCGATGACCGCGGCGGTCAGCGTCTCGTCGAGCGCGATTGCCAGGCCGATCGCCAGCCATGCGAGCACGTCGATGCCGGCCTCCCGTTTCGCCACCGCCTTTGCAAGCGACACGGTCAACGCGAGCAAGACCGGCACCGTACCCAGCAGCCAGAAAACCCGCGCGAGGGAAAGCAGACCGAACGCCACGCACATGCCCCCTGAGGCGAGCGTAGACGCTGCGAGGACCAGCAACGCGAGATCGATCGACCAGCGGGATCGGGACATGACCATTCTTCCAATTGCCGTGCACGGCGGGGTTCGCTGCATCCGATTCCGGTTGCTCACGGCGTGGAATCAGTCTAGGAAACGCCGCGGTTCGGCCGTTGACCTGAGTCACGGCGAAGCGCGTCACGCGAACGACCGGCACGGCGCGTTGCTTGACGTGAGTCAAGCGGGCGGCGCCTTTCGTCAGCACAATCGAAGCGTGACACCGAAGCGCGTCGAGGCGATATCGTGCTGACGCTGGCGGTACTGTTTCTGCTGATTCTTCTGCTGAATCTCATGCCGGCGTTCGCCCCGCCCACGTGGATGGCGATGTCGTGGGTCGGGTTCAACCTGCCAGAAGGCAATCCGCCGATCTTTGCCATCGTGGCGGCCGGCGCGGCGACGACTGGCCGCGTCATCCTGGCGACCTTCGCAAGATCGCTCGTGCGCGCCCGCTGGATGCGGCAATCGGATCGCGAGAACATCGACGTCGCCACGCACTGGCTGCGCAAGCACAGGACGCTCACCGCCGGTGCGTTCTTCTTCTATGCCCTGAGCCCGCTTCCGTCGAACTATCTGTTCATCGCATACGGCCTTTCCGGATTGCCGCTCAGGATCATCGCCGCGGCGTTCTTCGTCGGCCGCGCCGCGACCTATGCGATCTGGCCGCACCTCGGCCGCCTTGCGTCGACCTGGCTGGACGTGGAGTCCGGGCTCGAAGGCACTTATCTCGGCGGATACTTCATCGTCACGCAACTGGCGTTGCTCGGCGTCGTCTTCGCGTTGATGAAGCTCAATTGGCGGGCGCTTCTCAAGGAACGCCGGTTGACGTTCCGGCGCGGCCATCCTCCGCGCGGCGCGGAATGACACCCGGCATGCTCGCCGTGCCGATCGGCCGCACCGGCTGACCGGCCGACCGGTGCCGCTTACCGGCCGCGCATCCCGGACACGGTTTCAGCGATGCGTTCCCGCTTGCGCGGATCGACGTGGGTCATCACGTTCAGGACACGGTGATGCTTCATCACGCGAGCACGCGCGTCCACGGCGATGTCGTGCCCTTGCACAACCGTGAGATCGGCGTCGATGTCGAGATGCACGTCGACGAGGATCAGGTCGCCGGTCTTTCGCGTGCGCAGGTCGTGCACGTCGAGCACGCCCGGCGTCGCGCGCAGCGTCGCGCGGATCGCCTGCACGTCTTCGGCGTCGGCCGCCCGATCCATCAGGTCGTGCAAGGCGTCCCAGCCGAACGTGGCGCCCATTTTCACGATCATCCCGCCGACGATCAGCGCGGCGACGGGATCGAGCAGCGGATAACCGAGCAGGTTGCCGACGATGCCGCAAGCGACGACCAGCGACGATGCGGCGTCCGAACGCGCGTGCCATGCGTTGGCGACGAGCATGCTCGACTTCACTCGCGTGGCGACCGCGAGCATGTAACGGAACAGGCTTTCCTTCGCGGCGAGCGCGACGAGCGCGACCCAGAGCGCCGCGACGTGGACGCGCGCGATCGCTTCCGGATGCTCGAGCTTCTGGATGGCGGACCAGAGCATCCCGCCACCCACCAGCAGCAGGATTGCGGCAAGTGCCAGCGATGCGCCGGTTTCGAAGCGCTGATGGCCGTAAGGATGCTTTTCGTCGATGGGCTTGCGGCTATGGTGACTGGCCAGCAGCACGGCGAAATCCGCGATCAGATCGGACAATGAGTGAATCCCGTCCGCCACGAGACCCTGCGATCGGGACAGGATGCCAATTACCACTTGCCCGATGCTCAGCGCGAGGTTGACCGCCACGCTCACCCAGGTGCTTCGCGTGGCCGCGGCGGCCATCGCGGGCGTCGCTTCAGCGGCGGTTTCCGAAACAACGTCGGGATTTCTTGACATCACGATTCAGGTCACTTTCCCGGGTTGAGCAAGGCCGCACGTCACGTCGAAAGCTCGTCGAACGCGATCAACGCATGTGCCGCGTACATCATCGACGGGCCGCCGCCCATATAGACGGCGACACCGGAGACCGCCTCGCTCTCCTCGCGCGTCGCCTTCAGCTTGATCAGCGATTGCATGTGGAAACCGATGCGGTCGTCGCAGCGGCACGAGATCGCGATGCCTGATGCGATCAGCTCGCGGGTCTTCTTCGTCAGCGCCCCCTATTCGGTACCGGCCGCGCCCAGCGCGCCGAAGGCGGACATGAGGTCCGGCTGCGACTGCCGAAACTTGCGCATCTGCTCGGCGACTTGCGCGGTTCTTTCACCATAATGCAATGAATTCGACATGGCTGGCGGCTCCGACAGGACAGAAATCGAGTGGGCTCACCACGCTTCGTCGCCGTGACGCCGCATGATGCGCCGCACGTTTGACAACAGCATGATCGCCGGCATTCCGGGGGGCTTGACCTGTGGCAAAGGTTCGATCGTCATCTTTGCGTACGGTTGAAACCATGCAAACGATTTGGAGAGCGTCATGTCCGCAGTGAACAGGTTCACCGGTTCGTGCCTGATCGGCGTCGCGGTCGCGATGACGGCCGGTCTGGCCAATGCCCAGCCGGGCCAGCCCGCCAGCGATTCCACCGTCGAGCCGGGCGGCATGATGTACGGCAACCGGCTGATGACACCCGCCGAACGCAACGCATACCGTACCCGGATGCTTGCCGCGACATCGGACGCCGAGCGCGAGAAAATCCGCGCGGAGCATCACGCGGAGATGCAGAAGCGCGCAAAGGCGCGCGGCATCAAGCTGCCCGATGCTCCGCCCATGTGGGGCATGCATCGGGGGCAAGGCATGGGCATGGGTACGGGCATGGGGCCGGGCTACATGCACGGCCAGCCTGTCGGCCCTGCAAGCGGCGCCGCCGGCCAGTGATCGCATGGCATGGCGTGCGCGGCGACGGGCACGCCGTGCCGGTCGCGATCGGCTGGGTTCCCTGCGGCCGAAAGAACCGTTCGCCGAGCCGGTGCAGGTCGTCGCCGCGGATACCCGGGCCGCCGCCTTCGTCCCGTAGCACACTCGTGCGTCACTCGGCATCGGCGTGAGCACCGCCCTTTTCCCCGCTGATGTGTGTCGCCCGCGCGGTCGACCACTTACGTTTACATCGAGGGAAGCGTAAGAGGATAGACGAGATGGCTGATCACCTGTTTGACACCAGGTACAGTCTGGGCTGCCACGCACAGCGCTTTGCGCTCCTCTTCGCTGAAGATCACGCCCCATAGATGTACCTTGCCGTTCTTGACGATGATCTGGCCTCGAGTTAGCGCCCAGCGTTGGCCAGACATCGCATTCAGTATCGCCTCGCGTATCTCAACGTCCGCATGCACGAACGACTTCCGTTTGTCGTGCGTATCGCTGGCAAGCGCGCGCACGAGATCGGCTCGACTCACCAGGCCCGCCACCTTGCCGTTGTCGACGACCGGCACGCGCTTGATGCGGTGCCGTTCCAGCAATTCGGCAACTTCGGACAGCGGCGTGTCCTCCGAGACCGTGACGACGTCGACAGTCATCAGGTCCTTCACGGTCTGCGCGTGTTCCTTTGCATACTCGCTGGCCAATTCACGGCTGGACGCAAGAAGCTCCAGCCACCAGGAGTGGCGTCTCGCATGCGTGCCAATTTCGACGCGGTGCACGAGGTCGCCTTCGCTGACGATCCCGATCAACTTTCCGTCCGCATCGATTACGGGAACCGCGCTGATCGAGTGCTCCGCGAGCAGCTTTGCGGTCTCCCGAACGCTCATCTCCGGACTGGCGGAAATGACCGAGGTCGTCATCACGTCACGCGCTCGCATAAGGTTGCTCCTTCAATGCGTTGGCCCCTCGTCGGCTCGTCCGCGGCGAAAAGCTGCGCGCACTCACTGAGACCGGCTGGCCTGCTAGATGAATGCTTCACTCGGAAACCCGGGACAAGCTTGAGCGATATCAACCGGCAGCCGATTGCACGGCAGATGCGGCGATCCCGGCGTTCAAGCTGCGTCGTGATCCGCGATCAACGGTTCTTTGCACTTGCGACGCAAGTGTTCGCCACGGTCGAATCGGGAGTCGGACGGGCAACGCATGGCGCCCCCGATCCCGGATGTGCCAGCCGCGCGCAAGCTTGCGCAGCAGCACCCGGTCGATTCCGACAGTGTGACGGGCACTGGCCCGACAGGCTCGGTGACGCTTGCGGACGTCGAACGGGCAATCGCGGCGGCCGCCACGCCCCGGCGAGCGCTCTCCGGCAACGAGACGGGTTATCGCGGCTGCGTATCCGACGGCCATCGCGGTGCGCGGTTCCTGGTTGAACTGGGTGAATTGCTGCAGCACCCCGAGGAGTCGAACCGATGAACAATGCAGACATCCTTTCGGTCGTACTGGAAACGCTTGCATCCGTCGCGCCGGAACTCGACCCGTCGACGCTGCGTGCGGATCGTCCGCTGCGCAGTCAGGTCGATCACGATTCGATGGACTGGCGCAATTTTCTGACGGGCCTTCATGCGCGGCGGAAGGTGGATATCCCGGAGCGCGACTATGGTCGCCTGGTTATGCTCGACGAGGTCGTCGGCTATCTCGCGGCCGCAGACGCACACCGACCGGTGTCTTGAGGCCTGTCCATCGCGCAAGCTGGCGTTTGCGCCGGCGTCGGGACGTCCGCCGCACCGTTACACGAGGGCGCACGGAACCGTGCGCCCTCGCATGCTTCAGCGCGCCGCAGGCGTCGCGGCCGCTTCCGCCAGCCTGCGCGCTGCCTGTTCGGCAAATGCCGCCAGAATCGGGCTGGCATCGCCATGCAACGTTTCGCGCGGCGTCACGCGACATTCGGCGAGCGGCGACTTGCGTGCCAGCGTCCGCATTTGCGTTAGTGCGGAGTCCGCACCACGTTGCGCGAAGCTGCAAAAGAATGCGACACGCGGCAGGCGCCGCTGATTCGCGACGAGATACGCCCGCACCGGCGACGATACGCAGCCTGCCCAGACCGGGGAACCGATCACCACGAGATCGTACGCGGACGGGTCGCGCTTCGCCGCGACGATCTCCGCCGGCTTCTGGTTGATTGCCTCGACGAGCGAACGCAGATAGCCGAACGGGCCCGCGCGATCGCGTGTCACGACGATTTCCTCGACGTCGGCGTCGAGCATCTCGGCCAACGCGGACGCGGCCCGGCGGGTCGTGCCGGTGCGCGAATAGAATACGACGAGAACCTTGCCGGCATACATGACGACCTCCCTCATGCACGCTTGTCGGGTGGCGCGTGCGTCCGTTGAATCCATTCGCCATGACGCGCGGGCGATCTGCAGAAAATCGGTCCCGTGTGGGCGGATTGCACGCGACGGTGCAACAACTGGCGCAATGGCGCCGTGGCGGATATCCCGGTTATCGGCTCTGCATGCACGGCGAATGCAGGATCGCCTTTCATCGACCGTCCGAATGTCGGTGTTTCACGGCATGATCGAGCGGTCAAGAAGAAAACGGAAAGCATGAGCACCGGCGTCCCCCGGCATGCGTCGGTGGATGCCCGCAACCTGTTTCAGCCTGCCTTGACCTCGATCTTCTTCTCGGCCTTGCGCGTTTCCGGCGTCTTCGGCAGCGCGACCGTCAGCATGCCTTTCTGGAACGATGCCTCGATCTTGCTTCTGTCATTCTCGATTGGTGATGACCGCGGCACTTGACGGAGATCAACGCTCACGATCGAGAGACCGAAGGCGCTTGGGCGAGCACACGCGGTGCGAAACGCATTGTGCTCGTTGACCCAGGTCAATCGGCACGACGCGCCGGCAGGTGGAATAGCGGTACCGGCCGCCGATCCCGACGCGTCGTGCCCGGCTTCGTCGCACAGGAGGTGTATCGTGCCCGCAAAATCGCTTGTCTTTCACCAGGATGCTCGCCAACGGCTGCTCAAAGGCGTCAACGCGATTGCCGAGGCAGTCAAGATCACGCTCGGCCCGGGCGGGCGCAACGTGATCGTCGAGCGGGCCGGCGCCGCGCCGCTGGTCGCGAACTCGGGCGTCGTCGTCGCCGGCGCTGTCGACCTGCCCGACCCGTTCGAGGAAATGGGCGCCCAGTTGTTGCGCGAAGTGGCGACCCGCACGAGCGAAGTCGCCGGCGACGGCACGACCACTGCCACCACCCTGGCACAGGCAATCGTTGCAGAAGGCATCAAGTGCGTCACCGCCGGGCACGATCCGATGGCGCTCAAGCGCGCGATCGAAGCGGCCGGCCGCGACGTGGTTGCCGAACTACACCGCTTGTCGAAACCGTGCGCGAGCGCGGACGAGATGCGCCAGATCGCGACGATTTCCGCCAGCGGCGACAGCACGATCGGCGCGCTCGTCGCACAGGCCGTCGAGCGAGTGGGCAGGGACGGCGCGATCAGCATCGAGGACGGCACGAAGCTCGACGACGAGCTCGAGACGGCGGACGGCTCGCTGATCGATCGCGGCTATCTGTCGCCGCTGTTCGTCGATTCGGACGATCATCGCGTCGTCCTTGACGAGCCGCGCATCCTGCTCTGCGACATGAACATCAGCGCGATCGCACAACTGCTGCCGGTACTCGAGGCGCTCAGCAGCACCGGCAAGCCGCTTCTCGTCGTCGCGAACGAAGTGGAAGGCGAAGCGCTGGCGACTCTTGTCGTCAACCACCTGCGCGGCACGCTGAAATCGTGCGCGATCCGCTCGCCCGGATTCGGCGAGGCACGTGCCGAGCAGCTTGCCGACCTCGCCGCGCTCACTGGCGCGACGGTCATTTCCGCTCAGGCCGGCCGGACGCTCGAGCGCACGACGCTGGACGATCTCGGTGCCGCGCGGCGCGTCGAGATCACGCGCGAGACGACGACCGTCATCGCCGGGCGAGGCGAACGCCAGCACATCGACGACCGCGTCCAGGCGCTGCGAACACGTATCGGGACGACACCGGCCGGATACGAGCGCGACGCGCTGACGCGCCGGCTGACGAAACTCGCGGGCGGCGTCGCGGTGATTCGCGTCGGCGCCGCGACGGAAACCGCGCTGCGCGAGCGCAAGAATCGCTTCGAGGATGCATTGCACGCGACGCGTGCCGCGATGGAGGAAGGCATTGTGCCGGGCGGTGGCGTCGCACTGCTGCGTGCACGGCGCGCGCTTGAAGGCAATGGCGCATACCTGACAGATGTGCAGCGCACCGGCGCGCGGATCGTGCACGACGCACTGGCGTCCCCGCTGCGTCAGATCGCCGAAAATGCCGGAGCGGACGCACAGGCCGTCGTACACGCGGTCGATGTCGCAACCGGTGCGTTCGGCTATGACGCGGCGACGGCGACATATGGGGACATGATTGCTGCCGGAATCGTCGACCCAGTCAAGGTCGCGCGTTCGGCGCTACGGAACGCGATCTCGGTCGCGTCGCTGCTGCTCACGACCGATTGCATGATCGCGCATCGCCCACGCACGGCCCCATCACCGGGCACCGCGCAATCGGGAAACTGGGGCGACGAACTCCGCTGAGCCATTCGCATGCCGCCGGTTGATCTCGTACGACTCGCCAGCAGCCGGGTATTGATTCAAGCCACGTATTGCGTCAGTTTTACTGAATAGTGAGTCAGATATCCGTCAGGTCAGCCAATCGTCAGATGATCGACAACTTCCCGGACACCCTTGACTGACCATGCCGCACCGCACGCGGCGCGTTTTTCCGCCATCGAATCGACCGTGCCGGTCAGCGTGACGACACCGTTCGCGACCTCGATGGAGATCGCCGCACATTTGCGCTGTGCGCGGCGAGCCAACGCATCGGCAATCTCGGTGCAGATGTCCCCCGAGGTATGGGCCGCGCGCACTTGAATGCGGTTTGCGACGCCGACGACGCCGGCCATCCGGCTCACCAGCGCCTCTGCCGCTTGACGCTGAAAACCCCACTCCACCTCGCCGTCGAGCGTCACGCGGCCATGGTCGACCTCGACACGGATCGACTGGTCCTGCAACGCTTCCTGCCAGTCGAGCGCGGACATGATCCTGGCTTCCAGTTCCGCGTCCGGGCGACTGGCTGACGGCGCGGCGATTTCGAGTTCCAGCAGCAGCACACGCACGCCGCCGACGCGCTGGACCGCCTTCTGCGCCGCGAACTTCTGCGCCCAGCTCGAGACCATGCCAAGCAGCGTCACCGCACCGTCGCGCACCGTGACCTCGATCTGGCGCGCGTCGACAGCCGGATCCCGGGACAGTTCCTGTTCGACATCGTATTTGAGTTTCGCGTCGGACTTCATGTCGGTCTCCTGTCGGACTGCCTGTTCAGCGGATCGGCTTCGCGTCGATGGCACGATCGGAATTGCTCTCTTCCAGCCGATCACGGGGCGCGATATCGCGGCGCTCATGTCGCCGATCGGTCGACCGATGCCGGTCGTAACCGCGTCAGGCTCGCATTCACAATGAAGGGTGCCGTACGCACGCCGTTGATGTTGGTCAAACCTTGTCGTTCGCGTTACGCCCTGGCCTGGACACTCTCCCGATGAAATCGCCGCGTTGCCGCGGGCCGACGCGGTCTATGAAAGTCGCCGTTGATGCGTATCAAGCGGCGGTCGCCCCGGAAGCCTAGGCTGAAAACGTGGACGACATCGTCCTGACGTATGCGTTCAGGTTGGGAGGCAACCATGCAGACCGGACATCATTTCCTACCCGAGTTTCGGCATGCGACCTTGCCGACCTATTTCGTTTCCTACGTGTTTCCCCTGCTGCTGGCCGGCTACGAGGTGTATCGCATCAGCTATTGGGTGAGCCGGCATGGCTGGAATTTCGCGCAACTGCCGCAGGCCGGCTACGAGTTCACGCTGATGCTGTTCGTATTTGCACTGCAGGTGATTCTCGACGGGTTGTTCTTCATTACGGCATGGTCAGGCAAGCATCCGGACGTCGGGCATCGGCTCGCGAACATGACGCTCGGTGTTCTGTGCTCGGCAGTGGTCATCGCGTTCGATGTCGCTCTTCAGATCGCCACGTTCTGAATCGGAATCGCTGGACCGCCGGCACGACGAGGCACGACCGGCATTCATCAACCATCAACGGATCAAGCAATGAAGCCACCTTACGAACTGGTATTTCAAGGCATGCCGCGCTCGGACGCGCTCGAGGCAGAAGCCGCCCGCCATGTATCCAAACTCGATCGACTCCGGCTGGACATCTCGCATTGCAGGGTCAATGTCGTGCTGGACGAGAAGCACGATCATCAGGGGAAACCGTTCAATATCCGGATCGAAATCACGATTCCCGGACATCAACTGGTATCCAGCAAAGAACACGACGAGGACGTCTATGTCGCGCTGCGCAATGCCTTCAGCAACGTCACGAGAATGCTCGAAGACACGGGACGCAAGCAGCGAGGCCGCGGCAAACGGCACGATGAACATCCGGCCGGTCCTGCCACGCAATCCGAGGCGCACAAATAGCGTGCAGTTGCGCGATCGTGCGCCCGTGGACAGCCGCGCAACGCGCGCGCCGATCGGTGCCTGCCACGATGGTGCGCAGACGCTCCATCGCGAGTCCGACTGAAACTAGCGCCCGTTCCGGCATTCTGTCGTCCATCCTCCGCATGTGGAGCCACGGCATGCGTCGCGCATGAGGCAGGCCGTAGAAAATGGAAGCCAACGTTTCCTAAAATCGGGAAGCGGAGGCTCTCGCCTGGAAGCGGACGTACTTGCGGCACATCAGCGAACTCGGGAAAGCTTCGGGCCCGAGCGCCTGCAGCAACATCTCGAGGAACGCGGCGTGCGAACCGGAGCGCTTCTATCTGAATCAGACCGCTGCTTAACCCGTTGGCCTCCACGCATTCCGTCCGACCTCAAACGGGGGCCGGGTGTTTGTCGATGAGTGGTTTCGGTGCGTGGTGCATGCGGATCTCGATCCGGCCGCTCCCGGACGAAAATTCTGCCTGGGTTGCATAGGGCTCAGTGTCTCGCCGTGGTCAGACTCGTTCGACACTGCATCGAATAGCTTTGCCGGCCGGCAGGTGATATCTCGATCCGTACGATCATATTGCCCTGATGTTTACAAAAATATTCAATCCGAAAGCCTGCGAGCCGACATTTGAAAGGAATGCGATTGTATTTGGTAATGTAGATGCGAATCATTCGCGTTTACATTGACTTTCGCATTTAACACTCCGACAATGCGGCCCGTCGCGTTCATCTCAGTGCCCCATCAATGGCGCCGAG
Source organism: Burkholderia sp. FL-7-2-10-S1-D7 (assembly GCF_001524185.1). Classification (NCBI taxonomy): domain Bacteria; kingdom Pseudomonadati; phylum Pseudomonadota; class Betaproteobacteria; order Burkholderiales; family Burkholderiaceae; genus Burkholderia; species Burkholderia sp. FL-7-2-10-S1-D7. Next base: position 217,601 of record NZ_LOWY01000030.1, on the reverse strand, counting down.
CGTTCATGGAGCGCGTTAAAGCAGAACTATAGACAAGTGGACTCAGGGGTTGGATATGAAGGTTATGTTGTTGCACGGACACCGCGCACTCGCCAGAATGCGCCCCGCTGCCTGTGCAGTTGCCGTCGCGTGGGCATCGCTGGCGAGCACGGTCGCATTCGCCGGCACGCCGGTCGACGCGCAACCCGAATCGCCCGAGGCTGACCTCGCAATCCAGGCAAAGCCGACCAACATGCTGACCGGCATCTGGACTCGCCAGAGCCTGCTCGGCGACATGGGCGGCATCCGTCCGTGGCTCGGCAAATACGGCGCAACGCTGCAGATCACGGAAACGAGCGAATATCTCGCGAACCTGCGCGGCGGCCTGAAGCGCGGCGGCACCTATGATGGCCTGACGACCGCGACGCTGTCCGTCGATACCCAGAAGGCGATCGGCCTGCCGGGCGGCACGTTCAATGCCAGCGCGCTGCAAATTCACGGCCGCAACTTGAGCCAGTACAACCTCGGCACGCTCAACACCGCGAGCGGCATCGAAGCGCAGGACACGACGCGCCTGTGGGAGCTGTGGTACCAGCAGTCGTTCCTCGACAAGCGCGTCGACGTGAAGATCGGCCAGCAGAGCCTGGACCAGGAATTCATGGTCAGCACGTATGCGAACACGTTCGTCAACACGATGTTCGGCTGGCCCGCGCTGCCTTCGTACGACCTGCCCAACGGCGGTCCCGCGTACCCGCTCGCGGGCCTCGGCGTGCGCGTGCGCGCGCAGATCACGCCGAAGCTCACCGCGCTCGCAGGCGTGTTCGACGGCGATCCGCTCGGCAACAACCCGAGCAACCTGAGCGGAACCAACTTCAACCTGCACAACGGCGCGCTCTATATCGGCGAGTTGCAGTATGCGCTGAACCAGCCGTCCGACGGCGAGATGGACACCGGCCATTCGAACGGGCTGCCCGGCACGTACAAGATCGGTGTCTGGTATCACAACGGCCGCTTCGCAGACCAGCGCATCGGCACCGATGGCCTGTCGCTCGCCGATCCCGCCTCGGCCGCCAATGGCACCGCGCAGCAGCACCATGGCAACTACAGCTTCTACGCGGTCGTGGACCAGATGGTCTGGCGTCCAGACCCGACCGGGGCGAGAAGCCTCGGCGTGTTCGCGCGCGTGATGGGGGCACCGGGCGACCGCAACTTGGTGAGCTTGTCGGCCAACGCGGGGATCGTGCTGAAGGCGCCGTTCGAAGGTCGCGATAACGACAGCGTGGGTCTGGCCGTCACCTACATCCAGGTCGGCAATCATGTGACGTCGCTCGACCGCGACCAGCTCGCATTCTCGGGCGGCCCGTACGGCGTGCGCACCCGTGAGACAACCGTCGAGGCGACCTACCAGTATCAGGTCAACCCGTGGTGGGTCATCTCGGCGGACGCGCAGTACACGTTCAATGCAGGCGCCGGCCAGAATCCGAACGACCCGACCCAGCCGCTGCGCAATACGTTCGTGCTCGGCGCGCGCACCGTCATCACGTTCTGATGTCGCCGTCGTCCGCTTTGCGCCCATTTCCGCGCGCCGGCCTCAGGCGCGCTCCCAGGAGACTCCAAATGATCGAATCCGTCCCGCTTCGTCGCCTCGTGACGGGTGCACTCGCCGCGGCCGCACTGACGGCCGCTGCCGGCGCACTCGCCGAGCCGCAAGGTTTCCTCGAAACGCTGCACCGCCATACGACACTCGTCAACACCGTCCCGGACAACGGCGACCAGAACCCGTACGCGATCGCGGTCGCGCCGGTGTCGGCCGGCACGATCCAGGCGGGCGACGTGCTCGTCGACAACTTCAACAACTCGGCGAACCTGCAAGGCACCGGCAGCACGATCGTCAACTACCGCCCGTCGACGAAGCAGATGAGTCTGTTCGCGTCGATTCCGCGCGACCTGAAGGCGTGTCCGGGCGGCGTTGGCCTGTCAACCGCGATGACGATGCTGAAATCCGGCTGGGTGATCGTCGGCAGCACGCCGAGCAACGACGGCACGACCAACACCAAGGGCGCCGGCTGCCTGATCGTGCTCGATCCGCAAGGCAAGGTCGCGTCGACGTGGTCGACGCCGAACATCAACGACCCGTGGGGCAACATGGCCGTGGTCGACCGCGGCGACAGCGCGACGCTGTTCGTCAGCATGGCCGGCTTCGGCGTGGGCGGCGCGGACGGCAATCCGCCTGTCTACAAGCAAGCGACCGTGCTGCGTCTCGACCTCGACGTGCCGGCGGGCAAGCCGCCCGTGATCAAGCAGGAAACGGTGGTCGCGAGCGGCCTCGGCGCGCAGGCCGACAAGGGCGTGTTCCTGGTCGGCCCGACGGGCCTCGCGCTGTCCGGCGACCAGAAGAAGCTGTACGTGTCGGACGCGATCGGCAACCGGATCGTCGAGATCGACGACCCGCTCACGCGCGACACCAGCGCCGGCGTCGGCCGCCAGATCACCGCCGACGGCTTTCTGCGCCGCCCGCTCGCGCTTGCGACCGCGCCGAACGGCCACCTGCTCGCGACCAACGCGCAGAACGGCCAGGTCGTCGAGATCGACCCGGTCGCCGGCAAGCAGATCTACGCGCGCTGGATCAATACCGACAAGGCACAGACGCCCCCCGGCAACGGCAACCTGTTCGGCATCGCCATGACGCCGGAAGGCGACGGCTTCTACTACGTCGCGGACGACGTCAACACGCTGCTGCTCGCGAAGTAATGGAGCCGACCATGACAGACGATTCCAACCAGCCACCCCGCCCCGCGCGGCGCGGCTTCCTGAAGGCGGGCGGCGCCGCGATGGCCGCCGGCCTCGCGGCGGCGTCGATCCCGGCCGCGAAGGCCGCGGATGCGCCGGCACCCGCCACTGCACCCGCTTCCGCGCATGACGGCGTTGAGCCGTTCTATGGCAAGCACCAGAGCGGTATTACGACGCCGCAGCAACGTCACGCGTATTTTGCGGCGCTCGACCTGACGACGGCCCAGCGCGCGGACGTCATCGCGCTGCTGAAGACCTGGACCGACGCCGCCGCACGGATGACGCGCGGCGACACCGCGCAGGCGCTCGTCACGACCGGCGGCGACGAGGTTGCGCCGGCCGATGGGGGCGATGCGCTCGGCCTCGGCCCCGCACGCCTGACGATCACGTTCGGCTTCGGCCCCGGTATGTTCACGCTCGCCGGCAAGGACCGCTACGGCCTCGCGAAGCATCGCCCCGCCGCACTCGTCGACCTGCCGCGTTTCAACGGAGACCAGTTGTTGCCCGAGAAGACCGGTGGCGACCTGTTCATCCAGGCGTGCGCCGACGATGCGCAGGTTGCGTTCCACGCGGTGCGCCAACTCGTGCGCCTCGGTGCAAAGGCAACGCAAATGCGCTGGGGCCAGGCCGGCTTCACGTCGGGCAAGCCCGGCGAGACGCCGCGCAACCTGATGGGCTTCAAGGACGGCACGATGAATCCGCCGATGTCCGATCCGGCCGCGATGAACAAATTCGTGTGGGCTGGCAGCGAAGGCCCGGCGTGGATGAATGGCGGCACCTACACGGTCGTGCGTCGGATCCGCATCACGCTCGAGCACTGGGACAACACGGAGCTCGGCTTCCAGGAGCAGGTGGTCGGCCGTCACAAGTACAGCGGTGCGCCGCTCGGCCAGAAGAACGAGTTCGAGGCACTCGATCTCGACGCGGCCGACAAGGACGGCAACCCGGTCATCCCCGAGAACTCGCATGCGCGCCTCGCGTCACCGCAGTTGAACGACGGCGCGCAGATCCTGCGCCGCGCGTACTCGTACAACGACAGCACGAACTTCTACATCGAGCGTTGGCCGCCGTGGCGCCAGCAGACCGAGTACGACGCGGGGCTGATGTTCGTCGCGCACCAGCGCGACCCGCGCAAGGGCTTCATTCCGATCAACGAGAAGCTCTCGAAGCTGGACATCATGAACCAGTTCACCACGCACGTCGGCAGCGCGATCTTCGCGTGCCCGCCGGGCGCGCAACCGGGTTCGTACATCGGCGCCGCGCTGTTCGAGGCGTGACGACGCACAATGCAAGCCCAGGCAGGCCTTCCCGGCCCGTCCGGGCGCACTCAGCTAAAGACACAATGAACACTTCTTCCGTTAGCCGTCCGCTGCGGCATCTGATTTCTGCGGCCGCCGCCGCGCTCATGCTGACCGGCGCGCTGCACGTCACGCGCGCGCACGCCGCGACGCTCACGCTGTACAACGCGCAGCACGAGCAGGTTGTCAACCAGCTCGTCAAGGACTTCGAAGCGCAGAGCGGCATCACCGTGAAGGTACGTTCGGGCGAGGGCCCTGCGCTCGCGGCGCAGCTCGTGGCCGAAGGCGACCGCACGCCGGCAGACGTGTACTTCACCGAGAACTCGCCGGAGCTCATGCTGCTCGACCACAAGGGCTTGCTTGCCAAGACCGGCAGCGCTGCGCTCCAGTCGGTGCCCGCGCGCTTCAATCCGGCCGACGGCAACTGGGTCGGCGTGCTCGCGCGCGAGAACGTGCTCGTCTACAACACCGCGAAGATCCAGCCGCAGCAGTTGCCGGCATCGCTGCTCGATCTCGCGAAGCCCGAGTGGAAGGGCAAGGTCGGTGTCGCGCCGAGTGACGCGGACTTCTTGCCGGTCGTGAGCGCGGTGCTCGCGCTGCACGGCGAAGCCGCGACGCTGCAATGGCTGAAGGGCCTGAAAACCAACGCGCAGATCTTCGACGACGACGAAGGCGTGACGGCGGCGGTCAACCGCGGCGGCGTCGTGACCGGCATCATCAACAACTACTATTGGGACCGCCTGCACGCGGAGCTTGGCGACAAATCGACCCGCAGCGCGATCCACCACTTCGGCAACGGCGACGTCGGTGCAGCCGTCAACGTATCGGGTGCCGCGGTGCTGAAGGCGTCGAAGCACCAACCGGAAGCGCAGAAGTTCGTCGAGTACCTGGTCAGCGAGCGAGCGCAGAAGTTGATGGCCGGCGGCCATGTCAGCTTCGAGTATCCGCTGCGTCCGGGCGTCGCGCCCGATCCGATCCTGAAGCCCTTCAACGAACTGAGCCCGCCGGCGCTGACGTTTGACCAGCTCGGCGATGACAGCCAGGCCGGCAAGCTGCTGCGCCAGGCAGGTCTCCTCTGACCATGGGCGACGCCGTGTCCCACACGGCGAGTGCCACGTGCGACGGCAAACGCGCCGCGACACGGCGGCGCCCGTCGCGCTCGCTCGTCGCGGCCGCCGCGTGTGGGCCGCTCGCGATCCTGCTGCCGCTCGGCTTCACGCTGTATCGCGCAGCGACCTTCGGCTTCGACGACGCGATCGAGCTGTTGTGGCGGCCGCTCGTTGGCGAGCTGCTCGTCAATACGCTGTCGATCACGCTCGCCGCGACCCTCGCGTGCGCGCTGCTCGGCACGGCGCTCGCGTGGTTCATCGAGCGCACTGACCTGCCGGCGCGACCGCTATGGACGGCGATCGCGGCCGCTCCGCTCGCGGTGCCGCCGTTCATCACGAGCTACGCGTGGGTGTCGCTGAGCCTCGACCTCCAGGATTTCCTCGGCGCGCTGATCGTGCTGACGTCCGCCTATTTCCCGCTCGTCTACCTGCCGGTGGCGGCGGCGCTGCGCGAACTCGATCCCGCGCTGGAGGAAAGCGCGCGCACGCTTGGTTGCTCGCCGTGGCATACCTTCTTCCGCGTCGTGCTGCCTCAACTGCGGCCTGCGCTATGCGGTGGGATGCTGCTCGTCGCGCTCGGCGTGCTGTCCGAGTTCGGCGCATTCCAGTTGGTGCGCTTTCGCACGTTCACGACCGAAATCTATGCGGAATACCGCACCGCGTTCGACGGTGGCGGCGCATCGCTGCTCGGCTGCGTGCTGATTGCGCTATGCCTGCTGTGCCTCGCGATCGAGGCGCGCGCGCGCGGCCATGCCGGCTACGGTCATACGCACCGCGCCGCGCGCCGGGTCGCGATGCGCTATCCGCTCGGACGCTGGCGCGGGCTCACCGTCGCGGTGTTCGCCGCGCTCTCGGCCGCGACGCTCGGCGTGCCGCTCGCGATGATCGGCTACTGGCTCACGCAACAGGGCGCAGCCGCCGTGACGCCGGCCGACGTGTCGCCCGAGCTGCTGTGGCAGGCCACACTCGCGTCGAGCGACTATGGCCTCGCGGCCGCGGCCGTCACGACTGTGCTCGCGCTGCCGCTCGCATTCCTGCTGGTGCGCCATCCGGGCCGCGTCGCGACGCTGCTCGAACGTACGGCGATGACCGTGCAGGGCGTGCCGGGAATCGTCGTCGCGCTCGCGATCGTGTCGATCACCGTGCGGTTGCTGCAGCCGCTCTACCAGAGCGCGCCGGCGCTCGTCGCCGCCTACGCAATCCTGTTTCTGCCGCTCGCGGTCGTCAGCGTGCGCGCGGCGCTGTCGCACGCGCAGGTCCGGCTGGAGGAAACCGCGCGCGCGCTCGGTCTCGGCTGGCGCGCAACGCTCGTGCGCGTCGTGCTGCCGCTCGCGGCGCCCGGCCTCGGCGCAGCCGCGACGATGGTATTCATCTCCGTCGTGACGGAACTGAACGCGACGCTGCTGCTGTCGCCGATCGGCACCCGCACGCTTGCAACCCAGGTGTGGAGCGATACGGCGACGCTCGCGTTCGCTGCCGCCGCCCCGTATGCGGCGCTCCTCGTCGCGCTGTCGCTCGGCGCATCGGGATTGCTGTTCCTGCTGCTCGGCCGCGCATCGGTGCGCGACTGAGCGCCCTCTCTTTTTCCCTGCCCCGACTATGAGCGAAGTACGCATCTACGGCCTGTCCAAATCGTTCGGATCGCATACGGTACTGCACGATATCGACCTCTCGGTGCAGCGCGGCTCTCGCCTGGCGCTGCTCGGCCCGTCCGGCAGCGGCAAGACGACCCTGCTTCGCGTGCTGTGCGGCTTCGAGTGTGCCGAGCGCGGCACCGTGGAGATCGACGGACGCCGCGTGGCTGGGCCCGACATGCACCTGCCGCCCGAACAGCGCCGGATCGGTTACGTACCGCAGGAAGGTGCGCTGTTTCCGCATCTATCGGTGGCCGACAATATTGCGTTCGGGCTGCCGCGCGCGGCGCGGCGGCGCCATCATCGCGTCGACGCATTGCTGGAGATGGTCGGGTTGCCCGCGTCGTATGCGAGCCGCGCGCCGCAACAGCTGTCCGGCGGGCAGCAGCAGCGCGTCGCGCTGGCGCGCGCACTCGCACCCGAGCCATCACTCGTGATCCTGGACGAACCGTTCTCGGCGCTCGACACGTCGCTGCGGCACGAAACGCGCTGTGCGGTCGCGGATGCGCTCGCCGCGGCCGGCGCCACGTCGGTGCTCGTCACGCACGACCAGCCCGAAGCGATGACGCTCGGGGACGAGGTCGCGGTCCTTTGGCAGGGACGGCTCGTGCAGACCGCCACGCCGCAGACGCTGTACCGGCGCCCTGTCACGCGCGAGGTCGCGTCGTTCGTCGGGCAGGCCGTGCTGCTTCCCGGCCATGTACGCGACGGACGCATCGTCTGCGCGCTCGGCCAGCTGGCGCTCGTTGCACCGCTGCCCGATGGGCCGGCCGACGCGATGCTCCGGCCGGAGCAGATCCTCGTCTTCCCGAGCACGCACGAGGGTAGCGCAAATGGCTGCGCGGCGCGGATCGAATCCGTGCAGTTTGGCGGACAGACCGCCGAAGTCGTCGCGCGTCTGCTGGATTCGCTTGACACACTCGTGCGCGCACGAGTGCCCGGCCACCGATGCCCGGCCGTTGGAGAGCATGTGGTGCTGACGGTCGACGGGGAAGTCATGGCCTACAAAGACTGACGGCGCTTGCCCAAATCGTCTGGAGCGGTCTACGCCAGTAAAAAGCACTGACATCAAGACGATCCCGATCGGCGTCACGTTCGCCGCCTGTTTTCCATCCGTTCAGTACAGCAGAAATGCTGCTCTCTCAGGCGCGAACGCCGCGTTCTGCGCGACAACCACGCGCTCGATCTCGTCGAGCGACCGCCCTGCCTCCAGCATGTCCGCCACCTCGCGCGAACCGACCGATGCACGGATCGCATCGATCCGGAACCGCGCCGGATAACGCCGGTGCAGCGCCAGTGCGAGCGCCAGCCCGATCTCGCCCGGCCGCGCCGCGCCGGGCGGCCGTTCGATGCGCACCCCTTCGCATACCCTGCCGCGATACGGCCCCTCCGCAGGCACGAAACGGACCGTCGAGAACGTCGCGTCCAGCCGCATCGCGCGAAGATCGCCCGCGAGGATGCGCCCGTCGATCCACGGCGCGCCGACCACGTCGAACGGTGTCTCGGTGCCGCGCCCGACACTGACCGCCGCGCCCTCGATGAGCCCCGTCTCCGGGTACAGCGCCATCGCGGCGCCATCGCGCAGGTTCGGCGATGGAGGCACCCGGCCGAGCCCGGTATCGCCAAAGCGCATCGCGCGCACGTAATTCGCCATCGGCACCACGGTCAGCGCCGCACCGATATGCAGGCGGTCATTGAACAGTCGCGCCAGTTCGCCGAGCGTCATGCCGGGCTGGAGCGGCAACGGGTAATAACCGGTGAACGTGGCCGGCCCGGCATCGGCCACGGGGCCGCCGACCACATCGCCGCCCAGCGGGTCCGGGCGGTCGAGCACGAGCACCGGGCGATGCGCGGCGGCGCCGGCCTCGAGCGCGTAACCGAGGGTGGCCAGGTACGTGAAGAAGCGTACGCCTGCGTCCTGCAGGTCGAGCACCAGCACGTCGGCATCGGCGAGCAGTGCGGGCGCGATCCTGCGGCGATCGCCGTAGAGACTGTGAACGACCACACCGGTCGCGGCGTCGACCGTGTCGCCGAACGTCTCGTCGACGTCGGTGCCGAGCCCGTGCTCGGGCGCGAACAGCGCGACGAGCCGCGCGCCCGGTGCCTGCGCGAGCAGGTCGACCGTGCGCCGGCCGAACCGGTCGAAGCCGCTGCGGTTAGTCACGAGCGCAATGCGCTTGCCTGCGACGGCCGCGAAGCCGCTCGCCGCGAGCACGTCGATGCCGGCCAGAACCGGCCCGCGAGATACCGGCAACCGTGCGACCTGCGCGAGCGCCGCCGCCATCGAGGGCACGCGCGTCGCGATCCACGACGACGTCACGGGCGCGGCCCCGCTCGAGACGATGCCAAGCACGAGCGAGCGCAGTGGCATCGCCGTGCCGGTTTCGTCGGGATACAGCCGGCTCGTGAGCACGATCGCGAAGCGGCGCGTCACGGGATCGATCCACAGCGCCGTGCCCGTGTAGCCGAGGTGTTGCAGCGCGCCGACCGGCGGCAGCCGGTAGCGGTTCGCGACGAGCGGCGGCCCGACCGCCCAGCCGGGCGTGTGCAGGTCGCCTTCCGCGTCGAGCGTGGCCGGCGTCTCCAGCGCGGCCACGCTGCGCTGCGTCAGCACGCGCACCGGGCCGAGCGCACCGCCGTTCAGCAGCATGCGCGCGAAGCGCGCCAGATCGTCCGCACTCGCGAACAGGCCCGCATTGCCGGCAACGCCGCCCATCGCGGCCGCGACGGGATCGTGGACGCTTCCCCGGAGCAGGCGGCCATCGCGAACGATGGTGGGCGCCACGCGCGCGAACAGTGGCGCTGGTGGCCGGAACGCGGTGCTCGCCATCCCGAGTGGCGCGAACACATACGCGGCGCACCACGCGTCGAGCGGCCGGTGCGACACACGCTCGACGATCTCGCCAAGCACCACGTAGTTGACGTCGCTGTAGCGCACCTGTGTGCCGGCCGGCGTGCCGGGCGTCATCGCGACGATGTCGGCCAGTACGGCGGCACGGCTGCGCAGCGCCCGGGACGACGACACGCCGGCCGGCAGCCCCGACACATGCGCGAGCAACTGGCGGATCGTGATGCCGGCCTTGCCGTGCGCGCCGAACGCGGGCCAGTAGCGTGCGGCCGGCGCGTCGAGGCTCACCATGCCGCGCTCCGCGAGTTGCATGATCGCGACCGCCGTCGCCACCGGCTTGGTCAGCGACGCAAGATCGAAGACGGTATCGACCGTCATTGCCTCGACCTGCTCGCCCGTCACGCGCAGGCCGCGCGCGACACGCACCCGCACGCCGTTTGCGTCGCCTGTCACGACCACCGCGCCGGCAAGATGGCCATCGGCGATCTCGGCCGCGATCGCCTCGTCGATCGCGGCGGTCTGCTGCTGCGCCACGGCCGTGTCGGATTCCGCGTGCGCACCGGCTGACGCAAGCGTGAACAGCAGCGCGCCGGTCAGCGCGGCAGCACAGCGGGATCGTAGCGATCGAGCCTGTTCCACGGCATCCATTCCTTCGTGCCGAGCGCATCGGCGGAGTCGAGCGGCGAGCGGAGGCCCGCGACGTCGATGACGCGAGCGCCGCGCATCGCCGTCGCGCGGCGCCTGAGCGAACGCGCGGCTAGCGGGCCGGTTGCTCCTGCGATCCGGAACATTCGCCACACAGACGCATCGCGCCCTGTCGTTCGGGGTTGCGCCAGTAAAAGCGCACATCGACGGCGCCGCGCACCGGTACGACGACGTGCCGGACTTCCTGAACGGCCCTGTCGCGCGCGGACACGGTATATCGCCCCGGCGGCACGCGCGCGAACAGGAACGGGCCCATCGTGTGTGCGTCGAGAATCGTCGACTTGCCGGACGACAGCGTGACATCGACATCGGAAAGATAATGACCCCTCTTCGAGGTGAACGTGATCCGCAGGTTGTAGCGCGGCGCGACATCGCGAAATGCCGTGACCTCGTCCTGACCGATTCCGCCGGTGATATAAGCGACACCGTTGCGCACGATAGGCTCGGTCGACGTTTGAGCCAGCACGTTCGCACCGATGTTCAGCAGACAGGCTGCCAGCAGCATCTTCACGGTTCCGGTCCACATCTTCACTCTCCTGATTGAGCACGCATGGCTGCGATGCCGCCCGTTCACGCGCGGAGCGGGCTGCGTGCGATGACGTCGCGCAGTTGTGTCGACGACGATGTCAGCGTCGCGCGGAACGTCGATTTCCCGTTGACTCAAGTCAAGTGCGCGCCTGTCGAATCCGAACGAAGTCGGATGGGTTCCCGCGAGACAGTCATCGCACCTCATCTACCCGTGCGGCACGCGTGAAAACAGGGAGGAGCGGCATATTGACGGCGCAATCGTCCGTGACGGCTGTCAGCCGATATTGCATGTCCCGTCGGAAATTTCCGACACGGCGGCCCGACGTCGGACAGCAAGTTCAGGCCACGCTGATTGTCCCGTGCGGTTTCACTGTCAATACTGGAGACGTGACAGGACGCAACGTGTTTCGCGGCCGGCGCGTGACTCTTCCGCCCCGCCGCCGCAGGACCGAGGAGCTCGCGATGATCGATTCGACCGCAGCGCACGCCGACGACGCCACGCTGGATGGCGAACCGCCGGTCGGTGCCCACCTCGTGACCCGCCGCCCCGGCTATCTCCATCACGGGATCTACATCGGCGGCGGCAACGTGATCCACTACGCGGGATGGTCACGCCACGCGAGCGTCGGACCGGTCGAGGTCGTCACCCTGGACAGCTTCCGTGCCGGCTTCGGGCTCGCGGTCATTCGCCACGCGCGCACGCTGTACGACGGAACGGAAGCCGCGCGCCGCGCGGCATCGCGCCTTGGCGAATGCCAGTACCGGCTGCTCACGAACAACTGCGAGCATTTCTGCCTGTGGTGCCTGTTCGGTGTGGGGCGGAGCGAGCAGGTCGCATCGTGTCTGCGCAACCCGGTGCACGGCATCGCGGTCGCCGTCATGCTGATGGCGTGCGTTCTGGCCGCGCGACTGCATCCGGCGATGGCCGGGCGCGAATACCCGGCACGGTATACGGCCTAGTTTCGACGGCAGGGCCGTCGTTCAGTCATTCGTCAACTTGACCGTCACCCGCGGCCACGAAAGACAGCATGCGCACGCCCCCACCGTTTCGCCTGCGCGATCGCAATGCGGATCGCGCTGCCCTCGGTGCGTCCCTGCCGCAGCAGCGCGTTGGCAATCTCGATCGCCTTGCCGCGAACCGGCGGCGGCATATTCCGCATCGAAGGCGGATAACGCTCGTCATTCCACGGCATGATCGATTCGGCTCCTGAACGTTCGTGCCGGTCCGCCGCTGCCGCTCAGCGCGGCAACGCGGCGGGATCGTAGCGATTGCGCGGATTCCACAGCATCCAGCCGTCCGTGCCCGCCGCATCGGCCGCGTCGGCCTGTGCGCGGATCTCGTCGGCATCGAACGGCCGGCGATCGAACGCATAGTCGCGAAACGCCTGGAGCCACGGCCGAAACCGGACACCGTCCAGCCCGGTCCGGCGCTTCGCCTCGGCCAGCGACCGCGCGACGATCTCGCCGGCATGTTCGGTGGGCTTCCGGCAGCCGGGCAAGCCCCACGTAAAGCCCGATGGATAGAGCATCGGCGACACATAGTCTACGACCGGTCCGAGCGCATCGAGCCGCTGCCCGATCGAGGTGTCGTCGCTGTTCCAGCAGACGTACCCGAAAATATCCGCCGACACGTAGAGGTTATACGGACGCAGCCGTTCCCGCGCACCGATCAGGAATCCGGTGATCGCCTCGACCCGATTGGCCTCGGTATTGGGCTCTGCGAACCGAAGGCCGTTGGCGTCGGGAAAACGCAGGTAGTCGAACTGGATCTCGTCGAAACCCATGCGGGCGGCCTCTTCCGCGACGTCGTAGTTGTGTTGCCAGGCCGCGCGCGACGTCGGGTCGATCCAGCGCTGATGCTCGCGGTCCAGCCAGATCTCGCCGGCTGCATCGCGCACGGCCCACTCGGGATGGGCGCGAGCCAGCGGGTCGTCCTTGAACACGACGATGCGGGCAATCAGGTAGAGACCGCGCGCATGGAACGTCCGCAGCAGCTCCGGCAGATCGGGCGGACGAACGATGGCGCCGGCGACATTGCTCGCGGCACCGGAGATCTCACGCGCCAGGCTGCGATATGGCGTTACGCCGCTGTCGCCCTTCACGTCGATGACGAGCGCGTTGATCGCCGTCTTGTCCTGAAGGGACAGCGCCGTCTCGCGCAGCGTGCGGTCCGCGACGCCGTATGCGGACAGATAGACGGCTTTCGGACGCACCGGCGTCATGCGGATCGTCTGTGTGCCCCCGGCGGGTGCCAGTGTGACTTCGGTTCGCGCGTAGCCCGGCGCACGCACGCTCAGGCGTGTAACCGCCGCGTCGATCTCCAGTGAAAACGCGCCATCTCGATCCGCGGTCCGGTTCGCGCCCGACGCATGGCCGATCGCGCCGGCGAGCGGGTGCCCGTTCGTCGCATCGACGACGGTGATCGTGACGGGCGTCGCGTGGGCGGCGAATCCGGCGAACGACACGAGCAGAGAGGCGATCAGGCGTTCAATCACGACTTCCCCCGGCGGTTCTCAGCAATCCGTTCATGCATCGTGTGTCGCAGGCGTCCGTCATCAGATAGCGCGGCAGCGCCATTGCCGGGTCGGTCACGCGCACGGGGCGCGCATCGAGCGTGAATGCCGCGATATAGCCGTGGCGAGCGGCCAACTGGTCGGTCTGCGCATCATGGACGCCGAACGGCCAGGCCAGCATCCGGACCGGCTTGCCGGTTTCGGACTCGAGCCGTTCGCGGGACCGGCTCAACTGGAACGACACGAAGCGCAGGTAGTCGTCCGGCGTGAGGCGGGCGCGTTCGGTGCGGAAATTCGGATGCCAGTACGTGTGGGACTCGATGTCGAACCCGCCGGACTGCCCGAGCGTGCGCAACTGGTCCCATGTCATCGCATAGCTGGCGTTGGAAATGGCCGAGGGATAGATGAACAGCGTGACCGGCATGGGATGTGTAGCCAGCAATGGGCGCAGCACGTCGTAGACGGAGCGATGGCCGTCGTCGACGGTGATCGCGACCGCGCGCGCCGGCACGGCGTCGGCTTCGCCGCCATGCCATCGCACGACGTCGGCGAGCGGCACGATGCGGTAGCCGTTCGCCTCGATCGCCTGCAGCTGGTGGCGGAACGTTTCTGTACGCACCGTCATCGAATCCAGTCGCGCGGTGGCGAACCGATGGTAGACCAGGATCAGCACACGCTGCGATGGCGAATCGACGGTCGCGACGTCGGCGCGCGAAACCGGCGGCACGCACGACAACAGGAGCAGGCAGGCGAGCAGGCGAAAGGCCATGGCGGATCTCGTGGAATGGCTGCCCCATTTTTCGCGATCGCGGCGCGAAAACCGCTGAGCCAGATCAACGATTGATCGTGCGAGGCGCGATCGTGCGCGCGTCAGGCCGCCTGGTCGTCAGCTTGCCTGCGCAACCAGTTCGGCGTGAATCCGTTCGACGTCGTCGCGCGTGCACAGCGCCGTGCCCGGATGCTCGACCGAAGCAGCCGATGCCGCCAGCGCATAGCGGCACGCTTCGTCGAACGGCACGCCGCGCGCCAGCGCCCAGACCATGCCGCCGACGAAACTGTCGCCCGCGCCGACCGTGCTGCACACCGCTGCCGGCCTGCCGGGCAGGCGCCGCGCGCCGTCGCGCGTGACGACCCATGCGCCGCGCGCACCGAGCGTCAACGCGACGATGTCGGCTTGCCCGCGCGCCACGAGTTCGCTCGCCTTCCGGCATGCCGACGTGTCGTCGAGCGGTTCGCCGGCCAGCGCGCTCAGTTCGGCGAGACTGGGCTTCACGAGATGAACACCGGCCTCGAGGGCCGCTTGCAGCGCCCGGCCCGCCGCATCGACCACGACCCGGCTGCCCCTTTCCCGGGCCGTCCGCGCGAGCGTTGCATACAGGTCGTCGGGCACGCCGGGCGGCAGGCTGCCGCTCAGCACGAGATAGCGCGGCGCAGGTTGCATGGCGTCGATGCGGGCTGCGCAGTCGCGCCACTCGGCCTCCGTGACCAACGGCCCCGGCATCAGGAACCGGTATTCGCGCCCGGTCGCGGTCTCGGTCACGCAGACGTTCTCTCGCGTCTCGCCGGCGATCCTGATGCGCACCGCCGGCAGGCGCTCGGCTTCGAGCAGCAGCGTCAATACGTCGCCGGTCGGCCCGCCCGCCAGGTACAGCGCGACGCAATCGCCCCCGAGGCGGTAAATGGTTCGGGCGACGTTGATCCCGCCGCCGCCGGGGTCGCGCCGCGGCCGTGCGCAGCGCAGCTTGTGCGTATCGACGATGTGCTCGACGGACGTCGCGACATCGACGGCCGGATTCAAGGTAACGGTAACGATATCGGTCATGTGCGTGGTTCGCAGTCGATGGCTGGCGCGGCGGCGCGGCGATTCGCGGCAACCGCCGCGTGCCGGCCGTGGCTCCACCTTACGTTCGACGCCGGTGACGGCGTTGACCGCCGTCAAGCGATGTCGCGAACGGACCCGGTTGCGCTCGATCAACGACACGTTCGGGCAGGCTCCTACAGTGAATCATTCAACGTCGCCGAGCCCCGTCATGGACGAGCAGCCGCTTTGCACCACCGTGTTCGCCGAACGCTACGCGCAGCCCGGCGAGACGTCTCGTGCGGCCGTCTTCCATCGCGTCGCCCATGCACTGTCGCTCGCCGAGCCGGCCGAGCTCCGCGCACAGGTGGAGCGCGCGTTTTTCGTGAACCTGCAGCGTGGCGCGATCGGCGCGGGCCGCATCCTCGCGAATGCCGGCGCGCATACCGGCGGCACGATGATCAATTGCTTCGTCCATCCGCTCGCGATTCCGGCCGACACGCCCGTTGATGCCCTCGACGCAGCGCTCGCGCATGCGCTCGACGACGCACGGGTCACGCTGTCGATGGGCGGCGGCATCGGCTACGACTTCTCGCCGGTGCCGCCCGCCGACGCGTACGAACGGCGCCTGTCATCCGGGCGCGGCGCATGCGCGGCGATCGACCGCTTCGATACGATGTGCCGGGCTCTGCCGTTTTCCGGCCCGCGCCGGGGCGCACAAATGGGTGTGCTGCGCTGCGATCATCCGGACCTCGTCGCATTCGTCATGGCCAAGCGCGGGCGCTCGCGCTGGCCGACGTTCAACCTGTCGGTCGGCGTCACGGACGCGTTCATGGAGGCGGTCCGGCACGACCTGCCGTGGGCGCTCGTCCATCACGCACCGCCAGGCTACGTATCCGGCACGCCGCCCGGGCGGCCGGACGGACGTTACCTTTACGCGACGGTTCAGGCCCGCACGCTCTGGCACGAGATCGTCAACGCCGCGCGCGACAGCGCCGAACCCGGGCTGTTGTTCCTCGACACGATCCGCGACGCGAATCCGCTGCGCGAGCACGAGCGGATCGACGCGACGAACCCGTGCGGCGAACAGCCGCTGCCGTCCTACGGCAGCTGTGTGCTCGGGCCGATCGACCTGTCGCGGTTCGTTCTGCATCCGTTCGGTGTCGACGGGAAGCCGCGCTTCGACTTCGCGACACTCGCCGACGCGGTGCGCATCCAGGTCCGCATGCTCGACAACGTGCTCGACCTGACCGCGTGGCCGCTCGCCGCGCACGAGCACGAGGCGCGGCGGACACGGCGCATCGGGGTCGGCGTGACCGGGCTGGCCGACGCGCTGATGATGCTGCGGCTGCGCTACGACAGCGTGGAAGCACGCACGCTCGCACGCGGGATCGTGCTGACGATGCGCGAGCATGCGTTTGCCGCATCGGCCGCGCTTGCAGCCGAGCGCGGCGTGTTTCCGGCCTACGACCCGGCCGCCTATCTGACCGGCCCCGCGTATCGCACGCTGTTGCCGCTGAAGGTGCATCACGCGATCGCGCGGCACGGGCTGCGCAACAGCCATCTGCTGTCGTTCGCGCCGGCCGGCAGCGTGAGCCTCGCGTTCTGCGACAACTGTTCGAACGGGATCGAGCCGGCCGTCGGCTGGACGCAGCGTCGCATGGTTCGCACCGCCGACGGGGAGGTCCGGTCGTTTCGGGCGGAGAATCACGCTTACAGGCTGTTCCGCGAGCTGCATGGCGAGAGCGTCAAGCTGCCGGGCTATTTCGTCACGGGCGCGGAGATCGCGCCGGCGGATCATGTCGCGATGCTCGCGGCGCTGCAGCCGTGTGTCGACGCCGGTATCTCGAAGACCGTGACGATGCCCGGCCAGTGTTCGCTCGCGGAGGTCGACGCGTTGTTCTTCCAGGCATGGCGCGACGGGCTCAAGGGCATCACGGTTTTCCGGCCCGATCGGCGGCTCGCGTCGGTTGTGACCGATGACGCGGCGCACGTGCGGCGCGACGGCCCTGTCTGCATCGGTTGTTGAACGATGACGATAGCCGGCGGCAGGTGTCCGGCGGCACGATCGCGGCGGTCGTGCCTTCAGGCGGAGACGCCCGTGGTCGTTTCCGAGTCGGTTTCCGCCGGCCGGGGCGTGTCGCCGGCATCGTCCGCCGGCGCGATGAGCGCCACCAGCATGTCGTGATCGATCGATTCGTGCTGCAGCAAGCTGCGCGCGATCCGTTCGAGCGCATCGCGGTGTTCGCCGAGCGTTACCGTGACCCGCGCATGCGCATCCTCGAGCAGCGCGCGCACCTCTTCGTCGATCAGTTGCGCCGTGTGCTCGCTGCAGTGACCGTCGCCCGGCGTCCACACGCCCGGCGCCGCGCCCTGGCGCGCGCCATCGTCGAGCGTCGCGAGGCCGACCTTCTCGCTCATGCCGTACTGCATCACCATGTGACGGGCCAGCGCGGTCGCCCGCTCGAGATCGTTCTGCGCGCCGGTCGACACGTCGCCGAATACGATTTCCTCGGCCACGCGTCCGCCGAGCAATACGTCGAGCCGGTCAAGCAATTCGCTCCTGCGCAGCACATAGCGATCCTCGGTCGGAACCTGCTGTGTGTAACCGAGCGCCGCGATGCCGCGCGGGATGATCGACACCTTCTTCACGGGATCGCAGTGCGTGCGGCTTTGCGCGACGAGCGCATGCCCCGACTCGTGGTACGCGATGGTCCGCTTTTCCTGTTCGTTCATCACGCGGCTCTTGCGCTCCATGCCGGTCATCGCGCGATCGATGGCTTCGTCGAAATCGGCCATCCCGATCGCGGGCTTGCCCAGTTCGGCCGCATGCAACGCGGCTTCGTTGACGACGTTCGCGAGATCGGCGCCGACGAAGCCCGGCGTGCGCTGCGCCAGCTCGGCCAGGTCGACTTCCGGCGCGAGCTTCACGCGCTTCGTATGCACGGCCAGGATCTGCTTGCGCCCGTTCAGGTCCGGCCGGTCGATCGCGATGTGACGATCGAAACGCCCGGGGCGCAGCAGCGCGGGATCCAGGATCTCCGGCCGGTTGGTCGCGGCCATGATGATGACGCCCGAATTGGCCTGAAAGCCGTCCATCTCGACGAGCAACTGGTTCAGCGTCTGCTCGCGCTCGTCGTTGCCCGACATCAGGCCGACACCGCGCGCCTTGCCGAGCGCATCGAGCTCGTCGATGAACACGATGCACGGCGCGCTCTGCTGCGCCTGTTCGAAGAGATCGCGCACGCGCGCCGCGCCGACGCCGACGAACATCTCGACGAACGCCGAGCCGCTGATCGTGAAGAACGGCACCGCGGCCTCGCCGGCGACCGCACGGGCCAGCAGCGTCTTGCCGGTACCGGGCGCACCGACGATCAGCACGCCCTTCGGGATCTTGCCGCCGAGCCGCTGGTAGCGTTCGGGGTTGCGCAGGAACGCGACGATCTGCTGCAACTCGGCCTTCGCCTCGTCGATGCCCGCGATATCGTCGAACGTGATGCCGGTTTCCTTCTGCATGTATACGCGGGCGCGGCTTTTGCCCATGCCGCTCAGGTCCCTCATCCCGCCCGGCCTTCGCATCATGAAATTCCAGATCAGGACGAAGCCGATCAACGGGAAGATCCACGACGCGAGTGTCCCGATCCAGCCCGTATCCGTCGCGCCGCGGTAGCGAATCCCGGCAGTCGTCAGCGTGGCGACCAGGCCTTCGTCGCTCACCCGGTTCGTCGTGAAGCGCCACGGCGGGCCGGCTTGCTTCACCTCGGCCGCGTCGGACGCGGGCAGCGCGGCGCCGGCCTCCGGCATGCGCAGCGTGCCGGAGATCGACGATTGGCCGATCTCGAGATCGTCGACGAGCCGTGCGTCCACCAGGTGGTGAAAATCGCTGTAGGAAATCGACGTCGCCGCCGGCTGGCGCGCCAGCAGTTGAACCGCGACCAGCACGGCGAACGCGATCGGGATCAGCAGCCCGGAGTAGTCGAATGATTTTTTCATGGGATCGAACCTGACCGGTGGACTACCGCCCGCTCACGCGTCGTCGCGCTTCCAGTGCGCTCGCAGCATGTCCTCGCCGTCGCGATAGTTGATCTCGAGATCGCCGTGGTGCGCATGCAGCAACGCTTCGCCGAGGCGCCGGACCATATGCACGCCCGTCGTTCGAACGATGAGCGAATCGTCGGATTTCTCGATGTCCATGATGCGTTCGAGCGCGTGCTCGCTCGTCTCCAGATCGGCCTGACGCTCCAGCAACTCGAGAATCGTCGACCGGTGCGCGCGCAGATACTCGCCGTTCAACACCAGCTCGCCCGCTGGCACGTTTTCCCGCATGCGCTTGCAGGCCGGGCATTCGAGCTGGCGCCGGTCGAGCGTGGTCGCGGACCAGGTCCAGCGGCCCGCGTCGCAAACCGCGCCGCAGCCTTCGCAGATGCGGTCGCCTGTCGGCCGCTTCGGATCACGGTAACTGTCCTTCGTATGCGGCTGCATGCGCTTGTCGCGGCGCAGATGGTTCCGGCCGGGGCCGGTATGCGAACGGTTCATCGCAGTTTCTCCTGGTAGTAGACAGCACGTGCAAGGCGGTCAGGAAACGGTCAGCCGGTCGACGACCTGCCGGACGCCCTTCACCGACCCGGCCGCACCGCATGCGGCGCGCTTTTCGGCCAGCGACGCGACCGTGCCCGTCAGCGTGACGATGCCGTCGGTTGCATCGATCAAAATTCCCGCGGTTTCGCGCTGCGCACGGCGCGCAAGCGCCTCGGCGATCCGGGCGCCGACGTCCGGCACCGTATGGTCGGCGCGCACCCGGATGCGGTTCGCCACGCCGACGACGCCGATCATCCGGCTCACCATCGCTTCCGCCGCCCGGCTCTGATACGCATGATCGACTTCGCCGTCGAGCGTCACGCAGCCGTGATCGACCTCGACGCCGATCTTGAGATCGCGCAGCGCATCCTGCCATCCGAGCGCGAACGTGATCGCGATCGCCAGTTCCTGGTCCGCGCAGGCGCTCTCCGGCGGGGCGACGTTAAGTTCGAGCACCAGCGCGCGCGCATCGGCGATGTGCAGTGCCGTTTTCTGCGCCTCGAGCTTCTGGGCCCAGCTGTCGACCGTGCCGCGCAACGTCACGATCCGGTCGCGGACCTCGACGTCGATCCGGCGCGCGTCGATCGCCGGATTCCAGAACAACGCCTGCTCGACATCCTGCTTGAGTGCTGCATCGGACTTCATGTCGGTCTCCCGTCGGCCCGTGCCGGCCGCAAAGCTTGCGAGCGGATGCGTGCGGCACCGTGTTCAGCATCGCGCACGGCCGCGCCGGCGGCTTGACGAGGATCAATCAAAGGCGGGCTGGCGGCGGAGTCTGGCGGGCAGGCGATGGCCGGTTTTGCCCGTTGACTCAGATCAACCGCGCGACGAGGCGCGACGCGATCATGAATTCGCGGACGTCGCGAAAACCGCGGCAACACGGACGTTTCGCATTCGTACGACCGTCGACGTCCACCGCTTTCCGGGAGACCGTCATGATCCGCAAGCCGTACCGCATCGTGCTCGCGACGCTCAGCGTGTTCATCGCGATTGCGTCGCTGGTCGGCATCGTTCACGGGATGCTGTTCGACGAGAAAGTGTTCAGGTACTCGATCGTCACGCTGATCTCCAGCATCCTCGCGTTCGTCGTGCTGCTCAATCCCGGCCCGGGCGACCGCCCGTGACGGGTACCGCGCGGTTCGGTCCGGCACGCCATCGCGAAACCGGCCGACGCACGCTGCGACACGTGCGTCAAGCGAGGGACCGCTCGAAACGCATTCCCGCCCGAGTGACACAGATCAAGGGGAAACCCGGTATTCGTCGGATATAAGTGAATCCGAATCGGCGACGCCTGAGCGGCGGCGCCATCCCGTATTCCTGCATTTCCGTATTCGACGAGGCATCCCATGCGCGCTGCCGCGCCTCCCGTTCGCTTTCATCCTGCCGTCGTGCGGCGCCTGCGTGCCATTGCGCTCGCGGCGGGCATGGGTCTGCTGTCGGGATGCCTGTCGCTTGCGCCACCGGACGAGCGTCCGGACGCACCGATTCCCGCATCCTTTCCGGATCCTTCCGCCGACGCGACAGCGGCGGCGCCCGTGCCCGAGTGGCAGGCTTACTTCGTCGACGCGCGCCTGCGTGCGTTGATCGGGCAGGCGCTCGCCAACAACCGGGATCTGCGCGCGGCGGTCGCACGCGTCGAGCAGGCTCGCGCGGTCTATGGCATCCGCAGCGCGGATCAATGGCCGACGATCGGTGCGGGCGCGGCCTATGCCCGGTTTCGCACGCCGGGCGGCTTCCTCTCTCCGGCGCCCGTCATCAGCCAGGTGTATGAAGTCCAGCTGGCCGAGACGCAATGGGAGATCGATTTCTGGGGCCGCGTGCGCAACCTGAAAGCAGCGGCGCTCCAGCGCTACCTCGCGAGTGATGCGGCCCGGCAGGCGGTGACGCTGAGCGTCGTCACCGGCGTAGCGGACGCGTATCTGACGCTGTGCGAGATCGACGAACGCATCGCGCTGACCCGCGCGACGATCGACACACGCCGCGAATCGCTGCGGATTTTCCGGCTCCGTCACGCGGCCGGCGCGATCTCGCGCCTCGACCTGACGCAATCGGAGATCCTGCTGCAGCAGGCGGAATCGCTCGGCGTCCAGTTGCAGCAAGCCCGCGCGGCGGCGGCCGATGCGCTCGCGTTGCTCGTCGGTGCGCCGCCCGCGGCGGCCGCCACGCCGCTGGCGCTCGACGACGGTGCGGTGCTGCCGTCGCTCGCCCCCGGCCTGCCTTCATCGCTGCTGACCCGGCGTCCGGACGTGATCGCGGCCGAGCACGAACTCCAGGCGACCCGCGCGAACATCGGCGCGGCGCGCGCGGCGTTCTTTCCGCGCATCGCATTGACGAGCGCGATCGGTTCGGGAAGCAGCGCGCTGCATGACGTGCTGTCGTCCGGCGCGGGCGTGTGGTCGGTGATTCCCAACGTCACGCTGCCGCTCGTCGACGGCGGCCGCAATCGGTCGAATCTCGCGCTCTCGCACGCGCAACGCGACGAGGCGCTCGCGCAGTACGAGAAGACGCTGCAGCGCGCGTTCCGTGACGTGTCCGATGCGCTCGCGGCGCGCCACTGGCTGGCCGACCAGGTCGCCATCGAGCGCGCCACGCTGGCGTCGCAGGCCGAGCGGGCACGCCTCGCGAAGCTGCGCTACGACAGCGGGGCGACCCGCTTCCTCGAAGTGCTCGATGCGCAACGGGACCTGATGAACGCCGAACAGCAGCTGGTCATGACCCGTCGTGCGCTGCTCTCGAGCCGCGTCGCGCTGTACGGCGCGCTCGGCGGCGGCGTGATCGACACCGGCAAGACCGCCGCGGCAACGGCTCCTCTTTCGACAGACTCGGACAACACACCATGAAAACCATCCCGCGCCCTCTTCTGATCGGTGTCGGTGCGGCCGTGCTCGCGATCGGCCTCGCGTACTACGGGTGGACGCGCTGGCGCGACGGCCAGACGGATGCGGGGCTCGTCAGCGGCAACGGCCGCATCGAGGCGACCGAAATCGACGTCGCGACCAAGCTGCCGGGGCGCGTCACTGCCATGCTCGTCGACGAAGGCGACTTCGTGACGGCCGGCCAGCCGCTCGCACGCATGGACGTCGTCGTCCTGCAGGCGCAGCTCGACGAGGCACGGGCGCGGGAGCAGCAGGCGGTGAACACCGCGGCGAGCATCGACGCGCAGGTCGCGCAGCGTCGCAGCGACAAGGCCGCGGCCGCGGCCGTCGTCGTGCAGCGGGAAAGCGAGCTGGACGCGGCCACGCGGCGGCTCGCGCGGTCCGAAACGCTGTCGCGCGACGGTGCGTCATCGATGCAGGAGCTGGACGACGATCGCGCGCGCGCCGGCAGCCTGCGCGCGACGGTGAACGCCGCACGCGCCCAGGTGGAAGCGGCGCAGGCCGCCGTCGACGCAACCCGGGCCCAGCTCGTCGCGGCGCGCTCGGCCGTGACGGCCGCGCAAGCGACCGTGGCGCGCGTGCAGGCCGACATCTCGGACAGCCAACTGACTTCGCCGCGCGACGGGCGCGTCCAGTACCGGATTGCCGAGTCGGGCGAGGTCCTGCCGGCAGGCGGCAAGGTGCTCAACGTCGTCGACCTGTCCGACGTCTACATGACGTTCTTTCTGCCCGAAGCGGTCGTCGGCCGGGTTCCGCTCGGCGCCGACGTGCGGATCGTGCTCGATGCGGCACCGGAATACGTGATTCCCGCACGCGTGTCCTATGTGTCGAGCACCGCGCAGTTCACGCCGAAGACGGTCGAGACGGCCACCGAGCGGCAGAAGCTGATGTTCCGGGTCAAGGCGCGCATCGATCGCGATCTGTTGCAGCGCCACCTGAAACTCGTGAAGACCGGGTTGCCGGGCGTCGCATGGCTGAAGACCGACCCGCACGCGGGCTGGCCGGATCGCCTCGCGATCAGGGTGCCGCAATGAATGCGACGACGCCCGTCGACACGGATACGGGATCGATCGACGGTTCGTCGGTGTCGGCCGATTCGCGCATGGTCGCCCGGCTGTCCGGCGTCTCGCTGCGCTACGGCGACACGTACGCGCTCGACGACGTGACCCTCGACATCCCCGCCGGCTGCATGATCGGGCTGATCGGGCCGGACGGCGTCGGCAAGTCGAGCCTGCTCGCGCTTGTGTCCGGCGCGCGCGCGATTCAGCAGGGCCGCGTGTGGACGCTCGGCGGCGACCTGTCGTCGGGCCGACATCGCGCGCGCGTATGCCGGCGCATCGCCTACATGCCGCAAGGCCTCGGCCGGAACCTGTACGCGACGCTGTCGGTCGAGGAAAACCTGCAGTTCTTCGCGAGACTGTTCGGCCACGATGCCGCGGAGCGCCGCCGCCGGATCGACGCGCTGACGCGCAGCACCGGCCTGCAGCCGTTCCTGGATCGCCCGGCCGGCAAGTTGTCCGGCGGCATGAAGCAGAAACTCGGCTTGTGCTGCGCGTTGATTCACGATCCCGACCTGCTGATCCTGGACGAACCGACGACCGGCGTCGATCCGCTGTCGCGCGCGCAGTTCTGGGAGCTGATCGGACGCATTCGTGCCGCCCGCCCGGCGATGAGCGTGCTGGTCGCCACCGCGTACATGGACGAGGCCCGACGTTTCGACCAGCTGATCGCGATGGACGCGGGCCGCGTGCTGGCAACCGGCAGCCCCGGCGAGCTGCTCGAACGCACCGGTTGCGACACGCTGGAAGCCGCGTTCATCGCGTTGCTGCCGGAGGCCCGCCGGCGCGGACACCAGCCGGTCGTGATCGAGCCGTTCCAGCCCGATCAGGCGGCCGGTTACGCAATCGAGGCCGACGCGCTGACGATGCGGTTCGGCGATTTCGTCGCGGTCGATCACGTGAGCCTGCAGATCCGCCGCGGCGAAATCTTCGGCTTTCTCGGCTCCAACGGCTGCGGCAAGTCGACGACCATGAAGATGCTCACCGGCCTGCTGCCCGCGTCGGAAGGCACGGCGACGCTGTTCGGCCGGCCGATCACCGCGAACGACATCGACACGCGCAGGCGCGTCGGCTACATGTCGCAAGGTTTTTCGCTCTACGGCGAACTGACCGTCCGGCAAAACCTCGTGCTGCACGCGCGCCTGTTCGGCGTACCGGAACCGGATGTGCCTGCACGCGTGACCGAAATGATCGCGCGCTTCGGGCTCACGGACGCCCTCGACGCGCTGCCCGAGCGCCTGCCGCTCGGGATGCGGCAGCGGCTGTCCCTCGCGGTGGCGATGGTGCACAAGCCCGAGTTGCTGATCCTGGACGAGCCGACGTCGGGCGTGGACCCGGTCGCACGGGACGACTTCTGGCGGCTGATGATCGAGCTCGCGCGCAACGATCGCGTCACCATCTTCATTTCGACGCACTTCATGAACGAGGCCGCGCGATGCGACCGCATCTCGCTGATGCATGCGGGCCGCGTGCTCGCGAGCGCCGCGCCCGAGGAACTGGTGCGCCTGCGCGGCGCGGCTACGCTCGAGGACGCGTTCATCGGCTACCTGAGCGACGCGCAGAAAGCGGATGGCGCGGGCGGTTCGGACGGCACGACGGCCGATGCGCCGTCCGACGCCGGCTGGCTCGCCGCGCCGCCCGCTGCGGCGGCCGCCGGCGATGCGGCGGCATGGTTCAGCCCGGCGCGCGCCGGCAGCTATCTGTGGCGCGAAGTACTGGAACTGAGACGCGACCCGTTACGCGCGACGCTGGCGCTGTTCGGCTCGCTCGTACTGATGTGCGTGATCAGCATCGGGATCAGTCTCGACGTCGACAACCTGACGTTCGCGGTGCTCGACCGCGATCAGTCGATCCTGAGCCAGGACTATGCGCAGAATCTCGCCGGTTCCCGCTACTTCGTGCCGCGCGCACCGCTCGCGGACGACCGCGACATCGAGCGCCGCATGCGCAACGGCCAGCTGTCGCTCGCGCTCGAGATCCCACCCGGCTTCGCGCGCGACGTCGCGCGCGGCCGCCGCGTGGAGATCGGCGCATGGGTCGACGGCGCGATGCCGATGCGCGCGGAGACGATCCGCGGCTACGTGGCCGGCATGCACGAAAACTGGCTGCGCGACCAGGCGAAGCGCCGGCTCGGCGTGTCGCTCGTCCCGGCCGTGGACATCGCGATCCGCTATCGCTACAACCCCGACGTCAAGAGCCTGCCCGCGATGATTCCGGCGATCATGCCGATGCTGCTGCTGATGCTGCCCGCGATGCTGACCGCGCTCGCCGTCGTGCGGGAACGCGAGCTCGGGTCGATCGTCAACCTGTACGTGACACCCGTCACGCGTGCCGAATTCCTGCTCGGCAAGCAGGCGCCGTACGTCATGCTGGCCATGTTGAACTTCCTGCTGATGGTCGTGCTGGCCGACGTCGTGTTCGGCGTGCGGATCAAGGGCAGTTTCGCGACGCTGGCGGCCGCGGTGCTGATATTCAACGTCGTGGCCACCGGCATCGGGCTGTTCGCGTCGACGTTCACCCGCAGCCAGATCGCCGCGATCTTCATGACGATCGTCGGCACGCTGATTCCCGTCGTGCAGTTCTCGGGCCTGCTCACGCCGCTGTCGTCGCTCGAGGGCAGCGGCAAGTGGGTCGGCACCGTCTATCCGGCCACCTACATGCTCGCGATCAGCCGCGGCGTCTACAACAAGGCGCTCGGGCTGGCCGACCTGTCGTCCCAGTTCTGGCCGATGCTCGCGGCCGTGCCGGTCATCCTGGTCATGACCGGCGTGCTGCTGCGCAAGCAGGAGCGCTGACCATGTCCCGCCTGCTCGTCGTTTTCCGGCTCGGGGTCAAGGAACTGTGGAGCCTCGCGCGCGACCCGATCCTGCTCGCGCTCATCATCTATACGTTCAGCGCGTCGATCTACGTCGCCGCCACCGCCCGCCCGGAAACGCTGCACAAGGTGCCGATCGCGATCGTCGACGAGGATGCGTCGCCGCTGTCGGCGCGCATCGCGGCGGCGTTCTTCCCGCCGCAGTTCGCGCCGCCGCCGATCGTCGACGCCGGCGCGGCCGATCGCGGGCTGGACGACGGCGACTACACATTCTCGCTCGACATTCCACCCGACTTCCAGCGCGACGTGCTCGCCGGCCGCCACGCGACGGTCCAGCTCAACGTCGATGCGACCCGCATGACGCAGGCGTTCACCGGCGGCGGTTACATCCAGCAGATCGTGGCGGGCGAGATCGATGCCTTCGTGCAGCGCCATCGCGGCACGTCCTTGCCGCCCGTCGATCTCGCGATGCGGATGCGCTTCAACCCGAATCTCGACGAAGTCTGGTTCGGCGCGCTGATGGAGCTGATCAACAACGTGACGATGCTGTCGATGATCCTCACCGGGGCCGCGCTGATTCGCGAGCGCGAGCACGGCACGATCGAGCATCTGCTCGTCATGCCGGTGAGCGCGGCGGAAATCATGCTCGCGAAGGTCTGGTCGATGGGGCTCGTCGTCGCGGCGGCGGCAGTCGCGTCGCTGACGCTCGTCGTGGGCGGCGCGCTGCACGTGCCGATTCCCGGGTCCGTGCCGCTGTTCGTGGCCGGCATGGCGTTGCACCTGTTCGCGACCACGTCGATGGGGATCTTTCTCGCGACGCTCGTGCGCAGCATGCCGCAGTTCGGCATGCTGCTCGTCCTCGTGCTGCTGCCGCTGCAACTGCTGTCGGGCGGGCTGACGCCGCGCGAAAGCATGCCGCCCGTCGTGCAGGACATCATGCTGGCCGCGCCGACCACCCATTTCGTCGAGCTCGCGCAGCGCATCCTGTATCGCGGTGCCGGGCTCGATGCGGTGTGGGCCCAGTTTGCCGCGCTGTTCGCGATCGGCTGCGTGCTGTTTCTCCTTTCGCTGACGCGATTCCGCAAGACGATTGGTCAGATGACTTGATCGACGCGTCGCGCCCGCGACGCCGGGATTTGTCCGTTGATACAGATCAATCGTGCCGGAGCGCGGCACGCGATCATGACGCCATGTCTTGCGCAACCAGTGGCAGCTACGTTGACGGCAACGCCGTCAACGGCGGCCGCTTCCCGGGAGAACGTCATGATGGGACTGCCATACCGAAGCGCGCTCGCGACGCTCTGCGTGTTCATCGCGCTCGCTTCGCTGCTGGGCGTCGTGCATGCGATGCTGATCGACGAGACGGTTGTTCCGTACGCAATCATCGCGCTGGTGTCGGGCGTCGTCGCGTTCATCGCGCAGCTCGATCCCGCGTCGTCCGCACATCGGCGGCACGGACGGGACGCGCTGGATTCGTCATCGTGAACGGTATCCTCCGGCTCGCGTTCAAGCTGCTCGTCAACGACAGTGCGAAATTCACCGCGTTGACCGTCGGCATCACCTTCTCGGTGCTGCTGATGATCGAGATGACGTCGCTGTTCGCCGGCATCCTGAACAAGTCGTCGGCGTCGGTCATCAACATTGGCGCGAAGGTCTGGGTGATGGACCCGGCCGTGAAGACGATCGCGAACAGCATCGGCATGCCCGACTACGTGCTCGACGCCGTGCGCAGCATCGACGGCGTGAAGTATGCGGTGCCGCTCTACTCCGGCGGCGCGCTCGTCAAGCTGCGCTCCGGCACCTATCAGGCCGTGACGGTCGTCGGCCTCGACGACGCCAGCCTGCTCGGCCGCCCGACGATGCTGCAGGGCCGCATCGAGGACATCTACGCGGAAAACGGCTTCATCGCGATTCAGGATCCGGAGTTTCCGAAGCTCGAAAATCCGTCGGTCGGCACAGATTTCGAACTGAACGATCATCGCGGCGTGATCGTCGGCATCGCGAAGGTCGCCGCGAGCGGCCTGTTCGGCACGCCGACGCTCTACACCACGTACGCGCGCGCGATCCGCTACATTCCGTCGCCGCGCTTCACGACCTCGTACATCCTCGTCGAGCCGAAGTCGGATGCGGACGTTGCACACATCAAGGCGGTGGTGACGTCGCTCGGCTATCGTGCATACACGCGCGACGAATTCATCGCGCAGATCGCGCGCTTCTACAAGTACGAGACGGGCCTTGGCACCAACATCATGCTGATGACGATCATCAGCTTCATCATCGGCCTGTCGATTTCAGGGCAGACGTTCTACGCGTTCATCCTCGAGAACCTGGACAAGTTCGGCGCGCTGAAGGCGATCGGCGCGAAGAGCCGCGAACTGGTCGCGATGATCCTGTTCCAGGCGACCTTCACCGCGCTGACCGGCTACGGTATCGGCGTCGGGCTGTGCGTGCTGATGATCACGCTCGCCAAACTGAGGATTCCGGACTACGCGGCGCTGATTACTTACGGCAACCTGTCGCTCGCGTTCGGCATGGTGGTCGTGATCGCAACGATCTCGAGCTATCTCGGCGTGCGGCGCGTGCTGCGCATCGAGCCGTTCGACATCTTCCGGGGCTGACGATGGCCGGCATCGCGATCGACGCCCACGGCGTCAGCAAATGGTTCGGCGAAGGCGACGCGCGCACGCAGGCGCTGCGCGACGTATCGATCCAGGCGAACTTCGGCGAGATGCTGCTGATCGTCGGGCCGTCCGGCAGCGGCAAGACCACGCTGCTCAGCGTGATCTCGGGCATCCTTCGGCCCGACGACGGCTCCGTGTCGATCGACGGCATCGACCTGTGGGCGCAGTCGAACGATTCGATCGCCGATTTCCGGCTGAACCGGATCGGCTTCGTGTTCCAGGACTACCACCTGTTCCCGCGGCTCACGACCGCGGAAAACGTCGCGATCCCGCTGATCCTGAAGCGCCGGCCGTGGGATGAAGCGATCAAGGAAGCGCACGCGTACCTGGACGTCGTCGGGCTCGCGAACCGCGCGCAACTTCCGCCCGTCAAGCTGTCCGGCGGCGAGCAGCAGCGCGTCGCGATCGCGCGCGCGATCGTCAGCCAGCCCGACCTGCTGATCCTCGACGAGCCTACCGCGTCGCTCGACGGCGACACGGGCCGCATGATCATCGACTTCGTCAAGCACAAGGTGCTGAGCGACACGCGCTGCATCGTGATCGTCACGCACGACGCGCGGATTTTCGAATACGCGGATCGCATCCTGCGGATGGAGGACGGCAGGCTGAGCGGGATCGAGCGCGGAGGTGCGCGATGAAACACCGGCTCGTGTTCGTGCTGGCCGTGCTCGGCTTCCTGGCAAGCATCGCCGCCGCGTGGCTCTACGGCCGCCAGGAGCCGCCGCAGCCGCCGGTATTCAAGCCGGCCGCCAATCCGTATGCGCGCGGCGTCTATGCGAACGGCATCGTCGAGAGCGAGCAACCGGCCGGCGCGAACGTGAACGTCTATCCGGACGTCTCGGGCGCAGTGACGCGCATCCTCGTGCACGACGGCGATCCGGTGAAGGCCGGCGACGCGTTGCTGACGATCGACGACGC
The DNA here is from genome assembly GCF_001524185.1 of Burkholderia sp. FL-7-2-10-S1-D7. Classification (NCBI taxonomy): domain Bacteria; kingdom Pseudomonadati; phylum Pseudomonadota; class Betaproteobacteria; order Burkholderiales; family Burkholderiaceae; genus Burkholderia; species Burkholderia sp. FL-7-2-10-S1-D7. Next base: position 187,473 of record NZ_LOWY01000030.1, on the reverse strand, counting down.
GGTGCAGCGCGCCACCGCCGCCCAGCTCGCGGCGCAGGCCGACGCGGCCGTCGCCCTGCTCGACGAACTGAAGGCCCAGCCGCGCCGCGAGGTGCTCGACGTGGCCAGTGCGCAGACCGCGGCCGCGCAGGCGAGCCTGAAGCTCGCCCAGGACCAGTACGACAAGCAGCGGCACGCGTACGACATCGATCCGAAGGCGGTGAGCCGCGACGCGCTCGACACGGCCGCGAACGCGGTGCGCGTCGCGGCGGCCAACCTGGACGTCGTGACGCGGCAGTATCGTCTGACGAAAGCCGGCGCCTGGAACTACGACGTGCGCAACCAGGAAGCGCAGGCCGTCGCGCTGCGGCGCGCGGCGGATGCGGCGGCCGCCCTGCTCGCCCGCTACACACTGCGCGCGCCGGCCGACGGCACGGTGCTCGCGATGAACGCGGCCGTCGGCTCGTACCTGACTTCGCAGGGGCTGTACGACACCTACACGCAGGGCAACGCGCCCGTCGCGGTGCTCGGCACACCGGTCGACCGGCTGCAGGTGCGCTGCTACATCGACGAAATCCTGATCCACCAGCTACCCGACCTGCACGCGTTGAAGGCGCACATGTTCGTGCGCGGCACGTCGGTCGAGGCCGATCTCCAGTTCGTGCGCGTGCAGCCGTACGTCACGCCGAAGATCGAGCTGTCCGACCAGCGCACCGAGCGCGTCGACGTGCGCGTGCTGCCGGTCATTTTCCGTATCGTGCCGAACAGGAACGTGCGGCTGTTTCCCGGGCAGATCGTCGATGTCTACGTCGCAGGCAAATAACGGAGCCCGTCGTGCACGGGCGCTGCGCCGCGGAGCCGGCGCGCTGGCCGTCGCCGTGCTGCTCGCCGGCTGCATGGTCGGGCCGAATTTCGTCCCGCCGCCCGCGCCGCGTGTCGGGCGCTTCGTGCCGCCCGACGACCCGCGCGCAGCGTCCGGCCCCTGGACCGGCGATGGACGGACGCAGGCCTTGTCCGCGGATACGGCGCTCACGCGCGACTGGTGGACGCGCTTCGGCAGCCGCGCGATCGACTCGACCGTCGACGCAGCACTGACCGGCAGCCCGACGCTCGATCTCGCCGAAGCGACGCTGCGGCGCAGCGAGCACGCGCTGCGGGCCGGCCAGGGGATCTTTTTTCCGCAGGTGGATGCACAGGCCGGCGCGTCGCGCCAGCGCGCCACGCCGCTGCGCACCGGCCAGGCATTGCCGGCATCGATCTTCAACCTGTTCACGCTGTCGGCGACGGTCAGCTACACGCTCGACCTGTGGGGCGGCGAACGGCGCCAGGTCGAAGCGCTCAAGGCCGACGTCGATGCGCAGCGGCAGGCGCTGGCGGGCGCGTATCTGATGCTGACCGCGAACGTCGTCAATACGATGGTCGCGCGCGCGGCCTATCGCGACGAAGCCGCGGCGACGCGCGAGATGATCGGCCTGCTCGACGAGCAGATTCGTCTGACGCGCGTGCAGGTGGCGGCCGGCGCGGCGGCCTACGTCGCGGTGCTGACGCTGGAATCGCAGCGGGCATCGCTCGAGGCGACGCTGCCCGCGCTCGACCAGAAGCGCGCGCAGGCCGACGATCTGCTCGCGCTGCTGGCCGGCCGCTACCCGGTCGACTGGCAGACGCCGGACCTGTCGCTCGACGGGATCGAATTGCCCGCCAGCCTGCCCGACACGGCGCCGTCGTCGCTGGTCCGCCGCCGCCCCGACATTCTGCAGGCCGAAGCCCAACTGCACGTGGCCAGCGCGCAGGTCGGCGTCGCGACGGCCGCGCTCTACCCGAACCTCACGCTGTCCGCATCGGGTGGGTTCGAAAGCGTCGTCGCCGGCAAGCTGTTCGCGCCGGCCGGCCGCGCATGGAGCGTCGGCGCCGGACTCACCGCGCCGCTCTTTCACGGCGGCACGCTGCTGAACCAGCGGCGCGCCGCGCAGGATGCGTATGACGAAGCCGATGCGACCTACCGCCAAGTGGTGCTGTCGGCGTTTTCGCAGGTGGCCGACACGTTGCGCGCGCTTGCGAACGACGCGGCGGCGCTCGATGCGCAGGCGCGCGCAATGGCTGCTGCCCGTGACGCGCTGAAGCTCACGCAGGCCGGTTACGACGCGGGGATCGCCGGTTACGTCCAGTTGCTGGTCGCCGACGTGCAATACCATCAGGCGCGGATTGCGTGGCTGCAAACGGTCGCGCAGCGCCTGCAGGACACGGTCGCGTTCTACGTCGCGCTCGGCGGCGGCTGGGGCGACGCGGGCTGACAGGCGCGCCGCACGGGTATTCAGCTCCGTTTTCAGGTCCATTCAGGCCGTCTGCGGCGCGACGTCGGGCCGCTGCCACGGCGGCAATTCCGCCCAGCCGAGCGGCCCGTAGACGGTGCCGCCGGCGGCCTCGATCCTCTCGACGAACGTGGCGAGCGTCGCCCCGGCCGGCACGGTCAGCGTCAACGCATCGACGAAATCCTCGCTGCGCAGCCATGGCGCCGCGCCGTGGTTGATCTGCTGGACGCTCCACGCATGCCCGTGCCGCCCGGCCTCGGGCGGCAAAAGACTCGGCGCGTCGAACGCGACCCGGAGCAATTGCGCGCGCGAATCGCTGTACGGCGGTTTCGCGGCATCCTGGTACGGCACGTCCGCCCAGCGCTCGCCGCATTGCTCGTCGAGCGGCAAGATTGTGAACCACGCCCACGGCGAGCGGACGAAGCACAGCCGGTAAAGGGGCCCGGCGCCATCCAGATTGGCGATCAACGTCATGATGGGTTCATCCCGAAAGACTCGTGATGCCGATACGCGGCACGCGCACGGCATGCGCGGATAACGGGGTCACGACACGACCCCGCCTGCGCGCACGAAATCACTATCCTGCCGCCGCCGCGGCTCAAGGTTGATCGTCGTCAAACCGCGCGCCGTCGGGGAATCTCGCGCGGACGGCATGGGGATCCATCAATTCCTGATTTCGGTCAACCGCCGCGCGCGCGTTCGGCATGTAATCGACTTACTGTTCCGTCGACTCCCGGTGAGGCAATCCATGAAACTGACATTTCTCGGCGCGACCGAAACGGTGACCGGCTCGAAGTATCTGGTCGAGCACGGCGGCCGGCGTGTCCTGGTCGATTGCGGCCTGTTCCAGGGGACGAAGAACCTGCGGCTGCGCAACTGGCGGCCGCTGCCGCTCGCGCCCGACACGCTGGGCGCGGTCGTGCTCACGCACGCGCACATCGATCACACCGGCTATCTTCCGGTGCTGGTACGCGAAGGCTATCGCGGGCCGGTGTACTGCACGGCGGCCACTGCCGAACTCTGCGACATCATGCTGCGCGACAGCGCGCGGCTGCAGGAAGAGGAAGCCGACTTCGCGAACCGGCACGGTTACTCGAAGCATCATCCGGCGCAACCGCTCTACACGCTGGACGACGCGCAGCGCGCGCTACGCCTGCTGAAGCCCGTCGCCTTCGACGAATGCACGGCGCTGGGCGGCAGCCTGTCGTTCCGCCTGCTACCGGCCGGGCACATCCTCGGCGCGGCGAGCGTCGTGATGCACTGGGATCACAAGGTGCTCGCGTTCTCGGGCGACCTCGGCCGGTATCACGACCCGATCATGCAGCCGCCGCGCCCGCCCGCGCATGCGGACTATCTGGTCGTGGAATCGACATACGGCGACCGGCTGCATCCGGCGTCGGATCCCGAGAACGAACTGGCCGCGATGTTCGACAAGACCTTCGCGCGCGGCGGAGTCGTCGTGATGCCCTGCTTCACCGTCGGCCGCGCGCAGGAAATCCTGCACTACATCGCGCGGCTCAAGGCGTCCGGCCGCATGGCGCGCGTCCCGGTGTTCCTCGACAGCCCGATGGCGACGGACGTGACCGAGATCTATCGCCACCATATCCTCGAGCACCGCCTGACCATCTCCGACGCGAACGCGCTCGGCCACGCGGCGACGATGATCCGCTCGATCGACCAGTCGAAGGCGATTGCCGAACACCACGGCCCGATGGTCATCATCGCCGGCAGCGGGATGGCGACGGGCGGGCGCGTGCTGCATCACCTGACCCGCTATGCGCCCGATGCGCGCAACACGATCGCGCTGGTCGGCTACCAGGCCGCCGGCACGCGCGGCGCGGCGCTGGCGGCGCACGAGCCGACGCTGAAGATTCATGGCGAGTACGTCCGCGTGCGCGCTCAGGTCGAGTCGATCACGACGCTGTCGGCCCATGGCGACTACGAAGAGATTCTGAAGTGGCTCGGCACGATGCAATGCGCGCCCGTGCGGACGTTCGTCACGCATGGCGAACCCGCTGCTGCGGACGCCATGCGCCGGCGCATCGCGGAGAGCCTGCACTGGCGGTGCGAGGTGCCGACCTACGGGCAGTGCGTCGATCTGGACGAGGCTGAATCCAGCAACACGCAGGAACCCGCCGCGCTGTCGTCCTGACGGCCGGCGAATCGCGGACGAATCGCGGGCGAAATGCCCGCCGCGCGTGACGGGAGGCGGAGGCCGCCGGTTCCCGCCGCGCACGGCCCGGCAATCAGCCGACTTCGATGATGACCTTCAACGCGTGGGTTTGCGCGGCGCGCCCGAACGTGTCGTACGCGCGTTCCACGTCGTCGAGCGAGAACCGGTGCGTGATCAGGCGCGCCGGATCGAGGCGTCCGGCGCCCACGGTTTTCAGCAGCATCGGCGTGCTGACCGTGTCGACGAGCCGCGTCGTGATCGAGATGTTGCGATCCCACAGCTTCTCGAGGTGCAGGTCGGCCTTGACACCGTGCACGCCGACGTTCGCGACGACCCCGCCGGGCGCCACGAGCGACGTGCACATCTCGAACGTCGCCGGAATGCCGACCGCTTCGATCGCGCAATCCACGCCCACGCCGTCGGTCAGCTTCATGACTTCCGCCACCGGGTCGCCGCTGCTGCCGTCGAAGCAGTCGGTCGCGCCGAAACGCCGTGCAACCTCGAGCCGGTTGCTGTCCGGGTCGATCATGATGACCCGCGCGGGCGAATAGAACTGCGCGGTCAGCAACGCGGCCAGCCCGATCGGCCCCGCGCCGACGATCGCGACCGAGCAGCCCGGCTGCACCTTGCCGTTCAGCACGCCGCATTCGAATCCGGTCGGCAGGATGTCGGACAGCATCACGAGCGCGTCCTCGTCCGAAACGGCCGGAATCCGGTACAGGCTGGTCGGCGCATGCGGGATGCGCACGAACTCGGCCTGCGTGCCGTCGATCCGGTTGCCGAGTATCCATCCGCCGGTCGTGCAATGCGAATACAGTCCGCGGCGGCAATACTCGCAGCGGCCGCACGACGAGATGCACGAAATCAGCACGTGATCGCCCGGCTTCAGCGAATCGACCGCGGCGCCGACCTGCTCGACGATGCCGACGCCTTCATGACCGAGAATGCGGCCCGGTTCGCACGTCGGCACGTCGCCCTTGAGAATGTGCAGATCGGTGCCGCAGATCGTCGTGCGCGTCACGCGGACGATCGCGTCGGTGGGCGATTGCAGTTCCGGTTTGGGCCGCCGTTCGAGCGCCTTGCGCCCCGGGCCGTGGTAAACAAGTGCTTTCATCGCGATTCCTCCATCGAAAGGGGGGCCTGTTCAGGCATCGGGGCGGCGTCAGGCCGGACCTGAGCCAGCAACACCGCGAGCGCACACGAGGCGACCCGGACGGCGACGCCGTCGGCGCGGCTCGTCAGCACGATCGGCACGCGCGCGCCCACGACGACGCCCGCGTTCGCGGCACCGCCCAGGTATTCGAGCTGTTTCGCGAGCATGTTGCCCGCTTCGATATCGGGCACGACCAGGATGTCGGCACGGCCGGCAACCGGCGAGTCGATCCCCTTCTCGCGCGCGGCCCGCTGCGATATCGCGTTGTCGAACGCGAGCGGGCCGTCGACGATCGCCCCCGTGATCTGCCCGCGCTCGGCCATCTTCGCCAGGGCCGCCGCGTCGAGCGTCGAGCGCATCGCCGGATTGACGGTCTCGACCGCGCACAGCACGGCCACGCGCGGGCACGCAACGCCCAGCGCATGCGCGACGTCGATCGCGTTCTGCGTGATGGACGCCTTCTGCGCGAGATCCGGTGCGATATTGACGGCCGCGTCGGTCAGCAGGAACGGGCGCGGATAGGCGGGCGCCTCGATCAGGAAACAGTGAGACATGCGCTTGTCCGTGCGCAGGCCCGATTCCGCGGCGACGACCGCGCCCATCAGCTCGTCGGTATGCAGGCTGCCCTTCATCAGCGCGCCGACGCGGCCCGACTTCGCGAGCTCCACCGCCCGGGCCGCCGCCGCATGGCTGTGCGGCACGTCCTCGATCGCCCATTTCGCCAGATCGACGCCCGCCTCGGCCGCCACGCGCGTCACCTTCGCACGCGGCGCGACGATCAGCGGCTCGATCGTCGCGCCCAACGGCGACGCATTGATCGCGGCAAGCGCGACGAGACTGGCCGCGTCGCACGGATGCACGACGGCCACCTTCAGCGGCGGCGCATGGCGCGCGCGCTCGATCAGTTCGGGAAGTTCGCCGTCCGCGCGCGGCAACAGCCCGGGCAGGCACGCGCCGACGGACACATCCGGATGCAGGTTCATGTTCATGTCTCGAGCACGTAGGTGCCGGGTGCCGCGCCGAAGCCGGCGGCCGGCACCCGCGCCGGCACGTCGCCCGACGAATGCGCGCGCAACCAGTCGTGCCAGCATGTCCACCACGATCCGTCGACTGCGGGCGTTTCGCGCACGAAATCATGCCGGCTGCGGTAAGGCGCGCCGGGCTCGCGCGTCGCGCAGCGATAGTGGCGCCCCGGATGCCCGGGCTCGGACACGATGCCGGCATTGTGGCCGCCGGAGGTCAGCACGAACGTCAGCGCGTGGTGCGTGAGCAGATGCAGCTTGTAGACGGAATGCCAGGGCGACACGTGATCGCGTTCGGTCCCGACCACGAACGTCGGCGCGTCGATATCCGACAGCGCGACCGGTCGGCCGTCGACGCAATAGCGGCCGGCCGCGAGATCGTTGTCGAGAAAGAGCCGCGTCAGGTATTCCGTATGCATCCGATACGGCATGCGCGTGGTGTCCTCGTTCCACGACATCAGGTCATTCGGCTTGGTGCGCTTGCCGAGCAGGTATTCGCTCATTAAGCGCGACCAGATCAGGTCGCGCGCGTTCAGCAGCTGGAACGCGGCGGACATCTGCGCGCCGTCCAGGTAGCCCTGCCGCCACATCAGCGCATCGAGCGCGGACAGTTCGCTCGCGTCGATGAACAGGCCGAGTTCGCCGGGTTCGCTGAAATCGGTCTGGGCCGCCAGCAACGTCACGGACCGCAATGCGTCGTGCTGCCGCCCGTCGCGCGCGAGCGCCGCCGCACCGATCGCCAGCAGCGTGCCGCCGAGGCAGTAGCCGACCGCGTGGACGGCTTCGCCGCAGATCGACCGGACGGCGTCGAGCGCCGCCATGCACCCGTCACGCAGATAATCGTCGAGCCCGAGCTCGCGCGCCTCCGCGCCCGGATTGCGCCACGACACGGCAAACACCGTGTAGCCGGCGTTGACCAGGAAGCGGATCAGCGAATCGTGCGGTTGCAGGTCGAGGATGTAGTACTTCATGATCCACGACGGCACGATCAGGATCGGCTCGCGGGCCACGGTGGGCGTCGTCGGGTCGTATTGCAGCAGCTCGCACAGCGCGTTGCGCCACACGACGCGGCCCGGCGTGATCGCCACGTCGCGCCCCGGCAGATAGCTGCGTGTGTCGCGGGCCCGCGTGCCGCTCGTGCGATCGAGCAACGCATTCGCGTCGTCCAGCCAGTGCCGGAAGCCTGCCGCGAGATTCGCGCCGCCGCTGCGCATCGTCGCGTCGAGCACGACCGGGTTGGTCGCCAGGAAATTGCCCGGCGAGCACGCGTCGAGCCACTGTCGCGCGATGAATCCGACCAGTTCCTCGTGGTGCCGTTCGACACCCGGCACGCCGCGCGTCGCGTCGCGCCACCAGCGCTGGATCGACAGGAAGCCGTCGCGATACGCGCTAAACGGCCATCCGGCCCACGCGGGCGCGGCGAAGCGCGGATCGGCCTGCCCGGCGTGCACGGCCAGGCCGCTCGTGTCGGCCTCTTCGGCCTCGCCCTTGCCCCGGCTTGCGGCCGGTGCAGCGGCAGCCAGCCACGCCTGCGTCGCAAGCTCGAAGCATTTTCCCGGCGACACGGCCAGATGCGCGCCCCAGTCGAGCATGGCCAGCGCGATCGACACGGGCGACAACCCGAAGGTCATCGCGGCCACGTTCGCATGCGCGGCGCGGTTCCATTGTTCGGCGGGCGACGTGCTGACCGGCGTGCATTCGGCCGTGTGCGATGCCGGTTCGCTCGTACCCGTTGGCCGCATCGATTCGTGCTCGATCGGCAAGCGCATGACGGATGCTTTCATCGCATGTGCATGCCGCCGTTGACGTCGAATTCCGCGCCCGTCGCGAAAGCCCCCGCGTCGGAACACAGGAAGGCGACGAGCTCGGCGATTTCGCCGGGGTTGCCAAGGCGGCCGACCGGAATCTGCGGCAGGATCTTCGTGTCGAGCACTTCCTTCGGCACCGTCTCGAGCATCGCGGTCGCCAGATAGCCAGGCGCAACCGTGTTGACCGTGACGCCGTGGCGCGCGAGCTCGAGCGCCAGCGCCTTCGTGAAGCCGTGGATGCCAGCCTTCGCGGCCGCATAGTTCGCCTGCCCGTATGCGCCGCGCGAACCGTTCACCGAGCCGATGTTCACGATCCGCCCGAAGCCGGCCTCGATCATCCCCGGCACGAACGGCTTCGTCATGTTGAACATGCCGTCGAGGTTGGTGCGCAGCACCGCATCCCACATGCTCTTGGTCATCTTCACGAAGGTGGCGTCGTGCGTGATCCCGGCGTTGTTGACGAGCACGTCGACGCGCCCGAACTCGGCCAGCACGCGGGCCCCGCAATGCTGGCACGAATCGTAGTCGGCGACGTCGACCTCGAACGCATGGAACGTCCTGCCCGCCTCGCGTTCGTGCGTGAGCCACGTCGCGACGTGGTCGTTGCCTTCCGTGTGCGACACCGCCACCGTCATGCCGGCATCGTGCAGGCGACGGCTGATCGCGGCGCCAAGCCCGCCCATGCCTCCCGTGATGAATGCGACACGCTCAGCACGCATGGCCGTTCTCCAGTGCGCCGGCGATGCCGTTCAGGCGGCGGGGGGACCCCGGCGCCGCGCCGGCCGCGTCCTCGATCCCGCGTTCCAGTGCCGTCATCCAGTCTGCCCACGGCATGCTGGCTTCGTTGACCACGGCCAGTCGTTCCAGATCGGGCAACCAGTCGGTCTGATAACGCGACAGCGCGCCTGCACCGTATTCGCGCGCCCAGGTGCGCCATGCGCCGGCGCTCTCGTATTGCGCCCGCATGCACAGCTCGGTGGCATCCTGCCAGATCGCGACGCTCGCGATCGCGTAGTCGCGCATCACCTGCCGGGCCGCCTCGCCGAAGGCCGTCCACTCCTGCGTGTCCGCAAGCGCCTGCTGCAGATGACGAACCGCATCGCGGTCGCGCTCGATGCGCCGCCCTGCCAGCGCATGCCATTCATGCTGCCAGTCGCGGTTTTGCGCGACCATGCGCAACGCGAGATCGCAGCCCGCGCGGCAAACGTCATTCGGTGTCGTCAAAGCGTACGTACTCATCGGCTTTCCTCTTTCGATCCGGTCAATGGGTTGGCATTGCGCCTCATGCCGCCTGCCCGGGATCGGCATCGCGACCGCTTCACTGTGCGGGCATCGCGCAAGGGAGCCGTTGATCTGAGTCAAGTACGCGGAAACCCTGCTCCGTAGACTGGATTGCACTGGCGGTTCCCCCGTCGATGGAGCGATTCCGATGAGCTACAAGAGCATAGTCGTGCACCTCGATTCGAGCGCCCGCGCGCATTCGCGGCTCGAGTTCGCGTTGCGTCTTGCCCGGCGCTTCGGCGCGCATCTGACCGGCCTGTACGCGGTCTACACACCGGAACCGCATTCGTTCTACGTGATGGCCGGGTCCGCCGATTACTTCCGTGAACACCGGGAACAGCGCGACGAACGGCTCGCCGCGCTGGAACGCCTGTTCCATGCGGAGACGGCCCGCGCGAAAGTGCAGGCCGCCTGGGTGCGTGCCGACGATCGCGCGAACCTGGCCGTGCCGCGCGCCGCACGCCTGGCCGACCTCGTGATCGCGGGCCAAAGCGACCCGAACGATCCCGAGACCTTCATCGACGACCAGTTTCCGGAAAATCTCGTGTTGTCCGCCGGTCGCCCGGTGCTGTTCGTGCCGTACACCGGCGAATTCCCGTCGATCGGCGAACGGGTGTTCGTCGCGTGGGACGGCAGCCGGGAAGCGGCCCGCGCCGCGCACGATGCGATTCCCTTTCTCGAACACGCGAAGCGCACGACGGTCGCCGCCGTGATCGACGGCGATTCGGAAGCGGCAACCACGCGTATTCCGGCCGCCGACGCCGCGCTGATGCTGGCGCGCCATGCACGCGACGTGAACGTGCTCGATATCGATACCGGCGCCGGCCCGGCGATCGGCGATACGTTGCTGTCGCGCGCTTATGAAACGGGTTCCGACCTGCTCGTGATGGGCGCCTACGGCCATCCGCGCTGGCGCGAGCTGGTGATGGGCGGCGCCACGCGCACGGTGCTGGCGTCGATGACGCTGCCCGTGCTGATGTCGCACTGAGCCGGCCGATGCGTACGCTCGCACTGCTCGTCGTGAATGCCGGTTCGTCGAGCGTCAAGTTCTCGATCTTCGCGTATCCGCCGCACGGCGATCCCGTGCGGCAGCCGCTGCACGGCGGCGAAGCGGTCGCGGCCGGCAACAGCGTGTCGATCCGGTTCGATGCCGATTCGGAAGGCTCGTTGCCGCTCGTCGGAGGCGATCCCTACCGCGCCGTGCTCGCGCAGATCGCGATGTGGATTCGCATCCGGTTGCCGCATATCACGCTGGGCGCGATCGCACATCGCGTCGTACACGGCGGCGTGCGATACGTGGAGCCGATGGTCGTCGACGGTGAAGCGCTGGACGCGCTGCGCACGTTGACGCCGCTGGCACCGTTGCATCAGCCGCACAGCCTGGATGCGATCGACGCGCTGCGCGACGCGTTTCCCGACGTCCCGCAGATCGCCGTGTTCGACACGGCGTTTCATCGCACGCTGCCGCGCGTCGAGCAGTTGCTGCCGTTGCCGCACGCGTGGTTCGACCAGGGTGTGCGCCGCTACGGGTTCCATGGGCTGTCGTACGAATACCTGTCCATCGCGCTGGCCGAATCGTTCGGCGCACGTGCGCATGGCCGCGTGATCGCCGCCCATCTCGGCAGCGGCGCGAGTCTGTGCGCGCTGCGCGACTGCCGCAGCGTCGCGACGACCATGGGCTTCTCCGCGCTCGACGGATTGATGATGAGCACCCGCTGCGGGACGCTCGACCCTGGCGTTGTCCTCCATCTGCTCGAGATCGGCAAGCTGTCCGGCGACGCACTGGGACACCTGCTGTATCACGAGTCGGGGCTCAAGGGCGTGTCGGGGGCATCCGGCGATCCGCGCGTGCTGCTCGCTTGCGAAGCGGCCGGCGACGAGCAGGCCCGCGACGCGCTGGCGCTGTACGTCCATCGCATCGTGCGCGAGACCGGCGCGCTGACCGCGCTGCTGGGCGGCCTGGACATGCTGGTCTTCACCGCCGGCATCGGCGAACACTCGGCAGAGCTGCGCGAGCGGATCTGCGCGTCGCTCGGGTGGCTTGGCATCGCGCTCGACGCGCGCGCGAATGCCGCCCACGCGCATGTCGTTTCGTCCGCGTCGAGCGCGGTCACGGTGGTCGTCGAGCCGACCAACGAAGCGTGGGTCGCGGCGCGCGCCGCGGTACGCGTGCTGCGCGGCAACCGCGACGATTGATCCAGATCAGCGCGATCGGCGTGCGCGCGCCGATGATGATTGCATCAACATCCGTTCAGGGGAATCGTCATGTACTCGAACATTCTGGTTGCGCTCGACGGCAGTGATACGTCGTCCCGCGCACTCGACGCCGCGCTGAACCTCGCGTCGGAGACGGGTGCACGGCTGACCCCCGTCTATGTCGTCGATTTCCTGGTGCCGGCCTACGACACGTACGGATACGACCCGTCGATCCTGATCGATGCGTTCCGCGAGGAAGGGCTGCGCGTCACGGACGACGCGGCGAAACGCATGAAAGCGCGCGACGTGGCCGGCACGCCGCGGATCTCCAATGTCGCGCCGGCCGGTGAAGACGTCGCGCAAAACATCGTCGGTCTCGCCGGCGAGATCGACGCCGACCTGATCGTGATGGGCACGCACGGCCGGCGCGGTTTCCAGCGCCTCTTCCTCGGCAGCGTGGCCGAACGCGTGCTGCGTCAGGCCAAGTGCCCGGTCCTGATGATTCCGGCGAGCTGCGCGGCGAAGGCGTCCGCCGAGACCACCACGGCATCAACCGAAAAGGAGCCGTCATGAGCTACAAGACCCTGCTCGTTCATCTCGACGACAGCGAGCGCTGTGCGACGCGCATCGACCTCGCCCTCGAACTCGCGGGGCGCTGGAACGCCCATCTGATCGGCCTCTACGTGGTTTGCCAGGACCTCTTCGAGCCGTTGCGACGGCCCGGCGAACCGCTGAAGCTGGCGGTCTACGAACGCTTGTGCGAACAGCGGCGCAAGGACGCGGAAGAAAGGTTCCTGATCGCCGCCGAACGCGCCGGGCGCAGCGTCGAATGGCAGGCGCCGACCGGCAACGTCACCGACGCAGCGGTCCTGCATGCGCGCCACGCCGATCTGCTGGTGCTCGGCCAGGAGAACCCCGACGACCGCTTGACCTACGTCGCACGGCATTTCCTCGAGGACGTCGTGATGGGCAGCGGACGCCCGGCGCTCGTCGTGCCCTACGCGGGCGACGTGCGAACGCTCGGCGAGAACGTGCTGATCGGCTGGGACGGCGGGCGCGAAGCCGCGCGCGCGATGGCCGACGCACTGCCGCTGCTCGCCCGCGCGCGCTTCGTCAACGTCGAGACGGTCAGCCGTGGGCAACCCGATCCGGACAAGACGCCGGCGGGTGTGGACGTCGCCGCGTATCTCGAACGGCACGGCATTCGCGCGTCGTTCTCGACGACGCCGCGCGAACGGTCGGTGAGCGTGGGTGCGACGCTGCTGAATCGGGCGACCGACCTGCACGCGGATCTGCTGGTGATGGGCCTGTACAGCCATGCGCGCATGCACGAACGCGTGCTGGGCGGCGCGACGCGCACGATCCTCGAGACGATGACGGTGCCGGTCCTGCTGTCTCACTGAGCGAACCAAAACGGGGCCAGCCACTCGCGGCTGCCCCCGTTTCCTGCCCCGACCGTCACAACATGCAGGCGCCTGCGCTCGGCCCCTCCCGTACGACCAGCACCGGCCGGTCCGCAATTCGCACCAGCGATTCGGCGACGCTGCCGAGCAACGCACGGCGCACGCCGCGCCGGCCATGCGTGCCCATCACGATCAGATCCGCATCGCATTCGGCGGCGGCTCGCGCCAGCACGTCCGAGATGTCCTCGCCGCACGCGTCGATCGTTTGCGCGATGCCACGCACGCCGGACAGCTGAAACGCGGTTTCCGCGTCCGAGACCGCGATAGCGGCCTTGTCCGCGTCCAGTCCGGCCGGGTCGCGCTGGTCGATATAGCCGCTGTCGACGTCGGCCAGCCGCGGCGCATCCGATACCACACACATGGCGATGACCAGGCTGCCCGAATCGCGGGCGAGCGAAATCGCCTCGTCGAGCGCGAGCCGCGCACTGCGGCTGCCGTCGAGTGCCGCAAAGATCCTCTGGTACATGGTGCCTCCCTGCCGTCCTCCGGGTTCGACCGGTTCGTGAAACCAGTCTGATCCCGACGGGCGCCTTTCCGTTGACACGGGTCAAGCACGCACGCTGCCGCACGTACCGGTCGGTCCCGATTGGCGAACGTCAGGAAAACGCGCACAATTCCGGGCAATATCGCAGTTGCGGCCCGCCCCGTTGTTCGTGCCTCGCGTCCGGCCCGCCGCCAGCCACCGACGAAGTCGGTCAGGATCAACGGCAATGACAACGAATTCGCCCCCCTTCAGGGCCGGGCCGGCGTCGCACCGGGTCCGGCCGGCGCGATATGCAGCCATGGCCGCGCTGCTGACGCTGGCGCTTGGCCTGACTGCAACGTTTGCGGCGTCCCGGGTACTGCAGAACGGTGCACAGCACGTCGCCCAGGCGAGGTTCGAGCAAACCGCGATACTCGCGACGGCCGACCTTCGGCGCACGCTCCTCGGCGCGGCTGCCGTATTGCGCAGCGCGCGCGGCTTTGCGTCAACCCTGCCCGCGCCGCAATCCGGGGCTGCGTGGCCCCGCTATCTCGCCAGTCTGAATCTGGACGGATTGCAGTCGCCGGTCCGCAGCCTCGGGAGAATCGAGCCGAGCGCGGCGGAGGACAATCAGGCGATCCGGCAGGCGCTGCAGCGCGCGGCGGAAACCGGCAAGGTCGCGCTCGCCGCGAACGCGAGCCAGGACAGCGCCGATGCGATGATTGCCCGGACGGAGCTGACGCTGTACCTGCCGATTTACGGAAACGCTCAAGATATCGCTTCGTCGGGGCCGCAGCACGCGACGGCCATCGGGTACGTTTTTGCGGCGCTGAACCCGGATCGCCTCGTCGATTCGTCCATTCTCGACCGGTTGCACCTGGAAATCACGGCCGACGATCCGGCCGCGCCGGTGTACTCAGGAGGTTTCGGCGTCGGCGACTCGACTGCCGCACGCGACATGCTCCAGCGAACCGATTCGCTGACGTTCGGCGGCACGCCGCTCTCGCTGCGTTACAGCGCGCCGCGCGCCGACACGTCCGGCTTCGTGATGGCCGTCCTGCTGGCCGGCACCGTGCTCTCGCTGACGCTGGCCGCGCTCGTGCAGCAGGTTCTCGCGAAGCGAGGGCTCGCCGGTATACCCGCCGGCGACAGCCAACCCACCGAGGCACGGATGATGGGCATCATCCGGTCGTCGATGGAGGCCATCATCACCGTCGACGAAAGCCAGACGATCGTGATCTTCAACCCGGCTGCCGAACACGTGTTCGGCGTCTCAGCGATGGAGGCGGTCGGTGCGCCGCTGTCCCGTTTCATCCCCGAGCGCTTCCGCGCCGCGCATGCGCGACACGTCGAGCAGTTCGGCGTGACGGGCGTGTCGGAGCGCCAGATGGGGCGGCAGCGCGTGCTGTTCGGCTTGCGCGGCGACGGCACCGAGTTTCCGATCGAGGCGTCGATCTCGCAGATTCGCGACGGCACCGGCAAGCTGTACACGGTCATGCTGCGCGACGTGACCGAGCGCATGCGCGCGGAAAACGCCCTCAAGCAGTCACGCGAGGAACTGCGCGACCTGTCCGCCAACCTGCAGAACGTGCGCGAGGAAGAGAAGAAGCGCATCGCCCGTGAGTTGCACGACGACCTCGGCCAGCAACTCACCGCGCTCAAGATGGATCTCTCGGCCGTCGAGCTGGGGCTCGGTGGTATTGTCGCCCCCAACACCGGTGTGCGCGAGCAGTTGGGCGGCATGCATCGCCTGATCGATTCGATCGTTGCGTCCGTGCGGCGCATCGCGGCCGATCTGCGGCCGGTGATGCTCGACGACCTGGGCCTCGTCCCGGCGATCGAATGGCTTGCAAACGATTTCACGCGCCGCTACCGGATCACGGTCGACCGGGACATCGCGCCCGTCGATACCGCGTTCACCAGCACCGGCGCGACCACGCTGTTCCGCATCGTGCAGGAGGCGCTGACCAACGTCGCGCGACACTCGGACGCGACGAACGTGAAGCTGGCATTGAAAGTGGAAGACGGCTATTGCATGCTGCGCATCGCGGACAACGGTCACGGCGCGCCGGAACACCCCCGCGATGTGCAGGACCGCCCGTCGTTCGGCCTGATCGGCATCCGCGAGCGCGCGCACATGCTCGACGGGACGGTGACGATCGACAACCGCCCGGGCGCGGGATTCACGATCACCGTGGCGCTGCCGCTTCACGCCATCCAGCAAGGAGACGTGCTGTCATGATCAGGGTACTCATCGCCGACGACCACGCACTCGTCAGGGAGGGTCTTCGGCACATCCTGCAGAGCGCGAGCGGTTTCGAGGTCGTCGGGGAAGCGCAGGACGGCGCCTCGACGATCGCGCTCATGCGCGACACGAGCGCCGACGTGCTGGTGCTCGACCTGTCGATGCCCGGCCGCAACGGTGTCGAACTCATCAAGCAGATCAAGGACGAGAAGCCGGGATTGCATATCCTCGTGCTGACGATGCACGCCGAACAGCAATATGCGGTGCGTGCGTTCCGGGCGGGTGCCTCGGGCTACATGACCAAGGAAAGTGCCAGCGCCGAACTGGTCGCCGCATTGAGCAAGATCGCGGCCGGCGGCGTCTACGTCAGCCTGACCATGGCCGAGCAGTTCGCGCAGAGTCTGAACGAGCCGACCGATCTCCTGCCGCACCAGCGCCTGTCCGACCGCGAGTTCGACGTCTTCCGGCGCGTCACCACCGGCGAGTCGATTTCCGAGATCGCGCAGGCGCTCTGCGTCAGCGTCAAGACCGTCAGCACATACAAGACGCGGATCCTAGAGAAGATGCAGATGCCGAACGACACGGCACTCGTGCGTTACGCGATGCGCCACAAGCTATTCGACGACCCGGACGATCTCTGACGGCGGCATCTGGCATGGCCGCGTGCCGGTCTTGATGCCCCGAAACGATCGCTGACGACGGCCACGCGGGCGCGGCGACACGGCGCCCGCCATCGGCGTCCGGCGCACGCCGGCGACGCTCGCGACAAGCTGCCGCGCCTCTGTAGGAACCGCCCTACAAGACTTCCATCTCACCTACGCCAACTTCAATTCCGGCTGATTTCCTTGACGTTGCGCAACATCCATACTGCACATCAAGAAAAGCGAACAAACGTGCCTCCCGGAGCCAAGGCAGCATCATCGACGAGACCGGCATATCGGTCTCCCGGCGCGTCCGGTGGGGTTTTCCCGACAGGAAGGCGGCAGAGACCAAGGCCGCCGGTATAACGGTCAGCGCCACCCCGCCCGACGGCGAGCCGCCGCTGCCCCCGAACTGGAGCCGATCATGCAGAGCAGTGCCGAAGTCTCGACGGCCATGCCGTTACGCACGTTCATCCCGCTGCACGCCGTCGAACCGACGGATCAGCCCAAGCGCGCCGCGTCCCGTTGTTCGACGTGTGCATTGCGTACCGTCTGCCTGCCGCCCAATCTTTCGCCCGCGGATTTCGCGCGTGTCGACGCGATGATCTGCACGACGCGCCACGTCAGGCGCGGCGAAACGCTGTTTCGCTCGGGCGACGCATTCAACAGCATTTATGCAGTGAGAACCGGATCGTTCAAGACCATCGTGATGCATCGCGACGGCGACGAGCAGATCACCGGCTTCCAGATCGTCGGCGAATCGCTCGGGCTCGATGGCGTGCACACCGGGCACCACAACGGCGACGCGATCGCGCTCGAGGACAGCACGGTCTGCATCATCCCGTTCGGCCAGCTCGAGCAGATGTGCCGCGAAGTGCGGCCTATGCAGCATCACGTGTATCAAATGATGAGCGCCGAGATCGTGCGCGAATCCTCCCAGATGCTGCTGCTCGGCACGATGAGTGCCGAGCAGCGCGTGGCCGCGTTCCTGCTGAATCTTTCCGCGCGCTTCAAGGCGCGCGGCTACTCGGCCGCGGAATTCGTGCTGCGGATGACGCGCGACGAGATCGGCGAATATCTCGGCATGAAGCTCGAAACGGTCAGCCGCATGCTGTCGAAGTTCCAGCACAAGGGGCTCGTCGCAGCGCAAGGCAAGCAAATCCGGATCGTCGATTCGGACGGCCTGCGGCAGATCTGAGCGCGCCGCGACGCCGTCGAGGCGATCAACCGCGCATGCCCAGCACGGCGGCGCCCGATACGCGCCCGCCGCGCAGGTCGTCGAGTGCGCGGTTCGCATCCGTCAGCACGTAGCGCACCGCCTCGACCCGCAGCGGCGTCGCGGCGGCGATCCGCATGAATTCGACCGCGTCCGCACGCGTCAGATTGGCCACCGATGCGATGCGGCGCTCGCCCCACAGCCACGCGTACGGAAAGCCCGGGATGTCGCTCATGTGAATGCCGCCGCACACGACGATCCCGCCTTTGTCGACCGCGCGCAGCGCGGCCGGCACCAGTGCGCCCACCGGCGCGAAAATCAGCGCGGCATCGAGCGGCTCCGGCGGCGCTTCGTCGCTGCCGCCGGCCCACGCGGCACCCAGCGACAGCGCGAGCTGCTGCGCCGCCATGTCGCCGGGCTTCGTCAGCGCGAACACCTTGCGTCCTTCGAAATGCGCGACCTGCGCGACGAGATGGGCCGCCGCCCCGAAACCGTAGATGCCGATGCGGCGTGCGCTGCCCGCCATGCGCAAGGTCCGATAACCGATCAGGCCGGCGCACAGGAGCGGCGCCGCCTCCAGGTCGGAATAGCGTTGCGGCAGATGCACACAATAGCGGTGATCGGCGACCGCGCACTCGGCATAGCCGCCGTCGATCGTATAGCCGGTGAATCCGGGGCTGTCGCACAGGTTCTCGCGGCCGGACGTGCAGTACGCGCAATGCCCGCACGTCGACCCTAGCCAGGGAACGCCTACGCGGTCGCCGACGGCGAAGGCCGTCACGCCTTCGCCCAGCCGGCGCACCGTTCCGACGATTTCGTGCCCGGGAATCAGCGGCAGCTTCGGATGCGCGAGCTCGCCGTCGACGACGTGCAGATCGGTCCGGCACACGCCGCACGCATGTACGTCGATCAGCAGCTGGCCCGCCGCGGGCGACGGATCCGGCACGTGCGCTTCGCGCAAATGCGGTGTCGTGCCGTCAAACATCATCGCAAGCATGCTCGCCTCCCTGCGCGACCGGTTTCGCGCGCTTCGCTTCCCAAGCGTAGTCGTCGAAGACCGCCTGCGTTGGACCCGATGAAGGGCGCTTGACGTGGGTCAACGGCCGCCGGACGGTTGCTGACACGATGAAGTGGCATGACGCCGCCCGCGCGGCAACCTGGAGATGATCGATGATATCCGTTCCCCCGCTTGCCGCAAGCGCCCATCCCGACCATCAGTTGAGGGAGTTGCTGGGCTACGCGGTGCTGGCTCCGTCCAGCCACAACTCGCAGCCGTGGCGCTTCCTGGTCAACGGCGCCACGATTTCCTTGTGCGCGGATCGCGTTCGCGCGCTGCCCGTGGTCGATCCGTTCGATCGCGAACTGATCATCAGCTGCGGCGCGGCGTTGCTCAACCTGCGCGTCGCGCTCGATCACGCCGGGCTAGCTCACACGATCAGCACGTTCCCTTCCGAAGTCGACCCCGATCTCCTTGCGACGGTCCGGGTCTGCGACGACGGTTATTCCGATGCGTCGCTCGGCGCGCTGTTCGATGCAATTCCTGACCGCGTCACGACGCGCGCCCCTTTCGAATCGACGGCCGTGCCGGACGAGATCCAGCAAGCGCTGATCGAGGCCGGTGTCGCGGAAGGCGCCGACGTCGCGTGCGTCGACTCGATCGCGCATCGCGCACGCGTCGCGGAGCTGGTCGCCGAGGCCGATCGTCAGCAGTTCGCGGACCCGCGCTTCAGGCGGGAGCTGGCGAGCTGGATCGATCCGCGCCGGCGCGTCGACGGCATGCCGGCATTCGCGGCAGGCGTGCCGACGTTGCTGGACTTCGCCGCGCCCGTCGTGACGATGGCGGTACGGACTTTCGATCTCGGCAACGGGCTGGCCGCGCTGCATCACCAGCTCGTCGGCGCATCACCGTTGATCGTGTGCATCGCGACCGTGCGCGACGATCGCGAAGCGTGGCTCGCCGCCGGCCAGGCGCTGGAGCGCATCCTGCTCGTTGCGACGCGCGCGGGCTATACCGCGTCGTACCTGAACCAGCCGATCGAGACGGCCGGGTTGCGTGCCCATCTATGCCACATGCTCGGACTGCGCGGCCAGCCGCAGTTGCTGCTGCGCGTCGGGCGCGGTCCGCATACGCCGCATTCGCCGCGTCGCCCGCTCGACGAAGTGATCTCCTTCTCCTGATCCCGACGAGGAAACGAACATGAGCATCATGCGTTACGCCGCCCTCTGCGCGATCGCCGTGACGGCCGGCATGGCCGGCATGGCCGCCGCGCAGACGACCGTGCCCGAGCCGACCGAGCTCGTCAACGCGCAGCACTGCATGTTCTGTCATACGCAGGACATGACGTTCCTCGGGCCGTCGTTTCACGAGATCGCCGAGCGGTACCGCGACGATCCGCACGCCGCCGCGGAACTGGAGACCAAGCTGCGCGTCGGCGGTCGTGTGCATTGGGGCGACACGCCGATGCCGGCGGCCATCGATCGCGGCGGGCCGCTGTCTGCCGACGACGCGCACCTGCTCGTGCAATGGGTGCTGAGCCAGTGACCGTCGCACGGCGCTTCCGTTGATGTCGACCACCGTCAAACGCGCTCCCGCCGGCAGGGCAAAAAGCAACGCACGCCGCCGTCCCGCCCCCGTCGCGACGATCGCGAAGGCGCGCGGCAAACAGCTACGCACGAAACCCGATGCCGTCGGCCGCAACGATGGCACCCAGCACATCTCACGCCGCACGCGGCGCACCGCCAACATCCCGGACCGCACCCCGGTCAACGACGATGCGACCCTTCTGGAGGGGTCTGGCATGCGCGGTATCCGGCTGCAATTCGATTACTGGAAAGCCGAGGAGCGCCTGCAGAACGAGCGGATCGGCCATGCGGTCGTGATTTATGGCAGCACGCGTATCGTCGCGCCGTCGGTCGCTAACGCGCGGCTGGACGAAGCGAATCGCCTCCTCGCGGAGCGTCCGTACGACCCGAGCCGGCGGCGCGCCGTCACGATTGCCAGCCGGCTCGTCGAATTCAGCGTGTATTACCGCGTCGCGCGCGAGTTCGGGCGCATCGTCGCCCATGCCGACCGGTGCACGCGCACCGCGCGGCTGGCCATCGTCACCGGCGGCGGCCCCGGCATCATGGAAGCCGCCAACCGCGGCGCCTACGAGCGCGGCGCCCCGAGCATCGGCTTCAATATCGAGCTGCCGCGCGAGCAGGCGCCGAATCCGTACATCACGCCGGATCTCTGCTTCCGGTTTCACTATTTCGCGATCCGCAAGCTGCACCTGCTCGAGCGCGCGAAAGCGGCCGTCTTCTTCCCTGGCGGCTATGGCACGTTCGACGAGCTGTTCGAAGTGCTGACCCTGCTGCAGACGCACAAGATCGCGCCGCTGCCGGTCGTCCTCGTCGGCGAGGCGTACTGGCGCCGCGCGGTCGACCTGGCGTTTCTCGCGGATGAAGGGATGATCGACCGCCGCGATCTGGAACTGTTTACGTATTGCGAATCCGCCGCGGCGATCTGGCACGCGATCGGAAGCTGGTATGCGCGGCGCCGGGAACGCGCGCCGGCTCGCTGCAAGGCGTCTTCGAAGCGACGCGCAGTGTAGGAATCCGCCGACGACGCGGGCGTGTTTCCTACCGCGACTTCGGGGCCGGCTGATTGAATCGGGGGAGCGCGGCAACGATACTGAAACCACGGATACCGGCCGACCGGCACACCGATCGCACAACAACCAGGAGAGACGTCATGTCACACGCCGACTATCGTTCCGATTCGGAGATGCGGGCCGCCGCATCCGACACGTCCGACACAGCCGCGCTCGACGCGGTGGCACTCGTCGCACTCGCTCGAGACGCCGGCATGCTCGTGATACTCGACGGGCAGATCGGGCGCGAGCGGTACGAAAGCGTGACGGGATCGATCGCCACACTGGCCCGCTTCGCACAAGCGCTGCAGCTGTCCACGCTCAAGGTGGTGTGATGCCCGGCGTCGTGGCGTCGTGCGACGGCCCCTGTCGCTGCGCGGTTTCACGCGTCTGTTCGGGGGCGGCCACGTTCCGATGACCGCCTGCCTGTCGGGGCAAGGCACCCCTTTCGCCCCGACCTTTCCGCGGTGAAGCCGCGATGAACCGCGCGTTATCCGGACGGATCACCCGCATGCTCCCGGGTGTAGCGCTGCTCGCGCACTATCGTCGAGCGTGGCTTTCGCGCGACCTGTACGCGGGGATCGCGCTTTCGGCCGTCCTGGTGCCGGTCGGCATGAGCTACGCGCAGGCAGCCGGGCTGCCCGCCATCACGGGCCTCTATGCGTCGATTGCTGCATTGCTCGCCTATGCGCTGCTCGGCCCGAGCCGGATTCTCGTTCTCGGCCCGGATTCCGCTCTGGCGGCTTTGATCGCGGGTGCCATCGCCCCGCTTGCCGCCCATGATCCGCAACGCGCGATCGCGCTTGCCGGCGCGCTGGCGCTGTCGGCCGGCGCGATCTGCATCCTGCTCGGCGCGCTCGGTCTCGGCTTCGTCACCGATCTGCTGTCGCGCCCGATCCAGTACGGTTACCTGAACGGCATCGCCATCGCGCTCGTGGTCGGGCGGCTGCCCGAACTGTTCAGCATGCCGGTGTCGGGCAGCGACGTGTTTTCCAGCGTGCCGCACATCGTGCATGCGTTCGTCGACGGTCGCTTTTCCACCGCTGCCGGTTTGCTCGGCGTCGGAGTGCTGGCGGCCATCATCCTGATCAAACGCGTGACGCCGCACTGGCCCGGCATATTGATCGCCGTGCTGGCGGCAACGCTCGCCGCTCGCCTGCCGTCGTTGCACGGCGTCGCCACGGTCGGCGCGTTGCCGGCCGGC
This sequence comes from Burkholderia sp. FL-7-2-10-S1-D7, assembly GCF_001524185.1. Taxonomy (NCBI): domain Bacteria; kingdom Pseudomonadati; phylum Pseudomonadota; class Betaproteobacteria; order Burkholderiales; family Burkholderiaceae; genus Burkholderia; species Burkholderia sp. FL-7-2-10-S1-D7. The sequence continues at coordinate 164,688 of NZ_LOWY01000030.1, read as the reverse complement.
ATGCCCGCCCCGCGCCTGCCGGCCGTCTCGCTTGCCGACGTGGGCGCACTTGCGTCCGGCGCGATCGCCGTCGCACTGGTGTCATTCGCCGACATCAGCATGCTGTCGCGCGCGCTTTCCGCACGGGCAGGCGATGCGCCGGACCGCAACCAGGAGCTGATCGCACTGGGCGCGGCCAATCTGCTCGCCGGCGTGACGCAGGGCTGCGCGGTCAGCAGCAGCGCGTCCCGCACACCGGTCGCGATCGCCGCGGGCGCGCAAAGCCAGGTCACGAATGTCGTCGCGGCCGCGTGCATCGCGATTCTGCTCATCGGCGCGCCGATGCTGCTCACGTTCGTCCCGCGCACGGCGCTGGCCGCTGTCGTGATCTATGCGGCGTTCGGCATCGCCGACGTGCGCAGCGTCGTGCGGCTATACCGCATGCGCCGTGGCGAATGTCTGATTTCGATGCTGTGTTTCGCCGGCGTGATCGGCATGGGCGTCGTACCCGGCATCCTGCTCGCCAGCGCGCTGTCGCTGCTGTCGTTCGTCTGGCGGGCCTGGCATCCGTACGACGCGTTGCTGGGCCGGCTGACGGGCGTGCGCGGCTATCACGACGTCGCGCGGCATCCGGACGCGGTGCAAACGCCCGGGCTCGTGCTGTTCCGCTGGGATGCCCCGCTCTTCTATGCGAACGTCGAGATCTTCTGCGAGCATCTGCTCGCGGCGATCGCGCGAGCGGCGGATCCGGTCACGCGAATCGTGATCGCCGCCGAGCCCGTCACCGACATCGACGTCAGCGCCGCGGACCGGCTCGTGGCACTGCACGCGGAACTCGGGGAACGCGGCATCGCGATGAATTTCGCGGAGATGAAGGGGCCGGTGAAGGACCGCCTGCGCGCCTACGGCCTGTTCGACGTGTTCGGTGAGGCCAGCTTCTTTCCGACCGTGACCGATGCGGTTGCCAGGCATGTTCGGCAGCCGGCGCGACATGCGCGTGGCTGCAAGAGGAAGCGCGCGCAGCGCCGGCGCGTCTCGCACAAGACGCGGTAGACGACAGTGGCGCGAATCGATGTGGCGCTCGCCGCATCGCGCGACGGGGCCGATGCCTTCGTCGACCCGCCCCGCCCACCGCTTCAGAGCGTGAAGGTGTTCGACTTCTTCATCTCGATCCACGTCATCCCGGCTCGCAGCGCATCGATCGCGGCTTCGCGCTCGGTTGCATGCGTCCTGCTGTGCGCGAACGTTCGCTCGCAAGCGCCGTCCGGCGAGTTGAGCGTCACGTGGATCCGGCAACAGAACCCGCCGGATTCGGCCGCGACCGTCTCGATCGCGACCGACCAGTCCGCTTCGTGAAGTTCGCCCGTAAGTGTCATCCGACCGCCCTCCTGACTCGCCGCGAATCGCACATCCGCCAGCCGGACTTACTCGACCACCAGATCATCGACGACGGCGCGCACGCCGCGCGCCGACCACGCGGCACCGCGCACGGCCTTGCGCTCGGAAAACGAGCCGACCTTGCCGGACAGCCGCACGGTGCCGTCGTGCACGTCGATGGCGATGTGCTTCGCCTCACGCTCCGCGTGACGCATGATCGCGCGCTTGATGTTCCCGCCGATGTCGTCCGCACCGACCGTCCCCTGTACCGCGATGTGGTCGGTCACGCCCGTCACGCTGCGCATCTGCGAGATCGTGCGCACGGCCAGGTGGCTCTGGTACGCCCAGTCGACCTTGCCGGACAACGTGATCCAGCCGCGTTCGACCTGCACCTTGACCGCGTCGTCATGCAGCCCGACCGTCCAGTGCAGCACCGAGCGCACCGCTTTTGCGATGTCCTCGTCGGTGCGCACGTCGTCGTCCGGCAGATGCACGGTCATGTCGACGACGAGCGCCTTGACCCCGGCCACGCGGTTCGCCGCGCGCTCGATCGCCAGTTTCTCCGCGTAGCTCGGCGGGTGCCCCGAAAGCGTCACGATCCGGTCGGTCACCTCGACGCCGATGCGTGTCGAATCGATCGACGGGTCGGACTCCAGTTCGTCCTGGACATCCTGCTTCAACTGCTTGTCGGTTTTCATCGTCTGCTCTCCTGTGAGCCGCGGCGTGCCTGTGCGCCGCACGTAGCCAGATTTGCACACGCGCGGCACCCGATCGCTGATGCAAGTCAACGGATGCCGCGCGCCGCACATCGTGTGCCGGCCGGAACGCCACTTGACGGAAGTCAAGCCGCTACGGCCCGGCCGTCTTATCGTGAGATCGCCGATGCGCGACGTTCCAGGCACGCGCACTCACGCTTCAAGGAGACTCGAATGACCGAACAGCAGCTGTTGGCCTATTCGCCGGCGCCCGTGATGCAGCCGGCGCCGCCCGAGGGCGACTCGCCGGCGATCGTCGATCTGCCGCGCCCGATGCTCGACAACGACGTGCCGCTGATGGCGGCGCTCGCGACGCGAATGAGCACCCGCGAATTCGCCTCCACACCGCTCCCGCCGATGACACTCGGCACGATGCTGTGGGCAGCGGACGGCATCAACCGCCCGGCGAGCGGCGGTCGTACCGCGCCGTCCGCGCACGCATTCAATGAAATCGACATCTACGTCGCGCTGCCGTACGGGGTCTATCGCTACGATGCGCCCGCGCATCGGCTCGTGCTGAAACACGCGGTCGATGCACGCAACCTCACGGGCTATCAGGACTTCGTCGGCCGCGCGCCGCTGGATCTCGTCTACGTCGTCCGGACGGGCGCGATCCTCGACATGCCGCCGCAGCAACGCGACGTGTTCTCGGCGATCGCGGCCGGCGCCATCGCCCAGAACGTCTCGCTGTATTGCGCGGCGGCCGGCCTCGGAACGGTCGTGCGCGGCTGGATCAATCACCGCACGCTCGCCGACGCGCTGCGACTGAACGAGGACGAGTTGCCGATCCTCGCGCAGACGGTCGGCTATCGGACCGGCAGTACGCCATCGCATGCGTGAGGGCACATGCTTGCGTTCCGACGAAACGGCGCGCGGATCGCTCCGCGCGCCGGATCCTCCCGATGGGCGATGCGTGCCTGCATCGCCCGTTGCCCGTCGTCCGATCAGCTGATCGTGAGTTTCTTCTGCCCGATCTGCGCCTTCTTCGGCAGCGTCAGCGACAGCACGCCATCCTGATACGCCGCCGTCGCGCTGGCATCATCGATGTCGCCGGGCAGCGAGAACGAGCGGCTGATCGCACCGCTGTAGCGCTCGCGCCGGATCACGCGTTCGCCGTTCTTCTGTTCGGTGTTGCGCTCGATCTTCGCGTTGATCGATACGGTATTCCCCGTCACCTGGACGTCGATGTCGTCCTTTGCGACGCCGGGCAGTTCCGCTTTGACCGTATACGTCTTGTCGTTTTCGGTGACGTCGATCTTCATCGACGCAAGGTCGGGCTCGTCTGCCAGTGCCATGCCGCGCAGCGGCCTGAACAGCCCCTGGAACAGATCGGATACGGGTTCCATCGAAAACGGATCGTAACGCGTCATGTTGCTCATGGTTCGTACTCCTCATACGGTGACATGCGACCGGCGCTCTCGTCCCGACAGCATCGGCCGCAATGAAGATCGGATGGCGCGACACCACATGCCGCGCATGGGACGAATGATCTTTGGAAATACAGCGTACCCGCCCGCCCCGGCACGCGCTTGATGCGCGTCAAGGGTGGCGGTCGATTACGTACAGAACCGGAAATGGCCGCTGTGGAGCAGGATCGGCCGTCCGCCGATTTCCTCGAGCAGGCGGCGGGCAGCGCGCTCGATGGCGGGACGATGGCGCGCAAAGGCGTCGACGAGATCCTGCTCGCGCGGCGACGCCGCGCGGAAGTGGTCTTCCAGCGCGGCCGAGGTGATCGCGCAGCGCACGCGGCGACCTTCGACGAGCGCCGGAAAGCTCAGCGCGGAATCGAGGTCGCAATACGTCGGATGTTCGGAAGGAAACGATATCTGCATGATGATCACCTGGACAGGTGGCGCACTGGCCCTAGGCCGCGACCGTGGCGTGTGACGCATCCTCGCTGCGCACGAGCATGACCGCGCAACTCGATGCGCGAAGGAAGCGTTCGGCGACGCTGCCGAGCACCAGCCGCCGGACACCGCGTCGACCGTGCGTGCCGACCACGGCCAGATCGATCGAATGATCGACGACGTAGCGCTGCAGGCGCTCCGCGACGTCCTGACCCAAATCGGTCTCGATGATTTCCGTCTCGCCGTTGACTGCCGCGCGCGAAATCGTCCGGTCGGCGTCCCGCAAGATCGCGGCGCCATGGCGCCGGATCTCGTCGAGCAACGCTTCCGTCTCCATGCGGCGGCTGTAGGCGAACAGCGTGGATGTGTCGACGACGAACACGGCAAACAGGCGGGCGCCGCATAACCTGGCCATCCTGAGGCCTTCGTCGAGCGCCTGATTCGCCGAAGGACTACCGTCCGTGGCAACCATGATATTCGTGTACATGCGAACCTCGCGGATAAAGCGACGCGCCGGCGGCGTCCGGATTCGCTTCCATCATCGGTGCTCGCCGCAAGCAGGCGTTGACCGAGGTCAACGGTTTGGAGCCGCTACGAAACCGGCACGAGAAGAAGCGGGCGGCCGTTGGCCGGCATCCGGCCGACCGAGAGGCGATACGCCGCATTGCCGAAGGCTGACGGCATCTGCCGCTAGCCCGGCGGTTTCTCGTCTGACCGAAAGCCTTGCTCGATTTGAAGGATTTTTCTGGCGCACACATCGTATTGCCATCCCGGGCCGCCGTTGCTGTCATACATGCCCTTGCACATCGCCTTGAGCCGGATCACCGAGCCGCCGCCCGATTCCGCGCGTGATGCCCAAAGATAGACTTCTCCACCCAGATACGGTTGCGCCGTTTCGATCTGGTCCGCACTGAATCGCGTGATTCGGGTTGACGAATGATCCTGGACGTAGCGCCGCGTGCGGCTCCACGCACGGTCGCACTCGGACGGGGTCGAACACTGCAGCGACGCCGCCTGACGCATCGCAAGCAGTTGCGTCTCCGTCGACCTGAAGGCCGCGAGCTGGTCCGATCCTGCACACGCACCCAGCGCAAGCACCACGCCAACCATCAACATCCGTCTTTTCATCGCCAATGCCTCGCGGGGCCGTGAGTTCCGCTCGCAACGGAACGGCATGATCGCGCTCGGCATCAAGCCACCGTATCGCGACTGGCATGCGGCATTTCGCATGCAGTCACGCGCCACATTGCGCAAGCGCTGAATTCAACTGTATTGCCCCGCCACCGAACGCCGTTGACGTGTGTCATCGGACGCGTTCGCGCGCGACGGACAGCGCATCATCGCGGCCCGTGTGGAGGCGGCGGCCGGCCGACGCAGCCCGCCCTCCCAGTAAGCCCTGCTTGACGGACATCAAGTCGAAACATGCGTGGGTCGGCTGCAATAGGGGTCGTCGAATCGGCGACCCTTGGCCGGTCAACCCGATCCAGTGACATCGAGCTGGCGAGAATGTGCCATGCCCGATGCTCGTTTCGAACCCACTCCAGCGGGTGCGGCAACCCGAACGCGCGCCCGTATAACCGATCCGTTCATCATGCCCCGATCGCCGCATGTTCCGTTCGCGCTGAGTCGCGGAGATGCACGACGAAAGTCGACGCAATTCGATCGCGCAATGCGCCGACCCGCCACCTATCCCCACCCCGCGGGCCGGATCGAGCGGATCGAAACCCATCTGTCCGTCGTTTATCTGGCCGGGCGCTACGCGTACAAGCGCATCAAGCCGGTGCACTTCGCCTTCGTCGATCTCATGCGGCCCGCACTGCGGCGCCGCTGCGCGCTCGCGGAGTGCACGCTCAATCGGCCGTTCGCCGGCCCGCTGTATCTGGGTGTCTGGCCGCTCGTCCCGCACGGCCGGCGATGTGCGTTCGCTGCACCGGTGCCGACCGGCGGGCGCCGACGCCGACGCCGGCAGCAGACGGTGCCGGGCGAGTACGTGGTACGCATGCGCCGGTTCGACGCGCGGGCGATGTTGTCGGTTCGCAGCGCATCGCACGACGACGGTCTGGCGGATGCGGACGCCCTCGCCGATACGCTGGCCCGCCATCATCTGCACGCTTCGCGCCGTCCGCCACGCGGCCATCCCGGCAGCGCAGCGAGCGTCGCCGCCCAGTGCCGGCCCTTGCTCGACACGCTCGACGTCACGGTGCCGGACGAATCCGCGCTGCGCGCCTGGTACGAAGCCGAACTGACCCGCATCGCACCGCTGCTCGCCGATCGGCATGCGCTCGGCTTCGTGCGCGCGTGCCATGGGGACCTTCATCTCGACAACATCGTCTGCTGGCGGAACCGGATCCTGATGTTCGACTGCATCGAATTCGACGACACGCTGCGCTGGATCGACGTGGCGAGCGATCTCGCGTTTGCGCTGATGGATTTCTCCGCTCACGGACGCGCGGATTGTGCCCACCGCCTCCTTTCCGGCTGGCTGGCACGCACGGGCGACCATGCTGCACTGGGCGTGCTGCCGTGCTACTTCGTCTACCGTGCGCTGGTACGCGCGCTGACCGCCCGACTGCGCGGTGACGAAGCGGCGCGCGCCGGCTACTTGCGCATTGCGTCGGCGATGGCCGATGCACGACGCGAAGCGCAACCGGTGCTGCTCCTGTGTCACGGGGTTTCCGGCTCGGGCAAATCGCTGGCCAGCCGGGCACTGGCCGCGCAACTCGGCGCCATCCGGTTGTCCAGCGACGTCGAGCGCAAGCGCGTGGCCGGTGCATCGGCCGACACCCGCCTGTCCCCCGGCGCGTATTCGGACACGGCGATCGACGAGATTTACGAAAGGCTGCTTTCGGAGGCGCGCGTGGTCCTCGACAGCGGCTACACGGCGATTGTCGACGCGACGTTCCTGCGCCGGCACAACCGTGCGGCGTTCGTCGCCCTCGCCGCACGGCTCGGCGTGCGCGTCGCAATGCTCGATTTCACCGCGAGTCGGGCAACGCTCACCGCGCGTGTCGCTGCCCGGGCGGCGCGCGGACGCGATGCCTCCGATGCCGACACCGCCGTGCTGGCCCGGCAGATCGAGCATGCCGACCCGCTCACCGAAGCCGAGGCCGCGATCGCGATTCGTTTCGACACCGATTGCGATGCCGCGGCGTACGAAAGCCGCGCGTTCTGGGCGCCGTTAATCGCCACGCTGCGCACGTGAGCGCGCGGGGCGAATGCCTCGGGCAAACGGCCCGGCCGCGCCGGGCGCCGGCCCCGCAACGTCACGCGCGGAAACGCTGCTCCTCGATCTGCTGCAGCTTGCCGACTTCCACGACGCCGCCGAGCAACCCCGCGAGATGCTCGACGATATCGTCGAGCGTCACGATACCGACGAGGCGGCCTGCATCGTCGACGACCGGCAGTCTCCGAATGCCCGACCGACGCATCTCCTCGAGCGCGACGCCGATCTCGTCCGTGTCGGACACGACGACGAGACCCCGCGACATGATCTGGCCGGCCTTCACCTCGCCCGGATCGTCGCCGCGGGCCATCACCTCGATCACCAGGTCGCGGTCGGTAACCAGGCCGATCGGAATGGCTTCGCCATCGCGGTACTCGATCACGACGATGTCACCGACATGCGCGTGCCGCATGCGATCGGCCAGTTCAAACGCACTGCATTCGGCCGTGCACGATTCGACCGGTTGGGTACTGATTCTTCCGATGTGCATGATGAGGCTCCCATTGCCCTTTGCATGGACGGTACGCATGCGCACCGCGCCGCGGCGACGCATGTTTCCCGAGTTCAGGGTAAGCGCGGCGCCCCGGGCCGGCTTGACGCACGTCAACCTGCCGCTCGCCGTCGGGGCCTGACGAGGCGCGGACGGCGAGGCGGCGACCGTCCATGATCTGCCTCAACGGCCACGCACGTGCCACCGATAACGTGACGTTATGTCGTGCAATTCGATTCCGGCCGCACCGCTGGCCGGCAACGCCACATCCGTCCCGCGGATTCCGTCGCCATGACCTACGCATTGATTCTGGTGAACTTCGCCGTGTTCATCGCCGAGGCGACCGGCTGGCCGGTGCTCATCGATCTGTTCGCGCTATGGCCGCCCGCACGACCGGGCGTGCCGGCGACACCGGATTTCCACGTCTGGCAGTTGCTGACCTACAGCGTGCTGCATGCCAGCCTCGCCCATATCGCGTTCAACATGTTCGGGCTCTACATGTTCGGACGCGACGTCGAACGCGTGCTCGGGCGCGCGCGCTTTCTCGCGCTCTATCTGGCGAGCGTGCTGGCCGGCGCGATCACGCAACTCGCGGTGATCCAGGCCCTGCCGCCCAGCAATGCACCGACCGTCGGCGCGTCGGCCGGCGTTTTCGGCGCGCTGATCGCCTATGCCGTGCTGTTTCCGAAACGACGCGTCGTGCTGCTGTTTCCACCGGTACCGATGCCCGCATGGCTCTTCGCGACCGGCTATGCGTTGACCGAATTGCTGTCCGGCCTCAGCGGCGACACGAGCGGTGTCGCGCATTTCGCCCATCTCGGCGGAATGCTCGGCGCGCTCGCGTGCCTCGCCTTCTGGCGAACACGCGCAAACGAGCACACGTGACGCCGGTTCCCGCCGATGGCGGGAACGCGCTTTAGATGCTGAGATATCCCTGGAACAGCCACGGTGGACCGGCTTTCTCGCCGGCCGCGCGACCGCTCGCGGCGGGCACGCAAACGCCCGAGAAACCGGGCGAGCCGTCCTGCCAGAACGACGGCACGAAGGAAAATTCGCCGTTGACCGTCACGACGAAGTCGCGATTGAACTGCGACGGCGCGAAAATCGTCACCTCGTGGAAGAACGACACAGCCTCGTCATGCGCCGTGCTGCGCGCGGCTAGCAGCCCCCGGGAGTCATAACGGGCCGGCAGCGTGTAGATCTTCCCGCCGCGCTCGACCGCCTCCGCCGGTGTGAAAACGAGTTCCACGCCCGGGTACGGCAGGCGGTAAGGCTCCCGACAGACCGGGCCGTCGGGCCCGAGCGCGAGCGGCGGATGGACCCAGAGCGAAAGCGACAGCGGGCTCGTGCGCTGGGCGAAGTATTCGGAAAGCCAGTTCATGGTCAGTCCTCCCGTGAACGGTCATTGACGTCGAGTTGCGGAGCGTGTCTGCCGGATCGACGCGGTTGCGTCGACGGTTCGTCCAGCGTCGCACGCCCCGCCGGGCGACGCTTGACGCCGATCAAGCACGCGACCGACATGCAGCCCGAGCGGTCAGCAGCCGAACGTGCGGGTATGGTCGTCGTAGTCGAACAGTCCCGCGTGGCGGCCCCAGTCGATCACGACCCGCAGCGCCTGGTCCGCGCTGCGCGGATCGAGATGATCCTCGAGTTCGAGTTCGAAACGCTCGCGCGGCGCGCGATGCCCTTCGCGTTCGCCCAGCACTTCGTCGATATGCTCGGCGAGCGGCACGAACCGGACGACATGCTCGCGAAACAGACGCCGCCGGGCATCGTCGTCGCTTTGTACGAACACGTGGCCCGCGGCACTCAGCCGGATGGTCCGGTCGTGCCATTCGGCAAACGCGAGCAGATGGAGCGCGGCCGCCGTCGAATACAGCGCGTCGGTCCGGAGCGCGAGCGCCGATGCAATCGTGCCGAGCAGCGCCCGCCGCGCACTACCTCCGCATGGTGCTCCACGACGCCTCTCCCCGCCGATGATGGCGGTTCATCTTCCCGGGCGGGGCGGCCGGCAGGCTTGACCTGCGTCAACCGCCCGGCAATGCGCGGCGCCACGATTGCAGCGAGTCCTGCCGCGCAACGGCCACCGTTCAGGAGCATCCGGATGACACCCGTTCCGGCTACGCCATACCGCACCGACGAGCGCGCCTGCGTCGGCTCACGCGGCGGGGTACGCGTTCGCGAGCGCCTCGACGAACGCGTCGAGGCGCTCCGGGGCGAGCCGGTTGATGCCGGCCGCCCCTTCCCGGCCACCGCCCTCCGGAAATGCGCGACAAAGACGATCGGCGCCATACGGTGCGGCGATGGGCGCGCGAACGCTGACGGTGTACCCACCCGAGGCCGACAACGTCAGCACCGCGTGAGCGCGTGCTGCGTCGCCCCGCGCGAGCCGATTGGCGAAAACGCCGCGCACGCGACGCGCCCAGCGCGTGGCCGGGAGGATATAGACATCCGCCCCCGGCAGCGCGATGTTCGGGCGCTGTCGCTCCGCACGCGCGATATCGCGCCGCCGGTTGGCATCGAGCCGCCGCGCGAGGGGCGACCTCGCAAACTCGAGCGGGTTCGCATATTCCCGCACCACCGCATACACGGCCAGCGGTGCCATGAGGAGATCGTCCGGGCGATCGCCGTAACCGTTGTAGTTGACGGATTCGCCGAGCACCTGCAGACAGTAGGCATCGGCATCCGTCAGGCCGCAGGCGGCGGCGAGCCTGCCGGCCACGCCGAAGAGATTGTCGCCATAGGCACCGACCACCGCCCAGAGTCGCTGCCGGCCCGCCAGGTACCGGTCGACGATGATGCTCGTGCAGGTGTCCGGCGCCGTGTCGATATGCGCGTGAAGGTGCGGATGAGTGGGCACGGCGCCGGGCATGTGGTGATCGAAATAGTCGACGTCGACGCCGCGCGCCAGCAACGCATCGAGTGCCGCGTGGTTCGCGTCGAGCGAAACGTCCAGGACCGTGACGATGTCGCCTCGGGCGGCCGGCACGCGCGCGAGCAGCGCGATGTCGCGCTTGGGGCCGGTCACGAGCACCGACTCGGCCGGCATCTCGAGCCGGAGTTGCTGAAGCGAACAGATGCCGTCCGCATCACCGTTGAACACGTCAAAGCGCGTCATGATTCGCAACGCCCGATAACTGCATGAATCGAGGTAGCCATGCCATGGAACAACTCCCTTTCAGCCTATTTGCCTTCGCCTCGTGTCGCGCCTTCGGTGAACGAATCGCGGCCCGTCTCGGCGTCACGCTCGCCGCGCACGAGGAACGTCCGTTCGAGGACGGCGAACACAAGACGCGTGCGCTTGTCAGCGTGCGCGGACACGACGTCTACGTCGTGCAGTCGCTGCACGGCGAGCCAGGCAGTTCCGTCAACGACAAGCTGTGCCGGTTGCTGCTGTTCATCGGCGCGTTGAAGGACGCGTCGGCCGCACGCGTTTGTGCGGTGACGCCCTACCTGTGCTACTCGCGCAAGGACCGCCGGTCTCAGCCGCGCGATCCGGTATCCACGCGCTATGTCGCCACGTTGCTCGAAGCGGTGGGCGTCGATCGCGTCGTCACGATCGACATCCACAACATCGCGGCGTTCCAGAACGCGTTTCGCTGCCCTACCGAGCATCTCGAGGCGAACGGCATGCTGGTCGAATGGTTCGCCGGGCAAGCCGGCGACCGGCCGGTCGTGGTCGTATCGCCCGACGCAGGAGGCGTGCGGCGAGCCGAGGATTTCCGTGCACGGCTGGAAGCGCGCATCGGGCGCCCGGTCGACGCGGCGTTCGCCGGCAAGCTGCGCAGCGGCGGCGTCGTGACACCCAAGCCGATCGTGGGCGAGGTCGCCGGCCGTTGCGCCGTCATCGTCGACGACCTGATCGGAACCGGGACGACATTGGCCCGCACGGCCGAGGATTGCCGCACGCTCGGCGCGCAATCCGTCTATGCGGTCGCGACGCATGGGATGTTCTTTGAAGACGCGGCCGACCTGCTCGGCGGCGACTCGCTCGCCGGCATCGCCGTGACCGACACGGTGCCGCCCTGGCGCGTGCCGGCCGGGCCGCTCAGGGACAAGCTCGCGATACTCGACAGCGCGCCGCTGTTTGCCGAGGCGATTGCGCGTATCCATCGCGGCGGCTCGCTCACGGACCTGCTGCGGCGCTGACGTGGCTTGCCACCCATGTGAGCTCGCAGTCGTCAGCGTGCCGCCGGGCGAGCGCGATGTACGTGCTCGCCCGATCGCGCCAGACCGGCGTCGCCCTGAATGCGGGCTCGCGCAGGTGCCACGCGGCGAGCCGCGCGCGCGTCATGGCCCGGCAGCTCTGGTAGAAATTCACGCATCCGTCATCGACATCGTCGCCGCTCGCGGAGTGATAGGCATTGACGAGCGCGTCCGCAAAACCCGGTGCGCCGAGACGCTCGCATTCGAGCGCGAGAAAGCCGACCTCGTCGGCCGCATCCTGGACTCTCAGTCGTCTGCAGAATTCGAGGCAATCGATGATCGCGACCGGATCGTCGATGCAGACGTGTTCGGGACGCAGATCGCCGTGCCCTTCGACGACATGCCCCTGTCGCACACGCAGGTCGAAGCGCGCGGCTTCACAGACGAGCAACGATCGTTGCCGTGCGCAGAGCGTCCGCACGGTATCGGCGGACTGGCCCGCGATCGGCTTGCACAACGCGCGTTCATTGGTGTCGATCGTGCAACGCAGCGCTTCGCGATAAGCCGCACCGTCGATTCGCGCGGGTGCCAGGGTATGGTAGAAGGCGCTCAGGCGAGCCGCGATGCGACACGCGTCGCCTGCCGTAGCCATGCCACGCGACAACACGCGGTCGAGCATGCGTGCAGCCGGCAGGCGCCGCATCCTGACCAGCCAGTCGACGATTTGGCCAGGTCCGTCCGCATGCAGGCAACCGCGGGCGTCGACGACGAGCGGCACCACGTCGAGATAGACGTCGGCCGCAAGCCGACGGTTCAAACGCACCTCCTCGCAACAGAAGCGATGGCGCGCGGCCATCGTTCGAAAATCGAGTTGCGGCGCGCGCACGGGCTTCTTGAGCTTCCACGCGTACCGGTCCGTCAGGAATACCCACGACATGTGCGTCTCCACGGCCTCGACCGATCTCGTGCCGTCTGGCCAGGCTGCGGGCATGCGTAACGCGGACACCTTGTCGCTCAGCGTGATCGCGCGACCGACCGGGATAGGGGCATCGTTCATGCCGCTTGCTGCCCCGCGTGCGTGTCCGTCCTGGCATTCTCCTGCGCGACGAGTGTCGACAGCGCCGGAGAAATCGCCGGCTGCAGCGGCATGACGGGCATCAGTGCATGCATCGGGTCGGGTAGCGTGGACAGTTCGCGCATTGCGTGAATGCGGCTCTCGCCGAGCGTGGGGGCAGCGAGTCGCGCCCCTCCGATCATGACGGGCCGCAACAGCGGGGTTCCGTCGATGTGTTCGCCGTCGAGTCCGATGCTGTCGGCGGCGATTCGCCCGTCCGGGCCGTATTCCCGAAACACCTGCTTGCTGCCGGGCAGCGTGGCCTTGCCCTCCGAGCGTTTGCAGCGCGCCCGGCCCGCATACTCGACGAGCTTGTACGCGCAGTCGAGGCACGGTGCGTCCGCCGATGTACTCATCTGTGTGCCGATTCCGAAACCGTCGATCGGCGCATGCTGGTGGATAAGCTCCAGCAGCCGGTTTTCGTCGAGATTGCCGCTCGCGAAGATCGTCGCGTCCGTCAGGCCGCCGTCGTCGAGAATCGCGCGCACGTTGCGCGCATGCGCCGCCAGATCGCCGCTGTCGATCCGGACCCCCTTGATGCGCACGTTCTCGGGCGCAAGCCGCCGCGCCAGTTCGACGACCTTGTGCGCCGCGTGCTCCGTATCGTACGTATCGATCAGCAGCAACGCGTTATCCGGCTGCGATCGCGCGAAATGCTCGAACGCGAGCGCTTCGTCGTCATGCGCCTGGACGTATGAATGCGCCATCGTGCCATAGACGGGAATGTCGTAACGCAAGCCGGCGAGCAGGGTCGCCGTGCCGGAGAATCCGGCAAGGTAGCTGGCCCGCGCGGACAGCATCGCCGCCTCCGCGCCATGCGCGCGCCGCAGGCCGAAGTCGACCAGCAACCTGCCATGCGCGACGAGCGTGGCGCGTGCGGCCTTGCTGGCAACCAGCGTCGCGTAATGAAGCAGGTTCATCACGCGACTCTCGACGAACTGCGCCTCGCGAAGCGGCGCCGTGATCCGCAGGATCGGCTCGTCGGCGAAAAACACCGTGCCTTCCGGCATCGCGTCGACGGAGCCCGTAAAGCGGAAGTCGGCAAGCGACGCGAGGAAATCCGCTCGCAAGCGCCCGGTCGCGGCCAGTCGCTCGAGGGCAACGGCCGTAAAGCACAGGCCCTCCAGATAGTCGAGCACGTGCGCCAGTCCCGCCGCCATCAGGAATGCCCGATGCTCGGGCAGCGCCCGTACGAAGAACTCGAAGCTGGCCATGTCGTTCATTCCGACATCGAACGCGGCCTGCATCATCGTCAGTTCATACCAATCCGCCAGCAGCACGTCGTCGGCGTCAGCGTCCGGCCAGGATCCGTTCATCATGTGCCCTCCCGCGTCGCTCGCGCGCAATCGTGCGGCCGGTATCCGGCCGCTTCGTTGCAGACAAGCGTCGCTTCCGTCATTGCGGCGCGGCCCCCGGAGTCGATGGAACCGCGGTCCACACGCCATTACACGACGCGACATACGGATAGTATCCGCGCGGGTCGTTGCAGTAGTACCACGCGCGAGCCGGCGGCAGCCGGGCCGGGGTCGGTGGCGGCCGCTGCACGACGATCGCAGGCGGAATGTAGGTCGGATACGGATACATCGGTTCCGGATAGATGTACCAGTATCCGTCGACGATCCACCACCACGCGTAACGCCCGCCGTGCCATTCCTGCACCCATCGACCGCGCTGCCATCGCGCACGCTCCCTCGGCGCGAAGTGGCGAAAGTCCCGCCCGTGGAAATCCCCGCCGTGGACATCCTGGCGGGGTACATGGCGAGCATGCTGGGCATGTGCCGGCTGCGTCGGCACGCAGCACGCCGACGCGCACAGCACGAGCACGCGGCATGCGCGTCTGAGCCTGTTCATGGTCGTCATTCTTCGCGGAGATGCGATCCATCGTATTGAGGCCGTGCCGCGCGGCTTTGACCGGGATCAACGCGTGCCCGCGGCCCGGCGGGATGCCGGCGATGCCGCATTCGCAGGCCTCGGGTCATGCCGCGCGCGCAGGGTTCGTGTCGCCGCGCTCGCCGGTTCGCATGCAGCGCAGATGACCGTGAGCACCGCCGTCGGTCAGTACGTGAAGGTGTCCGATTTCTTCATTTCGACCCACGTCATTCCGCTGCGCAATCCCTCCAGCGCTGCTTCACGCTCGGTCGCGAATACCCGGTGATGCGGAAAGACATGCTCGCACTTGCAGTCGGGCGAGCGGACCATCACGTGGACACGGCAGCGGTAGCCGCCGGTCGCAACGTCAACCGTTTCGATCGCCACGGTCCAGTCCGCCGCGTTCAATTCACCGGAAATCGTCATGATTACCCCCTTGCTTGCCGTGCGAGCGCATGCCGCTTCCATCATCGGTCGCGCCACGTCGCGAAGCGCGATGACGATATCCGGCCCGCCGCCGCAAGATCCATATCGGGCCGGCGACGAGGCCCAGGATCGCGGCCCACAGCAGAAGCACATAGCCGAACAATTGCCAGAATTCACCGACCCGCTGCTGCAGGATCCAGGTGCGGTACGACGCGACGTCGCTCGCGGCATCCGGATACGATGCGCGATAAACGAACAGCGGCAGGCAGACGTCGTATTCGGGAATCGGTGTCATCAGCAGCGATCCGGCCGGCCGCGCACTCACGCCCCCGCATTCCGGCGCGGTCATGCCGGTCAAGACACCGGTGCTCACCGGATGGTCGTGGATCGCCCCGAGCCACGTCGTCGCGCTCGACAGCAGCAGGCAGAGCCCGATTGCGCCGAGCCACCAGCGCATCGGCGTGCGCGGACCGGTATGCCGGCCGCGTGTCATGGGATCGCGCGCGTCCGAGGGGCGCATCGCACCTGCATCGAGACCGCCGCTGCGTCATGCACGGCGCGACGGAAGCTGGCACCGACCGGATCAGCCACGCTGTTTCTCCTCGAAATACGGCTGGCGGGCCGCCACGAGCCGCAACTCATCGAGCAGCGCCGCGGCAGCGCGCAGCAGATCGTCGAGCGAGACGATGCCGATGAGTTCGCCGTCGCCGCCGACGACCGGCAATCGACGGACGCCGTGCTGGCGCATCCGCTTCGCGAGCAGCCAGATGTCGTCGTCGGCGTTCGCGGTCGCGACGGGCGCCGTCATGATGTCACCGACGAACAGCGAGCCGGCCTGCGCATCGGGGCTGACCACCGTCAGCACGATGTCGCGATCGGTCACCATGCCGACCGGCACGCGTCGCCCCTCCTGTTCGCGCACGACGATCAGATCGCCGACGTGCGCGTCTCGCATCATTTCCGCCGCCTCGACGACGGTTGCTCGTGCCGAACACATGGCGACATCACGGGTACAGAGCATCGCGGCATTCATGTTCGTTCTCCCGGCCGGGGCAACGCGGACCATCGATCGATGTCCGCCGCCGCCCGAACCGTCATGCAACGGTAAGTTGATCGACCACGTCGCGCACGCCCGGCGCCGACCACGCGGCATCGAAGGCAAGCCGCCGTTCGCTCAGCGAGCCCACCTGGCCAGTCAACGTGACGTAGCCGTCCTGGACGGTAATGGCGACGTGTGCGGCCTCCTCCGTTGCATGCCGAATCAAGGCCGCCTGGATCTTGCCCGCGATGTCGGATTGCGTCGGATGCGGCCGGACATGGATCTCGTTGATGATCCGTGTGACGCCGCGCAGCCGCTCGACGGCCCGCTCCGCCTCCTGCATCTGATAGCTCCACATGACCTCGCCAGACAGCGTCACGCACCCGTTCTCGACCGTCACGTGCACGGCCTGCTCGCCAAGCCCCGCATCCCACATCAGGAGCGAGCGCGCTGCAATGGCGACGTCCTCGTCCGAGCGACGCTTGCCGTCGTCCGTTTGCACCTCGAGTTCCAGCACGATGCCGCGCACGCCTTCGATACGCTCGACGGCCTTGCGCACCGCGACCTTTTCCAGATAGCTGGCGACGTGCCCAGTCAACGTCACGATGCGTTCGTGCACTTCGACGCCGATGCGCACCGCATCGATCGACGGATCCCACTCGAGTTCCTGCTCGACGTCCCGCTTCAGGTCGCTGTCGCTTTTCATGGCCATCGACTCCTGTCCGCAATCGATGAAGACAACGGTAATTCCCGCTGCACCGCGTGGAATTGATACAGGTCAGCGCGCGGCGTGGTGCGCGATCGCGGCCGATCTCTCCGCCGCGATCGCGCGAAACGCAATCGTGACACCGACGTTGCGCTCTTGCCTGGTGCGATCGCCTCTGGCGAGTCGCAACACCATCTGGCGCCCGTCGGCCGATAGGCTGGCGGGCGCCTCGGCAAGCGATGCTGCATCCAGTCGAACGAGACCGCGATCGACGAGGTAGCGCAGGTCGACGGGGTCGCCCTGCTGGCGAGCACCATCAGGATCGCGATTTCGTGCGGACTCAGCAGCCGTTCGCCATCGGCATCGATCCGGTCATGCCGGTGCGGGGTAGCAGCCGACTCGCTCGGTGCCGAGGCTTCGGAACGGGAAATGATCTGGCGATTCGACGTGTTCGTAAACAAGGCGAGCATGATGGTGTCCGTATCATGAACGTGAAGACGCTGACGGCACGGCACATGTCGAGGTCGACATGCGAGAACATCAATATTCGCTCCTGCCGGGCAATCGGTCTTGACGCAGGTCATCCAGCAGACCCGAGCGATCGAAACGCTCTCCGTTTCGTCTGATGCAAAGCCATCGAAACACCGATGCGCGTGCCTCGCGGAACAGGACCGGATTGCTTGCCGGGTCGACGCGTCGAACTTCCCGTCGCCAGGTGCGGCGTGAAATCCCTCCCTGGCAATACCACGCGGCGTATTGATACAGGGAAGCATCCTCGCGATGCGCCTGCATGGCGACCTCGACGTCGTGCTGGTGCGCAAGTTGCGCGCGCCATGGCAACCGGGACTCGCGATTGGCGCGACCCTGATTGCCGCGCTACACGCGGCGCGCATGGGGCACCCGAGACTGCTCGTCTGCGCGGTACCGGTGGCCTGCGCCCGAGGCCTCGATGAAGTCCGCCCCCATGCCGACGAGGTGGTATGCATCGAACAGTCCGACGAAGCCTTCTCGGTCGGCGCGTTCTATCGATCGTTCTCTCAGGTGGACGACGACGAGGCCGTCGCGATACTGGCAGCGGCGTCCCGGTCTCGGGCCGGAGTGTGCACGGTGCCCCGCTGACAGAATGGCAGGCACTCGCGCTGCTGAGGCCATCGAGGCCGATATGCCGAACGGTCCTGACTGCTTTGGTTGACCGCCATCAACGTTCGCGCGCGACATCGCTCATAGATTTCAGGAAGCACGCGGAGCCATCCGTTCCGCCAATCCGGACGCCACCCATGCCAAACGAAACCGAAGCTCGCCGCGCCTTGCTCGTGCACCTGGGCAGCATCCTGCGAACGCTCAGTTGCGTGCTCGAATACGAGCCGGATGACAGGACGCTAGATTCGCTGCTGACCGCGCAGCCGATACTCGCGGACATTCCACTGCTGAATCAGGTGTTCGCGCACATGACCGTGCGTGAATTCACGCGCGCGATCCTCCACGCATACTGTCTGTGGCCGCAGCTGTTGCTCGACGAGCCGCTCGATCGCGATGCCCTCGCGGAGCCCGTATGCGCGTGGCTGTTCTCCGGCAATCCGGGAGGCTGGGCACGGTATGTCGCGTCGCTCCGTGCCGAGATTCCGTGGTTCGGGCAAGGCATGGGACCGTCTTCGTCGTCCGCCAGACGACCGGCTCGCACATCGCCGGTCGGGTGATTGCCGTCCTTCCCTTGCTCCGTCACGGGGCGACACCTTGGGGATTCGTCATGCCTACCTTTGTCATGCTTACACGCCTGTCGCCGGACGCAGTCAAGACGCCGGACAAACTGGCCGAGCTCGAGCATCACGCCGTCCACCGATTGCAGAAGACGTGCGGTCAGATCGAATGGCTGCACAATTTCGCATTGATGGGTCGCTATGACTATCTCGACGTTTTCACCGCCCCCGATCTGGACACCGCCTTCAGAATTTCCGCCGGCATGCGCACGCTGGGCCACGCGAGCGTCGAAGTCTTCCCTGCCCTGGAGTGGAAAGCGTTCAAGGCGTTGATGGCCTCGGTCGACTAGGCCGGCCGGCCAGGCCCCCGAGCGGTTCCGTCGCGTTGGACGCGAGCACGGCGAGCGCCGCGCTGCGGCCTAGTTCGAACAGCGCTGCAATCGATGTATCGGAAAAATCGAAGTCGCGCGCGAAAGTGCCCCTGGCTCCGACCTGGCCATCCAGCGCGATCCTGAAGATCCGTACGGGCGCACGCCCCCCCATCAGCCGGATGTATTCCGGGAGTTGTCGCATGCGCGCCGCCGTTTTGGGATCGAGCTGGTTGGTTATGCGTTCGACGAGATCGCGAAAGTCGTTCGCGTTTTCCTCGAACCGCAGGTCGTTACGAACACGATCGGCATAGACGAGCTCGTCGCGCCGCAGCATGACCTCGATCAGGTTCGACGGCAACGGGCGCGACCCTGAAAACAAATCAACGACAAACACGCGCCCTGCTATCCGCCCGCACCGTTCGATCACGAGATCGAGCGGCGAGTTGCTGATGATGCCGCCGTCCCAGTAAGCGCGGCCGTCGATGCGCGTCCACGGCATCGCGGGCGGCAGACTGCCGCTGGCGAGCAGGTGCTCCGGTGTGATGCGATCCACATAGCTGTCGAAGATGCGCCGTTCCCCGCTCTCCACGTCCACGGCTCCAAGCAGCAGGCGCGTCGCGCTGCCCGCCAGTGCGTCGAAATCGACATGCCGGCGCAGTAGCGCGAGCATTGGTTGCGTGTCGTAGCAGCTCGTCCACCATGGCGCAAGGCCGAACGGCGGAATCCCGTCAAGAAACCAGTGCGGCCGAAGGAAATTCGGAACGCCGAACAGCGCGATATGCCACGCGAGAAACGCATGTCCCGCATAGGCGGACGATGGCACGCCCACCGGACTCCTGATCGACAGTTCGCGCCAGAATGCGTCGAGTGCTTCGGCCGCATGCCCCGGATGGCTCGCGGCGATCGCGCCGTTGAACGCGCCGATCGACACGGCCGCGATCACATCGGGACGGACGCCGCGCGCCTCGAGCGCGGCGATCGCGCCGCTTTCGAATGCGCCGAGCGCACCGCCACCCTGCAGGATCAGGACCGTTCGCGCGGGCAGTTCGCACAGCCGCAATTCGTCGTGCGTCGCAGCCTCGACTTGCGCGCCGAGGTTGACCCGATGGCGGATCGCCTCCTCTGCGGCGGTCATTTCATCCGCGCGCACACCGATCGAGAACATCGCGCGCAGGACATGATGTCTCAGATAGAGCAACGAGTACGGAGCATGCGGGAATCGGCCCTGTTCGACGACTTCGGTCGCATCGGCAGCGTTGCCGAGGAAGTTGTACGGTACATCGAATACGCTTCCGTAGAAAATCGATACATCCCGATAGGGCAAGCGCGCACCGCGCATGTTCCTGGCGGCCAGGCGACCCTGACGCACCGCGTTGTCCCAGTGCTCGATACGCCTCTGCACGCCGAATACCGGATCGTGAAACCGCGCGACGTCGCCGGCCGCATGGACGTCCGGATCCGATGATTGCAGGCATTCATCGACAAGCACGCCATCCATTATCGCGATGCCACTGCCCGCGAGAAACCCGCAGTTCGGCTCGACGCCCACGGCAATCACGACGAGGTCGCATTCGATGACGCGGCCGTCGGCGAGCACGGCCGCCTCGATCGATTGCTTTCCGATGAAGCGCTCCACCGTCATTCCGGTTCGAACGTCGACGCCGCGCGTCGCACATAACCCGGCAAAGTGATCGGATAGCCGAACGGAATTCAGCCGCGGTAACAGCCGCTCGCAGCGTTCGACGAGCGTGACCTCCAGACCGCGCTCGCGCAGCGTGGCCGCCGCCTCGAATCCCGTGAAGCCGCCGCCCACGACAAGCAGGCGTCGTTGGCGCGCAGCGTGGGCGCGAAGCACAAGCGCGTCGTCGAGGTCGTGAAGGTGACCGATGCCCGCCAGCGTTGCCCCCGGCACCGCCAGACTGCGTGGCGACGCACCGGTTGCAATCAGCAGTTTGCCGTACTGTATCGCGGAACCATCCTCCAGCCTGACGACATGCGCGCCGCAGTCGACCGACGCGACCCTCGCCCCCAGAAGCAGGTCGATCCTGCGCATCTCGTAGAACCCCGCCGGGTGTATCGCGATTGCCGCCGGGGCGAGGTTTCCTGCGAGAAATTCCTTTGTCAGCGGCTGTCTTTGATACGGCAACACGTGTTCGCCGCACAGGATCGCGATGCGAGCGGACGGATCTTCGCGCCGCAACGCATGCGCCGCGGATACGCTGGCAATGCCGCCGCCAACCAGCAGATGATCGTAGTCGCGCTTGCCCCCAGACCGCGCCGTCACGTTGCCCGCTCCGCGCTCAAGTGCCGTTCGCGGGCGGCAAGCCGGCGGTCGATCGCCCGCGCAAAACGGGCAAGCTTCCGAGCGGCCAGGCCGCGACCGATATCGCGCCCGGAAATCGCGCACGTCGCGATCGGCCTTTTCCGCGCCAGCGCCTGCATCTGCCCGAATGCTGTCAGGTCGCCGCGCAGGCCCATCGTGCAGAAGAATGCGGTCGCGCGCAGTTCGCTCCCGTGCCGCGCGAGCCAGGTCGAAACCGGCGTCGATGCGCGGCCCGCCCAGACCGGTGTGCCTATCACAACCGCATCGTATGCCGACGGCGAAGAGGCAGTCGGCCGCAGGTTCGCGGCACGATCGCGGATCACGTCCGCGAGCGAACGCAGGAAGCCGACGGCCCCCGCCCGCCGCCGATCGTCGGCTTCCTGAAGCCGTTCGCAATCCGCGTCGAGTTCCGAAGCAAGCCGCCGCTCGACCGCCGCCGTCGTTTCACTGCGCGAGTAGAAAACGACGAGCATGCTTCGAGACGTGTCCATGTTCCACTCCGTGCATCCGTCCGGGATCCGTACACCAGCTTATGCACCGGCGATCGGGGCGATGCTGATGCAGGTCAACCCGTCGCCGCACGATCCGGCGACAGTAGGCTTGTCCGAATTTCACGCGACTTCCCGCCCATGCGCCATGTGGTATGACCTGATCGAACAGCAACGGCAATGGTTGCGAACGTGGGACACGGCGGCGCGGTTCACATGCGGCCTTTGGCCCGATGCCGCTTCGTCGTACTACACCGATCTGTTCGAACCCCTGCTCGACCTGCAGCCCGACGCGCCACGGTTCGCCATCGAGTCGATCGACGTGGGCGACCGTCGCGTCGACCTCGACGAAACGATCGTCGCGCACACTCCGTTTTGCACGCTGCGCCGCTTCTCGCACGCGGGTACGCAACGCGTGATCCTGCTCTGCGTGCCGCTGGCCGGCCATGTGGCCGTGATGATGCGGGAGACGGTCGAGACCCTGCTGGCCGACGGCGACGTCTGCATCACCGACTGGATCAATGCGCGCGATGTGCCGCGCGACGCGGGCCGATTCGGCCTCGACGAATACGTGTCGATGCTCGACGGTTTCATCGATACCCTGCTTGCGGACGCGCGACCGGTGCACGTCGTCGCAGTCTGTCAGGCGACGTTTCCGTCGCTCGGCGCCATCGCGCTGCGCGCACAACGCGATGCCGCGGTGCCTGCGAGCCTGACGTTGATCGGTGGCCCCCTCGATGCCCGCATCAATCCGAGTGCGCTCGGGATCGCGGCCCGCTCGCATTCGCTCGACTGGTGTCGCGCCACGCTGATCGATACGGTGCCGCACGGCTTCGCCGGATACGGACGACAGGTATTTCCGGCCTATCTGCAGCGTGCCGAGATCGCGCTCGCCTATCCGCAACACTACGTGGCGCTGGTCGATCGCTATCGACGAGCGGTGTCGAGCGGCGACGCCAACGCACTCGCAACCGCACGCCGCGCGCTGCGGGAATACCTGACGCTCCTCGACATGCCCGCCGAGTACTTCCTCGATACGGTCGACATCGTGTTCCAGCGGGCATGCCTGGCAAACCGGACTTGGCACGTTCACGGCCAGCGCGTCGAGCCCGCCGCACTGCGCTCGATCGTGTTGCTGACCGTTGAAGGCAAATGCGATGCCGTCACCGGTGCCGGCCAGACCCATGCCGCGCTGGCCATGTGCAGCAGTCTCGCAGCGAATGCGCGGCAACGCGTCGACATCGACGATTGCGACCACTACGGACTCTTTACCGGCGATCACTGGCGCACCGACGTGCATCCTGAACTGCAGGTGGCATTCGCTCGCTCGGAAGATGGCCGGCCGCGCACGGGCATGGCGTGACGCTGCGTTCATTCCGATCCGGTACGGTCGTGTGCGCACCGCCACGCTCGGGAATCGGTCGGTCCAGCCGAATCCTGCCGAGCGCCGGATCTGCTGACCTTCCAGGACGGCACGCGGCGCAATGCGACCGCGCGGGAATGGCGTGAATCGCGACACGCGCGGCGCGAACTGGCGCGCACATTGCTGCGTGCCCGCGAGGCCGAACGGACCCGTCTCGCTTCCGATCTTCACGAAGGGCTCGCGCAGGATTTGTTCTCGCGATATGGCATGAAGATTGATACCGAACCGAGACCGGTGTGGACGCCGCGGCAGCCTCCGTCCTTTATCGGATCGCACGGGACGCGCTCGAGTACGCGAGGCTGCGCGTGCCGGTCTCGCGCATTTCCGTGCATTTGCTGAAATCCGGCGGCTTCGTCAGCGTGACGATACGAGAGGACGGCGCGATCGACGATGCGTTCGGCAGCGGCGAACGCTCGTCGGCGCTCTTTTCGATACGCGAGCAGGTCGCGAGAATTGGCGGCGACGCAGACTGGATACGGCTCATTCCGGCGACGCACGCTCACCGGGCGCAGCCTTTTCCGCGACGGCCATGCGCCGCTTGACCGCGATGAAGCTGTCGGGGCTGACGGAAACCGAGTCGATGCCGCACGCCACGAGAAAATCGACGAATGCCGGATGATCGCTCGGCGCCTGGCCGCACAAACCGACCTTCGCGCCCGCGTTGCGGGCGGACTCGATCACGCGGGCAATCATCCACTTCACGGCTTCGTTCTGTTCGTCGAACAACCCGGCCAATTCCGCCGAGTCGCGGTCTACGCCGAGCGTTAGTTGAGTCAGATCGTTGCTTCCGATCGAGAAGCCGTCGAAGCGCTGCGCAAACTGGCTCGCCAGGATGACGTTCGACGGGATTTCGCACATCACATAGATCTGCAATCCGTCTTCGCCGCGCTTCAGGCCGTTGGCGGCCAGGACCTCAAGCACGCGGTCCGCCTCGTCGAGCGTCCGGCAGAATGGGATCATCACGACCACGTTCCTGAATCCCATGCTATTTCGCAGCCGCGCGATGGCCCGGCATTCGAGCGAGAATCCGTCACGGTAGCGCGGCGAATAGTAGCGTGACGCGCCGCGAAATCCGAGCATCGGATTTTCTTCCAGCGGTTCGAACTGCGCGCCGCCAACCAGATGCGCGTACTCATTCGTCTTGAAGTCGCTCATGCGGACGATCACCGGCGCGGGATGACAGACCGCCGCGATACGCGCGAGGCCATGCGCCAGCCGGTCGACGAAATAGTTCGACGGGTCGTCGTACCCCGACGTCAGGGCAGCGATCTCGCGCTTCGCATGCGCGTCCGTCAACGCATCGTAGTGGGCCAGCGCCATCGGGTGGGCCTTGATATGGTTGCTGATCACGAACTCCATGCGTGCGAGCCCGATTCCATCGGCGGGCAGTCGCCACCACCTGAACGCTGCGGCCGGATTCGCGAGATTCAGCATGACCTGCGTACGGGTGGCCGGCAGATCGGTCAGGTCGATCGCCTCCACCTGGTATTGCGCGATGCCTTCATACACAAACCCGGCCTCGCCCTCCGCGCACGATACCGTCACTTCCTGCTGATCGTGCAGCATGCGGGTCGCATTGCCGGTGCCGACGATGGCCGGCAATCCCAGCTCGCGGCTCACGATCGCGGCATGCGACGTGCGGCCGCCATGATCGGTGACGATCGCCGCGGCGCGGCGCATCACCGGCAGCCAGTCGGGATCGGTCGTGTGCGTCACCAGTACCGCGCCGTCGACGAATCGCCCCATGTCGTGCGGACTTTCGATCACGCACACGCTGCCGGCCGCGATCGCCTCGCCGACACTGACGCCGGTGAGCAGCTTGCGGCCGGTCTGACCAAGTCGGTAGGTCTTGATGGCGCTGGATTCGCGCCGGGACTGCACCGTTTCGGGACGTGCCTGCACGACGAACAATTCTCCGCTTACGCCGTCCTTTGCCCACTCGATATCCATCGGCTGGCCATAGTGCGCCTCGATCGCGCAGGCCCACTTCGCCAGCGCCAGGATGTCGCGGTCCGCCAGCACGAAGGTGGCACGCTCGGCTTTCGAGGTCGGCACGTTTCGGGTCGGTGCATTCTCGTCGCGCGCATAAATCAGCTTGCATGCCTTGCCGCCGAGCGTCTTGCCGATGACCGGTGTGCACGCCGGATCGCCGAGCAAGGGCTTGAACACCTCGTATTCGTCCGGGTCCACGGTGCCCTGCACGACATTCTCGCCAAGCCCCCATGCCGCACTGATCAGCACCACCTTGTCGAATCCTGTTTCCGTATCGAGCGAAAACATCACGCCGGCCGCGCCGAGGTCCGAACGCACCATCCGCTGCACGCCGATCGACAGCGCGACGCGCAAGTGATCGAAGCCCTTTTCTTCGCGGTAGGAGATCGCGCGGTCGGTGAACAGCGACGCATAGCATCGGCGGCACGCCGCGAGCAGCGCACGCTCACCGCGCACGTTCAGATAGGTTTCCTGCTGGCCCGCGAAGCTCGCGTCGGGAAGATCCTCGGCGGTCGCGCTCGAGCGCACGGCGACATCGACGTCGTCTCCGCCGGCCTGCCGGCACAGTTGCCGATACGCGTCCCGGATCGCGTCCGCGATGTCGTCGGGCCAGTCTCCACGGAGGATCGCCTGCCGAATCGACGCACCGGCCTCGGCGAGCGCCATCTTGCGTGCGCCGAATGCCTCGAGCGTGCTGCCGATGGCTTGCCTCAATTCGTTTTCATCGATGAATCGCCAGTAAGCGTCCGCTGTCGACGCGAACCCGGGTGGCACGCTCACGCCCTGTGCGGACAGGTTGCCGATCAATTCGCCCAGCGACGCATTCTTGCCGCCGACGCGCGCCACGTCGCCGCGCCGCAGGTCGTCGAACCATACGACGTACGCATTCTCGTGATCCATGACGAGCCCTCCGATGGCCGCGGCCGAGTCGCGAGCGACAGGCGCGGGCCGGCATTGGCCGGCGCTGTCGGCCGAACACGTTCATCCTGACCCGACGCTTCGGCGTCTCACGTGACCTGCATCAAGAACGGCGGCCGACGCGCGAACGGTGCTGCCTCGCGCGCGGCTTCATCTCCGTGGCCGGGCGGCATTGACGGTGCAAGCCGCGCTGAGGCCGATCTCACGCCTGCGGGGCGACATGCGTCCGTGTGGATATCCGGCTCGGGATGATCGATCGCCTCCTGAACAATGGCGTCTCGGATTCCTGTCTACCGATTTCGCGGCTGACCGAGCCCCCATTTCACTGAAAGAACTTCGAAAGCCACCCCGGTGCCGCCGCACGATCGAAAACCACGTGCGTTTCCGGGCTGAACGAGCCAAATTCGAGCCCAAGCTGCGTCGCCAGCAGCGTCAGCGCCTGGCTCGTATGAAAGGAAATATGCCCGTTGCGCGGCACGCAGTACCACCATTGCTCGATCCCACGCGCAAGGATCTCCGGCGTGATCAGGGACGTCTGAAACAGCAGTGCGCTGGCGGGCCCCTGCACCGGACGATATCGGCGAACAGGCTGCGGGGATCCGGATGATGCTCGAAGACTTCGAACGACAGGATCGCATCGAATCGCCCCTGCGGCGCGACGGGATCAGCACACCGGCCAGGACATTGATCGGCAATACTTTGCAACTGCACGCGCGCTGTCGAATCGAGTTCAGATCGGGTTTTCCGGCCTGAGCGGTGTGTGGTCGAGTCCTTGTCGTTCGCTGATCGCTGCCGCTCAAGCCGCCCGACGCGCGTCGCCGGCGTACCGCGCCGTGCCGCGTCGCGCACGATACCCGGTTTCCATCGAACATTTGTTAAATAGCTTGAATAGCCGGTAACCGGTCGACAATTTGCTTTAACATCCGGCCACACGATCGACCATGGCCTCCGACACGGACCGCGGTCGCCCTTTCAGCCGCTCGCAAACGGGTGCGGCTTTCATTCGAACGGACGGACGACCATGCTCCAATCACCGGGAGACTCCTTCGTCGGCGGATCGCTCCTCGGCCTGTGCGTCGAGGTGCCGCTCGCCGTGCTTGTTTCGCTGATGATGCATGGCGTCGACTGGAACGGTCCGCGCATCGCGATGCTCATCGCGACACCCGTGTTGATCGCATGCACCGTGCTGCTGACCCGTCCGGTGGCATTCAGCACGGTATGGAAGCACAAGCGCTCGCCGTTCGAGCTGGACGACAATGTGCGCGCATCCATCTACGGCCGGCTGACCGGCATCGCGCTCGGCCTGGTGTTCGGCATCATGGTCGCGACGACGTTTTCCTGATGTCAGGCGTTCGCGCGTCGCGCATCGGCCTCGCGCCGCGCGGCACCCTGTTGCATAAGAACATGCTCCCCCCGTGACCAGGCGCGCGTCCATCCGACGATTCCATCGATCGATAGGACCGCGAGCACCGGTCGCCGCGCGTCGCACGGGGTGCGCGTAAAGTTCTGAGCATTTGGCCGTCGGGCGCCAGGCATGACGCCGCGATCCGGCGCCGGGATTGCGCCGCGCCACCCTGATCGCACATCCGTCCTGCGATTCGAGGCAGAATTTACAAACGCACTGTCATCCGGCACCGCCCGCGCATGCCGGGCTCGTGCCGCACGGCCCTCGGACCTGGGGGCGCGCGCGGCACGCGGCTTGCTCGCGACGGCCCGGATATGGCCGCGGCACGGAATCACCGGCCGCCAACGGCATTGTCTGGTCGTGAGCGATGAAAACTGCATCTCCCCTGCTGGAATCGGCACCGATGCGGGCCGATCACTTCGTCCAGTTCTACGAGTCCGATGCGCAGCTCGTGTCGGAAGTCGCACTGTTCGCGGCCGATGCGCTGCGCGCGGGTGGCAGCGCGATCGTGATCGCGCGACCCGACTGCCTCGCGGCGGTGCACGAACGCCTGCGCACGCTCGGCGCACCGATCGGCCACGCGGCCCGCGAGCGCATCTTCATGTCGAACGCGCAGACGCTGCTCGACAGCTTCATGGACGGCAACCTCCCTGACCCCGCGCGCTTTCGCCGCTCGATCGGCACGATCGTCGAAGCGGCGGTCCGCGCCGGCCGACCCGTGCATGTGTTCGGCGAAATGGTCGCGCTGCTGTGCGCGCAGGAGCGGTACGCCGGTGCGCTGCGGCTCGAAGCGCTATGGAACGAGCTGATCGAGCAACATCGCTTCTCGCTTTACTGCGGCTATCCGGGCGACGTGTTTCCAAGCGTCGAGCAATCGGAAACGTTCCGCCATGTATGCGCGCTGCATCGCCGCATCCTGCCCGACGCATCGCTGCGCAACGACGAAAACGAGCTGCACCTGACACTGGCGTTGTCGCAGCAGCGCTCGCGCGCGCTGAGCGAAGAGATCCGCCGTCGCGAGGACGCCGAGCAGCAACGCAACGGCGTCCTGATGCACGCGCCGTTGCCGATCGCGCTGCTGTCGGGCGCCGCACACCGGATCGTGCTCGCGAATCACCGCTTCTCCGAGTTGTGCGGCCGGACCGACATCGTCGACCAGCAGCTGACGTCCGTGCTACCCGGCGGCGATACGCCGGCGATCGTGCACGCGCTGGAAACCGCCCGCACACTGGGCCGCTCGACGACGATCGGCGAGCACCGCGACCGGCCCGAGCCGGACGGCGCCCGCGTGTACCGGCTGCATTTCAATCCGCAACCGCTCGCGGACGGGCTCGGCGTGATCGTCAGCGCGGTCGAGGTGACCGAGCACGTCGCCGCGCGCGAGAAGCTCGTCGCCGCGAATGCCGAGCGCGACCGGCTGCTCGGCGAACTTCGTGACGCGAATCAGGCGAAGGATCAGTTTCTCGCGGTGCTCGGCCATGAGCTGCGTAATCCGCTGACGCCGATCTCGCTCGCGCTGGAGCTGATCCGCCATCGTGACGGCCAGGCGACGCCGGACGAGATCGCGATCATCCAGCGGCAGCTCGATCACATGGTCCGGCTGATCGACGATCTGCTCGACGTGTCGCGCATCACGCGCGGCAAGATCACGCTGAAGAAGGAACCCGTGCAGCTCGCGGACATCGTCGACCGCGCGGTCGAGGTCGCGAGCCCGCTGCTCGAGCAGCGCCGTCACCGTCTGCATGTCGATACCGATCCGGACGCGCGCTGCCACGGCGACGCGGTGCGGCTGTCGCAGGTCGTCGCTAACCTGCTGACCAACGCGGCGAAATACACGCTGCCGGGTGGCGACATCGCGGTGCGCGCGGCCCGCGGCGCCGACGGCACCACGCTCGTCGAGGTAAGCGACAACGGCGCCGGCATTCCGCGCGACCGCCTCGACAGCATTTTCGAGCCGTTCTACCGGCTCGACGGCGACGCGAAGCAGGCGCACGGCGGCCTCGGTATCGGCCTCGCGCTCGTGCGCAGTCTCGTAACCCTGCACGGCGGCACGGTGCGCGCGGACAGCGCCGGACCGGGCTGCGGCAGCACGTTTACGATCTCACTGCCCGAGTACCGGCCGAAAGCCGTGGCAATGGCCGCGCCGCAGCAGCCGCACGGCATCCTCGACATGGCGCCGGGCCGCACCGGCCGGCGCGTGATGCTGGTCGACGACAACGAGGATGCCGCGTCGACGCTCGCGCAATGGCTGCGCGAGGCTGGTCACGAAGTCGCCGTCGTGCACGACCCGGTAACCGCGCTGGCCGCGTACCGCGCTTACCGTCCCGACGTCGCGATCCTCGACATCGGGCTGCCGGTGATGGACGGCTATGAGTTGCTGAGGCGGCTGAAGGCGATCAACGAGGTCACGCCGTGCATCTTTCTCGCGCTGACCGGCTATGGCCGAAACGCGGATCGCGAACGCTGTCTCGCGACCGGGTTTCTGGAGCATTTCGTGAAACCGGTCGACCCGGCCGCACTCCATCTCGCGATGAGCCAGCCCGGAACGAACGGCGATTCGCACGACGGCGCCGGAGCGGAAGCCGGACGCTGAACGGGGCACGGGACACCGGGCACGCAGCCAACCTACGCTCGGAAAGCGTCGTGCGGCTTAGTTCTCCGTGGAACAACGGATCGACGTCAGGCCAGCCAATTCGGCGATCCGGATCAGTTGAGGCAGCATCGCATCGGCGTTGGCCGGTTCGCGCCAAGCTACGAACAGTTCCTCTTCGCGCACCGCACGCGCGGCCGTTTCGCGAAAACCGCGCGTGCGGCACGCGAAGCCAGCGTCGCGCAGCCCGGTCGTCAGCCGCTCGCGCGCCGGCGAGCCGAATTCGTACTCGATCGTGATCAGTGCCGTCCTGACGCTCCGCACGCGCTGCTCGACCAGCCGCAGCGGCCACACGACGAGGAGTCCGAGTACGACCCCGAGCGCGCCGAGCAACAACTGGCCGCCACCGATGCACAAACCGACCACGGTCACGAACCACAGCGTCGCGGCTGTCGTCACACCGGATACGAGGCCATCGCGATGCAGGATCGCGCCGCCGCCGATGAAGCCCATCCCGGTCAGGATGCCGAGCGGCAGGCGCATCGGGTCGAGCACCGAGAACGCGCCCTGCGGCTTGCCGGCCTGCAGCAGCAACGCATTGACCTGAAGCATCGACAGGCACGCGGCAAGGCAGACGAGGATCGTCGTGCGCAGCCCGGCCGTCTTGCCGGATTCGCTGCGATCGAGGCCGATCAGCCCGCCCGCGATCAGCGCGAGGGCGATCCTGACGAGGACCGCATCCCACTGAAGTACGACCGGCATCGGCTCCATGCGCGCCTCCCTCCCAATCCGTCATGTGTGACGCGTCGCGGTGCGGCCGCGGGCGGCGCTTGCGGGGCGCAAGGTTCGGGCCCGACCTGTGTGTCGAATGACGGTCGCGCGCCGCGTGGGCCTTCGACGACGACGTTGGCCCGCTGACCGTGACCGCCGCCGACGGATAACCGTCGGCTCCATACATCGTCGCCGGCCTGGCCGGTCGACACTTTTTCCGTATTCGGTCGGATACGACGGTGGCTTCAACATACAGCTCCACGATCTTTTGTTCCCGATCGGGTACGAAACGACGTCCCGAGTCCTTTTACCGCACCTTCGTTTCTGTACGGATACGAAATGATGCCCAGGCCGTCGAGTTGTGCAATACTGTTCCCGATCAGATACGAAGTACGGAGAACGTCATGTCGGAGTCCCAGTCCGTCGACACGATCGGCGCGCTCGCCCACCTCATCCGCGCGGCGCGGCTCCAGCAGGGGTTCACGCGCGACGAACTCGCGAACGCGACCGGGCTGTCGCCGAAATTCATCAGCCAGGTGGAAGCCGGCAAACCGACCGCGCAAATCGGCAAGGTCATGACGCTGCTCGGCGAGCTGGGCGTGCGCCTGTACGCCGAGTCATCGGTCGAGATTTCGGAAGCCACCGCGCTGAAGGCCGCGCAACGCCGCAGGAGCAGCCATGGCGGCTAGAAAGCTGATCGCCTCCGCCAACGGCGAGCGCATGGGCACGCTGACCGACGACAAAGGCATCTGGTCGTTCGCATACGACCCGCAATGGCTCGCGTCCCCGACCGCCTATCCGCTGTCGCCGGCGTTCGCGCTGCGCGCCGGCACCTTCACCGATACGTCGACCGATCGCCCGGTCCAGTGGTTCTTCGACAACCTGCTGCCGGAGGAAGGCATGCGCACGTCGCTCGCGCGCGAGGCGAAGGTCGATGCCGCCGACGCGTGGGGCCTGCTCGCGTACTTCGGGCGCGAATCGGCCGGCGCGCTGACACTGCTGGCCGACGGCGAACAGGAAGCGCCCGGCAGCCTGCAGCCGCTGCCGCTCGACGAGCTCGAACGCCGGATCCAGGCAATGCCCGAGCGCGCGCTGACGGCCACCGCACCCAAGCGCATGTCGGCGGCCGGCGCGCAGCAGAAGCTGCTGGTGGTGCTGCGCGGCAACGCACCCGACTACGCGCTGTACGAGCCGGTCGGCAGCGAGCCGTCGATGCACCTGCTCAAGCCGGACATGCGCGCGGCCGGCTACCCGCACTCGGCGATCAACGAATTCTTCTGCATGAAGCTCGCGAAGAGGATGGGGCTCGACGTGCCCGACGTGCACTTCCTGCGCGCGCCGTCCGCGTGCTACGTGATCGACCGGTTCGACCGCGACGTCGCGTCGGCGCCGGCCGGGCGCGTGCATACGATCGACGCGATGCAGCTGCTCAACTACGACCGCGGCTTCAAATACCAGCGCGCGAATGCGCAGGAGCTTGCCCGCGCGATCGACCGCACCAGCACGCGCGCGCTGGCGCGCCTGTCCGTATTCCGCTGGACCGTGTTCAACGTGGTGGTCGGCAATGCCGACGCGCACCTGAAGAACCTGTCGTTCTTCGTCGACGCGCGCGGTTACCGGCTTGCGCCGTTCTATGACATCGTGAGCACGGTCGTGTATCACACGCCAACGCACCGGCCCGACCATCGTGGCGATCATTGGCCGCACTGCGAACTGACGATGCCGCTCGGCACCGCGACGCGGTTCGTCGATATCGATGTGGATGCGCTGATCGCGTTCGGACAGGCAATCGGGCTCAGGGACAAGGCGGCGGAGAGCGAGCTGCGGCGCTTTCTCGAACCGCTCGATCGCCACGTCGCGCAGACGCTCGATGACGTGCGGGCAATCGCGCGCCCGGACGCCGGAGAGACGCGGTTGCTGAATTCGATCGCGGCGATGCCGATCGCCGAGATGGGGCGCGCGCTTCGGCGGACGCGCGATTGAGCAGGGATGCGCGGGCGGCGTCCGCCCTGCATCCTGCTCCGATCTCGTCCGGGACTTCGACGCCCGCGCGTCACGCACCTCGATACCGCAGCGCCGTCCCTTCCGACCGAACGTGCCAGGCGGCGAATTCAACAGCGACATTCATTCGCATCGACGTTGTCGGGATAAGTATTCTTATCACAACGCCTCGATTTTTCATCAAAACTCAACCGTGAGCGATTACCGTCGGGCTATTGAATCCCTCCTGCCCTCGCACCGTACTTGCCGCACATGGCACGACGAAGCGCGAAGGCACGCAAAGACACGGGGCAACAACGGCTAGTCAAGCCCTTTGCAAAATGTCCATCGCCCGATCGGCGTCGGCCTGCGAGTCGAGCGCGAGATAAGCAATGAACTGCGAGCCAAGCACGGCCGCGGATACGCCGCGGAGATTGATCCCGCCGTCCGACAGCTGCTGGGTCAGCTCTGCGATGATCCCCGCTTGATCCAGTCCCATCACACGGATGGAGTACAGGCGCGAGGTGGCATTGAATCCCGCCTGCGTGGCAGCACGGATCTCCTTGTCTCCCTGCAGCGGCGCGACAAACACGACCCCCTTGCCTGGTGCTTCCGGTGTGCGCCGGGCGACAACGAATTGCAAATCCGCGCCAGCATCCCGCAACGCGTTCAACACGTGCGCAAGACCGCCCGGCTTGTCCTCGATGGTGGCCGCCCAAACGTCAACGCGTTCGACGATCAGTTGCATGGCCCCTCCAGAAAATCGGACCTCAATGAAGACAATGTATGTCGCGCATGAGCGGCGAGCAAGTCCGCTTACGCGAGGGGCGGCGTGCAGGTTTTCCTAGGAATCCGATGTTTTCTTCGAGTAGGGTCGCAGCCCGAGCCTGACCGCCTGCCGATGCCGCCATTGAAGCAGTTCACCGTGGAACTCATCGGATGATTTCCCGGACGTTACCCGCAATGATCCTGATTGAAAGGTTCTCGCTGCGTGCCAGAACGGTCGGCCATCCGGTAGATCGTCGGTCGCTGTAATAGGCAACCGGTACGCTTGATGCAAATGCGACGGGAAGGCGAGACCATAGCCACGGCGTCTCATCGACGCGAGAATTTCCGATCGATGGACGAATACCCGATCGATTCGAGGCGCCAGACTGTACGTCGCTTGCCGACGGTATCGCCGGACGCCCCCAGGGCCGCGACTCCACAACATGAACGATGTTTGAATCAACGCGGCCGTGCGATTCCTGAGCGACGTCGACAAGAACTATTTCCGATTTTTCTGGAACGTCTGCCCGGCTGCTGTAATCGAAACGCTTCCGCGACCGTTCCTCGGATAGCGCACGAATCCAGCGCCGATGAGCGCTCGGGTAATGGACCAGCCAAGCGCGGGCATATCGCGACCATAACGAATATCGGAAAGGCGCTCGAGCGCCCAGATCGCGGATGCCGAAATAGTCGGAACCGTCGAAGTTTCCTCATCGCTCATGGCGTCTCCAAAGATCTGATCATGGTCAAATCTGCCAAATGAAAGCCGCAATGAACGCTGCCCCTGCCTGCCAGCAGCGCGCGATGCAGGACACAGACCAAGACGGCGCGCTGACCCTGCGCGTGGGCTGTGGTCACGAATGGGCGGCCAGCGCCGGCACCTAATCCACAGACGATTCGGTCGCGCTGCTCAAGGACTTGCGCATGAAGGGTTCGTCGATCACGCTGGAGATGGGCACTGGGGACAAGGGCATCAGCCTCGTCGGCGGAGATCGCGAAGTCGATTGCAAGACCGACATGGGCGGCTTCATGCTCAACGCGTGCTTTCTCAAGAAAATGTGACGTCGTGCGCCCACCGACGGCGAACCCGCTTGTCGTGGCTGTTCGCTGCAGGCGCCCCCACCCGCAACTTGACTACCCGGATCGATCGAGCATGGAGCATGACCGAACATCCCACGATGCGTTCGTCGAATTCCTGTCGACCCCGCTGCATGACGGACGACCGTACGTCTTGGAGACGCAGCACGCAATTTCGCTGCACTTCGATCACCAGGCTACCCAAAGCTTCATGTCACTGCGCACGCCCGACAAACTGGCGCTCGGCTATACGCGAACCATGATGGGATGTCTGCTGCTGCACCCGGCCGCCGGACATATGTGCATGATCGGGCTCGGGGGCGGTTCCTTGGCAAAGTACTGCTACCGGCATCTGCCCAGCGTGACCATCGACGCGATCGAAATCAATCCGGAAGTGATCGCACTACGCGACGTGTTCAGGATTCCGGCGGACGACACTCGATTCAAGGTGATATGTGCAGATGGCGCGGAGTACGCGACACGGGAAGAGGTCCACGCCGACGTGATCCTGCTGGATGCCTTCGTCGCGGAAGGCATGCCGAGCCGGTGTGCGGATATCGCGTTCTTTACCGCCTGTCACGAGCGATTGAGCGATTACGGAGTGCTCGCGATCAATCTGCCGGACGACGACCCATCGCTGCCCGCTCACATCGAGCGCCTGGGCTGCGTGTTCGGCCCTTCGTATGCGGTTGTCCGATGCAACGACGACAGCAATTTCGTCGCCTTCGCCTGGAAGGGGTCGATTCGTTTGCCATCGAGGCAAGTTCTGTTCGAACGCGCGCGCTCATTCGCGTTTGCTGGCGAACTCAAGCTGTCGTCAACCGCTCGGCGCATGAAAGAGGGAGAACGCCTCGATCCAAAGCGGTTGACCTGGCATGCGCAGGGGCATGCACACTGGGAAATCGACGCCTAGACGGCTTGCGAGCTCAGCCCGCGCTTCGCTTCACCCGCTTGGCGAGCGCGCTTTTCGTCCTGTAGCTCACGCCGTGTTGCTCGAGATACTCGCGAATCAACTGCCGCACGACTTGCGACGGCGTCAGGTCTTGCTCCGCGCAGAGCATGTCGAACGCTTCTTTCTTGGCGGGATCGATCAGGATGGTCAAGCGTGCGGTTTTCGTTTCCATTGCAGGATAGAGTCGGCAAATATGCTAATCAAATTGTAATGCACCGGCCCTTGCCTACCGCACCGGAAAACCTTCGGCACACGCGTGTTGATCCGGCTCGGCGACCGGCTCACGACCTGCGGTCAAGCCGATAGAGATATTCAAGCACGTCGTCGACAACGGGCACGATCGCCAGCGTGACGAGCGCCGCGGCAAGCGGCACGGTCGACACGTAGCCGACACGCTTGAAGCCGATTGCGCCGGCCAGCCCGCCGACGAAGAACGACGCCAGCATCGTTGCGTGAATCCTGAGCTTCGCGCGGTTTGCGATCACCGCATGCGCATGCACGTCTGCATTCGAGCGATTCCAGTAAAAGAGTTTGCCGAGCTCGATGCCGAGGTCCGTCACGATGCCCGTCATGTGTGTCGTGCGGATTTCCGCCCCCGACAGCTTTGTGATCATCGCGTTTTGCAGCCCCATGATGAAGCACAGCAGGATGACCGTGACCGGCATGAAGAACGCTTCCCACAGCGCGAGATGGCTGCCGAGCAGCCCGAACAGGAGCAGCAGCGCGGCCTCCACCAGCAACGGCAGTACATACTGACTCTGCAGGCCGCGGCGGCGTCCCCAGTTGACGAGCACCGCCGAGCAGCCGGCGCCAACCAGAAACGACACGAGCGAACCAACCCCGGCCAGCACGAGCCGGACGTCGCCAAGCGCCGTCTGATCCGCAATCGCCGACACGATCCCGCTCATGTGGGACGTGTATTGCTTGACCGCGAGGAAACCGCCGGCATTGGTTGCTCCGGCAACAAAGGCAAGCGAAAACCCGAGCTGGCGGTTCGCGGCCGCGCTGCGGTGTTTTCCCGTCAGGCCTCGGAAGTACTGCGCTGGCATAGGATCTTCCCTCATTCGCCCGGATCGGGGGACAACGACGCCCTGGGCGGAACCCGGAGCGCCGCGACAAACCGCCACGCGCGCCCGTTCCATCCGAGGATTTATGAGATTTTAATGATAACGGCATTATCATACCTTGTTATCGGGATTGGTCTTTCGGTGTCATAATGCGCGCAGGAATACGTCGCGGCAGATGCGGCCATTCCAACCACGTCGTCCAACCCGAGCGTACTGGAGACATTCCGGATGGCACCCATGCCGGTCGTCCATTTCGTCCTGCTGGCCGTGGCCGCGTGGCTCGCGGTCGGTACGCTGGGGCTCGGGGCGCTGCGTCGCACGCGACTGGTGGCCCACGGCCTCTTTCCGCTCGGCGCGTTGGTAGGACTGCTCGCCGGCGCGGCGGGCCTCGCCGGCATCTTTGCCGAACCGTCTGCGGCGGTGCTGCCGATCGGGCTTCCCGGCCTGCCCTTTCATCTGCGTCTCGATCGCTTGTCCGGCTATTTCCTGTTCGTGCTCGGGCTCGTCAGCACGGGGATCGGCGCCTTTTCAGCCGGCTATTTCCGCAAGGGTGAAGGATCCGCGCCCGGGTTGATCTGCTTCGAATACCACGTCTGCGTCGCAAGCATCGCACTGGTGTTGATCGCAGACGACGCGTACGTCTTCATGGTCGCCTGGGAGACGCTGACGCTATCCGCGACGTTTCTCGTGATGACCAACCACCGGATCGGCGAGATCCGTCGGGCCGGATATCTGTATTTTCTGATCTCGCACGTCGGTGCGCTCGCGCTGCTGCTCTGCTTCGGCATTCTGCAGGCGCGCACCGGCGACTACACCTTCGCCAACCTGCGCGCGCAGTCGCTGGATACCTTCTCCGCGTCGTTCGCCTTCCTGTTCGCACTTGTCGGGTTCGGCGCGAAGGCCGGGATCTTCCCGCTGCACGTGTGGCTGCCGGAGGCCCATCCCGCGGCACCGTCACCGGTTTCGGCGCTCCTCAGCGGCTTCGTGCTGAAAGTCGGCCTGTATGGCCTGCTGCGCACCCTGTTCGACCTGTTGCACGTGCAGATCGCATGGTGGGGCGTGCTGCTCCTCGTGCTGGGCATCAGCACCGCGCTGCTGGGGGTGGTGTTCAGCACCATCCAGACCGACATGAAACGCCTGCTCGCCTATTCGTCGATCGACAACGTCGGCCTGATGATCGTCGCGCTCGGTCTTGCCGTGCTGTTTCGCGCATACGGGATGTCGAGCCTGTCCGCGCTCGCACTGACCGCGATGCTCTACCAGATCGTCGCGCATGCCGCATTCAAGAGCTTGCTGTTCCTGGGTACGGGCGCCGTCCTCCACGCCACCGGCGAGCGCAACCTCGGCAAGCTCGGCGGACTGATTCGCTTCATGCCCTGGACCGCATGGGCGGTGCTCGCGGGTGTCGCGGCGAGCGCGGGCTTGCCGCCGCTCAGCGGTTTCGCGGCCGAATGGCTGTTGCTGCAGAGTTTCCTGTTCGCGCCAGGCTTGCCGGATTCGGTGCTCGCCATGACGGTGCCGATCGCCGCCGCGCTGATCGCCATGTCGGCCGCGCTGGCCGGCTACACGATGGTCAAGTTCTTCGGCATCGTGTTCCTCGGGCAACCGAGAGAAGCGAAGCTGAACCGCGCCCGCGATGCGAACACGTGGGAACGGCTCGCGTTCTGCTGGTTCGCGACCGCCAGCGTGCTGCTCGGGCTGATGCCAGCGCAGTTCGTCAAGCTGCTGGATCGGGTCACGCACACGCTGGTCGGCGCCGGCGTCGGCGCGGACAATCACGGCTGGCTGCTGTTCGCGCCCGTGTCGGCCGCTCGCGCGAGCTACATGCCGGCGGCTTTCATGTTGTTCTTCATCGCATGCTGCGGACTCGCGTGGGTGCTGGTGCGGCGTTTCTATCACGGCCGGCTGAGACGCGCGGCGCCATGGGGCTGCGGCTTCCCGTTCACGACCGCGCGAATGCAGGATACGGCGGAAGGATTCGGGCAGCCGATCCGCGAAATCTTCGCACCGTTGCTGCACATCGAGCGGCAATTGCCGTCGCCATTCGACGCACAGCCGGCCTACCGGGTGTCCGTGACCGATCGCACCTGGTCCGCGCTCTACCTTCGCATCGCGGCACTGACGCAACGCGCTGCCGACTTGGCGGGCCGCCTGCAGACGGGCAAGATCGCGGTTTACCTGACATACAGTTTCGTCGTGCTGATCGTCCTTCTGATGCTGGTGAGACGATGGTAACCCTGTCCGGCGTCATCTCGCAGACTCTCGAAATCGTGATAGCGATCGCGGCCGCGCCGTTGCTGACGGGCTGGGTCAACCAATGCCGCGCCTGGCTTCAGAACCGGCGTGCGCCGTCCATCTGGCAACCGTACCGGATGCTCCACAAGCTGTTCAACAAGGAATCGGTCATCGCGCACGGCGCAAGCGCCGTGTTCCGCGGCGCGCCCTATGTCGTCTGGGCCGCCATGACGCTCGCGTGCGCGATCGTGCCAACCCTGTCGACCGAGTTGCCGCTGTCGCCCGCCGCCGATGCAATCGCGCTCGTCGGCCTGTTTGCGCTCGCGCGCGTCACGCTGTCCCTCGCGGCGATGGACGTCGGCACGGCGTTCGGCACGCTCGGCGCGCGCCGCGAAATGCTGATCGGCTTCCTCGCGGAGCCGGCGCTGCTGATGGTGCTCCTGTCGGCCTCGCTGATCACGCAGTCGACGCTGCTGACGAGCATCGTCGCGACACTCGGCCGCGGCGAGCTCACGATCTATCCGAGCCTGGCGTTCGCCGGCATCGCGTTCACGCTGGTCGCGCTGGCCGAAAACGCGCGGCTGCCGGTCGACAATCCGACCACTCACCTCGAGCTCACGATGATCCACGAGGCGCTGATCCTTGAATATTCGGGGCGGCACCTTGCCTTGATGGAGTGGGCGGCAAGCCTCAAGCTGTTCGCGTATTCGTGCATCGGTCTCGCGTTGTTCGTGCCGTGGGGCATCGCGAATGCGGGCGATCCGGTTGCGCTGCTGCTGGCCGTGCCAGTGCTCTTCGTCAAACTGGCGGCAGGCGGCGCCACGCTCGCCGTGGTCGAAACGGCCAACGCGAAGATGCGCATCTTCCGGGTACCGGAATTCCTGGCGACCGCCTTCCTGCTGGCCGTGATCGGCATGCTCGTCCATCTGCTGCTGGGAGCATGAATGCACGCCTACGCGACACAACTGATCAATTTCCTCGCGGCCGTGCTGCTGATGCTGTCGTTCGCGATGCTGAGCCAGCGCAGGATCCTGTCACTGATCCATCTGTACACGCTGCAGGGTGTCGCGCTCGTGTCGGCGAACCTGATCCTCGGCTTCGTCACGGACGACGTGCACCTCTACGTGTCGGCCGGACTGACGCTCGTGCTGAAGGTCGGCGTGATCCCGTGGTTCCTGTATCGGCTCGTTCGCAGGCTCGACGTCAAGACCGACGTCGAGCCGCTCATCAATATCCCGACCACGCTGCTGATCGGCATCGTGCTCGTCATCATCGCGTTCAATGTCGCGGCACCGATCAGCCAGCTCGCGACATCGGTCGCACGCGGCACGCTCGGCATTGCGCTCGCGTGCGTGCTGCTGTCGTTCATGGCGATGATCACGCGCGCGAAGGCCATTCCGCAGGTGATCGGCTTCCTGTCGATGGAAAACGGGCTGTTCTTCGCGGCGGCTGCCGCGACCAACGGCATGCCGATGATCGTCGAGCTCGGCATCGGGCTCGACGTGCTGATCGGCATCCTGATCCTGGGCATCTTCATGTTCCAGATTCGCGAGCAGTTCGACAGCCTGGACATCCATCACCTCGAGAACCTCAAAGATGAATGACGCCCACGTCGTGCTCGCCGTGCTCGGCCTGCCGCTCGCGGGAGCGGCGTGCCTCGCCTGCGTGCGGCCGAGCCGGGTCGCGCGCCATCTGAACATCGGCTTCAGCTTCCTGACGTTCGCGGCAACGCTGGTGCTTGCCGCGCGCACCGTCGAGCACGGCCCGTCGTTCGCATTCGGACGCGCGTTTT
This sequence comes from Burkholderia sp. FL-7-2-10-S1-D7, assembly GCF_001524185.1. Lineage (NCBI taxonomy): Bacteria > Pseudomonadati > Pseudomonadota > Betaproteobacteria > Burkholderiales > Burkholderiaceae > Burkholderia > Burkholderia sp. FL-7-2-10-S1-D7. The sequence continues at coordinate 123,868 of NZ_LOWY01000030.1, read as the reverse complement.
TCGTCGATCCGTTCAATGTCTATCTCGTGGCGCTCACGGCGTTCGTCGGCTGGACGACATCGCTGTTTTCCCGGCCCTACATGCAGATCGAGGAAGCCCGCGGCAGGATGACCGCCGCGCGCATGCGGCTCTATCACAGCATGTATCAGCTCTTCATGTTCGCGATGCTGCTCGCGCTGCTGACCGACAACGTCGGCGTGCTGTGGGTCGCGATGGAAGCCGCAACGCTCGCCACCGTATTGCTCGTCAGCGTCTACCGCACCGCCGCGAGCCTCGAAGCCGCATGGAAATACTTCATCCTGTGCGGCGTCGGCATCGCCCAGGCGCTGTTCGGCACGATCCTGCTGTATCTTGCCGCGAGCCGGCAACTGACCGACGGCGACGCGCTGCTGTGGACGAGCCTGGCCGCGATCAGGACGCAGCTCGATCCGACGATCGTGTCGATCGCCTTCGTGTTTCTGCTGGTCGGCTACGGCACCAAGGTCGGCCTCGTGCCGATGCATAGCTGGCTGCCGGACGCGCACGCCGAAGGTCCGACGCCGATTTCGGCGGTGCTGTCCGGCCTGCTGCTGAACGTCGCGCTATATGCGGTGCTGCGCTGCAAGGTGCTGGCCGACGGCGCACTCGGCAACGGCCTGCCGGGGCGATTGCTGGTCGGGTTCGGGCTCGTGTCGGTCCTGATCGCGTCGTTCTCGCTGTTCCGGCAGAAGGACGTGAAGCGCCTGTTTTCGTACTCGTCGATCGAGCATATGGGCTTGATGACGTTCGCGTTCGGGCTCGGCGGCCCGATCGCGACGTTCGCCGGGTTGCTGCACATGACGGTCCATTCCCTCGTCAAGTCGGCGATCTTCTTCGCGGTCGGTCATGCCGCGCAAAAGGCCGGCACGCAGGCGATCGACGGCATTCGCGGGCTGCTGCAGGTCAGCCCGACGGTCGGCTGGGCATTGATGCTTGGCACGCTTGCCATTCTCGGGCTGCCGCCGTTCGGCGTGTTCGCAAGCGAATTCCTGATCCTGACGACGGCGATGAACGCGCTCCCGTGGACCGCGCCGTTGCTGCTGCTCGGGCTCGCCGTCGCGTTCGCGGCGATCTTCGCGCGCGTGCAGCGGATGGTGTTCGGCGAAACGACGACGGCCACGCCGCTCGAACACCGGCCGGCGCTGCTGCCTGTGTTCGTGCATCTGGGGCTTGGCCTGATGCTGGGTCTGTACGTGCCGCCCTATCTGGCGATGTGGTACCGTCAGGCGGCAACGATGCTGGCAGGATAAGCGATGCGACTCGACTTGATTCAGGCGGACGGCTCGACTCGCCTCGGGCACGAAGCAGGCCAGGTGCCGGCTACCGTGGTTGACGTCGACGAAGCGCGATGGCTCGACATCGCGCATGCCGCGCGAACGGACCGTAGCCGGCTCATTGCGATGTGGGGCACCGAAACGCCCGAGCGCGTATTTTCAGTCAACGCGGCTTACGAATGCGACGATGGCGTTCTGTGGGTACGTCTCGCGACAGGGCCGGAACCGCGGGCCGACGGCGACTATCCCGATCTCGCGGGCGTGTTTCCCGCCGCAACGCGCATGCAGCGCGCAATTTTCGACCTGACCGGCCTGCGCGAGCGCAACACGCGCGACACGCGCCCGTGGCTCAATCACGGTAACTGGCCCGGCGACTACTTTCCGCTGCAAAAGCGGGCAACCGGAATCGAGCGATTCGAATCGAACGAAGCGGATTATCCGTTCGTGCAGGTTGTCGGCGACGGCGTGCACGAGATTGCCGTCGGGCCGATTCACGCGGGCATCATCGAGCCGGGCCATTTCCGGTTTTCGGTCGTCGGCGAGAAGGTGCTGCGGCTCGAGGAGCGGCTCGGCTATGTGCATCGCGGCGTCGAACGGCTGTTCGAACGGACGGCCGCGTCGAACGGCCATCGCGTTGCGGGCCGGGTCGCCGGCGACTCGACCGTTGCGTTCTCGTGGGCCTATTGCATGGCACTCGAGCAGGCGTGCGGCACAGCCGTGCCGGCGCGTGCGCTGGTTCTGCGCGCACTCCTGCTCGAGCGCGAGCGCATCGCCAATCACCTCGGCGACCTCGGCGCGCTCGGCAACGACGCCGGATTCGCGTTCGGTCTCGCGCAGTTCTCGCGGCTCAAGGAGAACTGGGTACGGACCAACGGCGAAATCTTCGGGCATCGATACTTGATGGATCGAATCGTGCCCGGCGGGCTGGCCGTCGACATCCATCCCGATAACGCAGCGACCCTCACCGAACAGTGCGAACGCATCGCGCGCGAAGTACACGTGATGCGGAATATCTACGAGGAGCAGTCCGGGCTGCAGGACCGGTTTCTCGGCACCGGCCGATTGAATGCCGACGTCGTCGCGCATTTCGGCGTGCGCGGCATGGCCGCACGCGCCAGCGGTCAGACATTCGACGTGCGCGCGAACCTGCGGCCTGCCCCTTACGGCGATCTGGCCGTCAAGGCGGCAAGCGACCCGCGTGGCGACGTCGCCGCGCGGGTCGCCGTGCGGTTTGCCGAAATCGACGAATCGCTGCGCCTGATGGGCGAACTGCTGGCAAATCTTCCGGAAGGGCCGATCGCCGTCGGCGTCACGTCCGCGGCGGCGCCATCCAGGGGAATCGGCTGGGTGGAGGGCTGGCGCGGCGACGTATTCGTCGCGCTCGAGCTGGCATCAGGCAATGCCATCGCGCGATGCCATTGCCACGATCCGTCCTGGCAGAACTGGCCGGCGCTCGAGCACGCGATCATTGGCAACATCGTTCCCGATTTCCCGCTGATCAACAAATCGTTCAATCTGAACTACGCGGGGCACGATCTCTGATGTGGCAACTCATCCGTCAATTCGCGCGCACTGAATTTCCCGACGAGCCCGTGCCGAGCACCGAAGCCGCCTGGCGACACGAGGCGCAGCAGATTCGTCAGGACATTCTCGACCTCCTCGGCCGCGCGTTGTGCATCCGGCAGATCGATGCGGGTTCGTGCAACGGCTGCGAACTGGAGATCCACGCACTGAACAATCCGTACTACAACATCGAAGGGCTCGGGATCAAATTCGTCGCCAGCCCGCGCCATGCGGACCTGCTGCTCGTGACCGGCCCCGTCACGCTGAACATGAAGGCAGCCGTGCTTGCCGCGTACGAGGCGACGCCGGCGCCGAAGCTGGTCGTCGCAGCCGGCGAGTGCGCGTGCACGGGCGGCATTTTTGCCGACAGCTACGCTGTGTGCGGCGCCGTTTCGTCGGTCCTGCCCGTCGATGTGACCATTCCTGGATGTCCGCCGCCGCCGATCGATCTGCTGCGCGGCATTTTGACGGCTTGCCGATCACGCTGATACTGAAGCGGATGCCCGTGGCAATCCTTCCGTCGGCAATACCGCGTTTGCTGCGGCGGCGAGGGCGAATGCCGCGCCTCACCGCCCGATCGGCAGCCCCGTCGGCTCGATCCATCCGAGCCGGTATGCGATCAGCAGCGACAGAAACAGCGTGATCGACAGCCCGACGCGCGCCGCGAGCGACCACGCCATCCGCTTGCTGCCGCCCCGGTCGTGATTCATGAAATACAGCGCGAAAACCAGGCTTCCGATAATCATCACGAAAGCCACCGAAACCAGCGCAATCTTCATTGTTGATGTTCCTCCAGGCCTGAATCGGCCTTAAGCAGTTCGGCCAGTCTTTGCCGCTCGGCGGCGACGTCGGCAACGCCTGACGCCGGCCAGTCCAGCGCCACGCCATTACCCAGCGAATCGCGCACGAGCGTCTGGTAACGCCGGTCGCTGATCCGGCCCTGCTCCATCGCTTCCGAGATTTCATGTCGAAACGGTAGCGGAAAGCTCGCGTATCCGCGCGACAGCGCCGCATATTGCCGCGCGTCGACCTCTTTCGACGACGGCGCGACTGCCCACACCACGACGGCCACGATGGCTGCGAAAGGAATCGCCGTGTAGCGGAGAACGAACTTGATCGGGGTCATGAGGCGGATAGCGACGGGCTGTGTAGTAATGGCGAAGTGACGACCAGGCAGCGCCGCAGTGACGGTGCGCGCACGCCGAGTGGAAACGAAGGCAGCCGGGTCACCGGCAGCGCTGACGACGGAGCCGCTCGGGCAAGCCGGAGCCGGCAGCCCCGGCCGATATTGTACTTAAAGCCTAATACGACCAACAGAACATGATAATCTTGTTATCACATTTTCCATGTGCTTCGAGCAACCCGAGGCTCCCGCATGTGCGGCCCGTGCGGCCGCCTCGCGCCGGTGACCGGCATCGTAACCGAGCTCGACAAGCTGTTCTACTGAATCCGGTCGGCGCATCGGCATGGATGTGCATGCGGCAATCGCCAACCGTTCGAAACCGATGGTTCACGCGATGATGTTCGCGTCGCGCTTGTCGGCGGACTCGCCGGCGCGATCGGCTTCAGGCATGTCGGCTACGTGCCCACTACGCCGCCTGCGGCCCTGCCGATGATCGACGACCTGTTCACGTGGCTCGGACGCCAGCGTTGCGCCGGTGCACGAACCGGCATGACACATTTGGCGCCGAAAGCGGATCGATTATAATTTGATTAACATATCGACCACCCCTGCCATCCCGATGGAAACCAAAACCGCCCGCCTGACCGTCCTGATCGATCCCGCCAAAAAAGAAGCTTTCGAAATGCTCTGCGCGGAGCAGGACCTCACACCGTCGCAAGTCGTGCGTCAGTTGATCCGCGAGTATCTCGACAAACACGGCGTCACGTACAAGACCAAGAGCACGCTCGGAAAACGCGTGAAGTAAGGGATGAAGTAAGCGCGGTCGAACCCGCGGCGCCGTCAGGCGCAGATTTCCCATCGTGGATGTTCGCGCGCGCGCCAGACGAGCCGCGCGGGATCGATGCACTCCCCTGCCTTCATGCGCCGAGCGGTGGACGAGAGTTTGAGCGCGCCCGCCGAGCCGAATCCCAGCGCGCGCTCGAGCAGGATGCGCAGCGACGGCAGCGGGTTGCCGTTCTTCCACGCGAACGCGATGAAGTTGTTGTCGTCGCCGCACGGCACCAGCGCGCACGAATCGTCGAACACCGCACGCAGGTGCTCGAGATGCCGCGGCAACGCGGGATCGTCGTCCATGAAGTTGATCGCGAGCACGCCCGTTTCGCTCAGCCGCGCACGGCACGCGTCGAGAAACGCGGTGCCCGTGCAGCGGCCCGGCGTGCCATCGGCGACGAACGCGTCGTGCAGGATCACGTCCGCCTGGACGTCCGGCCTTGCGACGTAGTCTGCGCCGTCCGCGCAGATCACCGCGAAGCGTGCGTCGTCTTGCGGAATCCTGAACACGTCGCGCAGCGCGATCACGTCCGGATTGATCTCGACCGCGTCGATCGCCGTATCAGGCAGGTGCCGATAGCAGTACTTCGCCAGCGATCCACCGCCGAGCCCGATCATGCAGATACGCGCGGGCGCCGGCTGCAGCAGCAGGAAACCCATCATCACGCGCGTATAGCCGAGTTCGAGACTGACCGGATCCTTCAGCGACATGAAGCTCTGCGTGCCGAAGTGATCGAAGTGCAGCGACACCGCCTGCTTCGTCTCGAGCACGAACGGACGGCCGTCGTTCAACGGCGCCGCCAGGAACTGCAGGAATGCGTCATAGGAAATTCGATCCTCGCTCATGCTCGACAGGCCCGGTTGATCGGAGAATCGCTCGTACCGCGTGCGGTCATACCTTCTTCAGGTAGCAGGCCTTCAGCATGAAGCCGCCCATGTCGGTCTTGCAATCGACTTCGTGATCGCCGCCGACGAGACGGATGCTCTTGACCTTGGTGCCCATCTTCAGCGTGATCGACGACCCCTTCACGCGCAAATCCTTGATCAGCACGACCGAATCGCCGTCCGACAGCACGTTGCCATTCGCGTCCTTGACGACGTCGCCCGCCGGTTCGTCGCCCGCTTCGGCGCCGGCGCCAGCCGACCATTCATGGCCGCAGTCCGCGCACACGGTCAGCGTGCCATCCGGGTAGGTGTTTTCCATCGCGCATTGCGGGCAGGCGGGGGCGGCGTTCATTGCAGCTTCCATTCGGTGGGAGTTCACGTCAATCGATAAAAAAATGCCGGACACGCAAGCACGTGGCCGGACCGCGCGCCGTGCTGCCCCGTCGACACATCGGCCGGACAGCATGTCACGCACACAACATTATAATACAATACACATAAATACGTTGCTGTATTATAATCGTCAACTTTCGATCATTCGCCGGACTTGATGGCGGCTTCGCTGAGGATGTCGACATGTTCGAGATGAATGACGCACCGATGCCTGGTGTACAACACCCGGCACCCCGTCGGGAAACCGCGCTCCGCGTGGTCCCGCCGTGCTGCCGGTCGGCCGTTGCACGCCGTTCCGGCGACTTTCCCCGAGGTTGATCCGCATCGTGGCAACCGTCGTCTACGTTGAAATCGGCCCCGCCTGGAGCCGCAGGCGTGCGATCGCGTCGTGTGACGCGATCGTCGCGGCGGCACACCGCTTCGAAAGCGACATCCTGCTGCTCGCCAACGGGCTCAGCGGCAGCGCGAAGGACGCAACGGCCATCGCGGCGCTACAGATGCATGGCGGCACGTCCGCGCAGGTGCTCGCCACTGGCCCCGACGAGGATGCCGCGCTCCAGGCGTTGCTGCCCCTGCTGCAGGCGGGCTGACGCTGCGTCGCCCGATCCCACGGCCTCGTGCCGTTCACCCTGAATCACTACTCCCCGAGGAAGCGATGAACGACAACGTCACGTCCAACACCCCCAACCTGTCGGCCTCCGCGATCTGGGCGCTCGAGCGTCTCGCCGATGTGCGCTACGGCCGCGATGCGCCGGCGCTCGGCTGGTCGGTCGAGCAGGAACTCGTCGGCGCGGGCTTCGTCAGCCATTCCGCGAACGGCCGATCCGGCGCGTCGATCACCGCGCACGGGCGCAGCTTCCTGAAAAGCCGCAAGTAGAAACCGCCCGGGACGGGCGCGATGCGGCTACGCGGTCGCCAGCCCGTGCCGGAATCATCGGACGACGGCAAGCCGGACGATGCGACTGCATTCCCCGCCGCAGACGGGGATTTGCGGCCGCGCCGCAGTTTCCGCGGTATCGTACGGGACCCAAGCGCGGCGCACTGCGCCGCCTTCCTTTCCTCATGGAACGCCCGATGACACTCAGCGCCCTGCCGCCCGTCACGTCCCCACCGGTTCTCGATACCCCCCGCCTGATCCTCGAAGGCCACCCGCTCGGCGACTTCGACGCGCTCGCCGCGATGTGGACCGAGCCGACCGTCGTCGCGCACATCTTCAACGGCAATCCGTCGACGCCGCGTGACTCGTGGATGCGGCTGCTCGCGTATCGCGGACTGTGGCCGCTGCTCGGCTACGGCTACTGGGCGATCCGCGAGAAGTCGTCGGGCCGCTACGTCGGCGATCTCGGCTTCGCCGACTTCCATCGCACGGTCGAGCCGTCGATTCGCGGTGTGCCTGAAGCCGGCTGGGCGCTCGCGAGCTGGGCGCACGGCAAGGGCTATGCGACCGAGGCGTTGTCGCATGCGCTCGGCTGGCTCGATGCGCAGCACCGGTTCGAGCGCAGCGTGTGCCTGATTGCACCGACCAACGTCGCGTCGATCCGCGTCGCGCAGAAGGCCGGGTATGCCGATCCGGTGCGGATTCGCTTCAACGACGCCGATTCGCTGCTGTTTTCACGCGCGTGCCGATAAGTGCGATGTCGCGCACCGGCCGCTTCGTCGCGGCTAAGGTGCGTGGACCGTCTGCGCCGGCGGTCGGCGAACGCCGTCGGCAACGGGGATGCCGAGCGTGAAAAACGGTGCGTGCATCGTTGACGTGTCCGGAATGACGCGGTACGGGATCCGGCCGCTCCCCTGCAAGCGCAGTTTCTGCATCAGCGTCCGGCGACACCGCTTTGCCGCGTCGCGTGCTTATCCGTGTCGCGGGCGGGCGCGCGATTGACCGTTAGTTGCACTCGCGAGATCACACGTCCAGGTCTCGACCGCCGGATTGCGGCGCTCATCGCCGGTCATGCCAGCGCGATCCGGATCGTCGTCGAAGCCGCGCGGCCGGCGCCCGGCACGCACGGACCCGTGCAGCGGATGCCGGCGATGCGCGGCGCGCTGACGAGCAGCGGGATCGCCGCCGTGGTCAGCTATGTGCGCGGCGCGTGGGGAAATCGCACCGCACCGGTGTCAATAGCACGTGCGGCGATTGCGAGCGGCGATCCGGCGATAGATGGGCCGCACGTCTGCATCCGATGCGTGCGGCAAGCGGTGGGATCGTGTCGTCTCACCAGCAGCGGCAGCGGCTATCCCCGCAGCACGGCAACCGCCTTGATTTCGACGATATAACCGGGCGCCCCGCCGAGCATGTGCGCGCCGACCGCGGTCCACGCCGGCCGCGGATGCGCATGCAGATAGCGGTCGCGCACCGCCATGAACAGCGGCAGGTCGCGCATGTCGGTATGAAAGGTCGTCAGGTCGACCACGTCGTCGAGCGATGCGCCGGCCGCCTCGAGCACCAGCCTGAGATTCTCGAACGCCTGCACGATCTGCGCCTCGCGTTCTTCCACCAGTTGCATCGTCGCGTCGCGGCCGATCTGGCCGGACACGTACACGGTATCGCCCGCCTTGATCGCCGGCGCATAACCGATTTTTTCGTACACGGCTTCCATTCCCGCGGGGATGATCGCTTCGCGTTCGCGCATGAGTGTCTCCGTGGCCGGACGTTCTGCGTCGGCCGGTTGTTCGATGGTCATCGCGCGCACGCCTGACCGGGGGGCGCGCATCGCTGAAGCAGCGGGCGAACAGGCAACCCGGCCGCTCAACCCGTATCGCCGCCCGCAACCGGCAGCACCGTGCCGGTGATGTAACTCGCTTCGTCCGACGCGAGGAACAGGATCGGCGCGATCTGTTCATCGAGCGTGCCGTAACGCTTGAAGAACGTCGAAGCGGTCACCTGCCGCACCGCTTCGGCCATCCACGCCTGTTCCTGCGCGTTGTCGCCGGCCGCATTGCGCGGCACGCGGCGCGGCGGCGCCGTGGTGCCGCCCGGCGCGGTCGCGACCACGCGGATGCCGTGCTCCGCGTATTCCATCGCGAGCGCCGCCGTCAGCGCATTGACACCGCCTTTCGCGGCCGAATACGGCACGCGCCGAATGCCGCGCGTTGCGTTCGACGACACGTTGACGATCGTGCCGCCGCCCCCGGCCAGCAAGTGCGGCAGCACCGCGTGGCAACTGTAGAGCGTCGGCATCAGCGAGCGGCGGATTTCCGCGTCGATCTGCTCGGGCTCGAACTCGGCGAACGGCCGCATCCGGATCGCGCCGCCGACGCCGTTGATCAGCACGTCGATCCGGCCGAACGTCGCGACCGCGCATGCCATCGCAGCACGCGCGCCGTCGTAGGTCTCGAGATCCGCGACGAATCCGGCCGTGTTGCCGCCCGGCGCCTCGGCGGCCACCTCCGCCACGAAATCCGCGCGATCGACGAACAGCACGCGGCCGCCCTCGGCCGCCGCGCGTAGCGCGACGCCGCGGCCGATGCCCTGCGCCGCGCCCGTGACGACAACGACCTTTCCAGAGAATCGTTGCATGGTCATGCCGCCTTTGCCGTCGCGTTCGGGGTGAACTTCTCGTAGTGGAAGCTGTTGGGCTTCACGCCTGCGTCGTCGAAGTACTGGCGCACCGCGTCGACCATCGGCGGCGGCCCGCACAGGTAGACGTCCACGTCGCCGTCGTTGAGTGCATCGGCCGGAATGTGCTGCGTGACCCAGCCCTTGCGCGGATGGCTCGACGCCGCATCGGCAACGACGGTCGAGAAGCTGAAGTTCGGCAGCTTCGCCGCATACGCTTCGATCGCGTCGACCAGCACCAGGTCGAGATCGCGCGTCACGCCGTAGATCAGGTGCACCTTCTGCCGCGAGCCGCTGCGCGCGAGCACCTCGAGCATCGACAGGAACGGCGCGAGGCCCGTGCCGCCCGCGAGGAACAGCAGTGGCCGCGCCGCATCGCGCAGGTAGAAGCTGCCGAGCGGCCCGTTCAGTTCGAGCGTGTCGCCGGGCCTGGCCGATTCGAGCCACGTGCTCATCACGCCGCCGGGAATCTTCTTGATCAGGAATCCGACCTTCGTGTCGCCCGGCGCGGACGAGAACGAATACGACCGGTGCTGGCCGCTGCCCGGCACGCCGATGTTCACGTACTGGCCTGGCAGGAACACCGGCGCGGCCGCATCGACGTCGAGTTCGAGCACGATCGCCGCATCGTTGTGCGGCTCGACCTTCGTCACGGTTGCGGCGAACGCGCTGTGGCCGGTCTTGCAGGCGAGCGACGAGCTCGGCACCGCGATCACGCAATCGCTTTGCGGCACCATCTGGCACGTCAGCACGAGACCGCCGTCCTTTTCATCCTCGGTGAGCGCGTCGTCGATGTAATCGTCGCCGAGATCGTAGCTGCCGCTCTCCGCGCGGCACTTGCAGGTGCCGCACACGCCGTCGGAGCAGTCCATCGGCAGGTTGATCTTCGCGCGGAACGCGGCGTCGAGCACCTTCTCGCCGGCCTTGCAGTCGATGAAGCGGGTGACCCCGTCCTCGAAGTTCAGTGCAATCTTGTAGGTGGACATGACATCGTCTCCCGGTGTTACGTGTCGAATCGATCGGCGTCAGACGTGGTACACGTCGAGCACCTGCCGGATGTAGTCGTTCTTCAGCACGATCTTCTTGTTCGAGATCAGCCATGCGTCGCCCGAGCGGCGCAACGTGACGAACATCGTGCCGAAGAAGTGATCGGTCACGCGGTAGCGGTGGTTCAGCGTGTGGAAGTTGTAGCGCACGTCCACCTCGCCGTCGCGCTCGGCCAGCACCTCGACGTTCGTCACGTTGTGGCTGGTGCGCGGCTCGGGCGTCGACGCGCCGCTGCGCTCGGTCTTGATCCGGAACACGCGATCCTCGAGGCCGCCGCGATCCGCGTAATACATCAGCGAGATCTGGCTGTGCGGATCGTCGGTCGGCCGGTCGTCGTCGTCCCACGCGGGCATCCAGTACGTGACGTCTTCCGTGTAGCAGGTCAGCCACTCGTCCCACTCACGATCGTCGAGCAGGCGCGCTTCGCGATACAGCGCCGCGCAGATGGTCCGGTAATCGATGTTCATGCTTCCACCTCCCCGCGTTCCTTCTTCAGTGCATCGCGCATCACGTGCACCCAGTGCTCGTGCTGGCACACGAACAGCCCTTCGTCCTCGCTGCGCTCGCCCGATATGCGCGGGTTCAGCCCCATCCTTCTCGCGTTCTCGTCCGGCCCGTCGATCCATAGCGGCGCGCCGCGCGACAGGTCGTTCCACATCGCCGTGATGCCCGCATAGCCGGCCTGGCATGCGCGGAACTCCTCGAGGTCGTCGGCCGTGCCCATTCCGGTCACGTTGAAGAAGTCCTCGTACTGGCGGATGCGCGTCGTGCGGTCGGCTTCGCTCTCGCCCTTCGGCGCGAAACAGAAGATGCTGACTTCGGTCCTGTCGACGCCGAGCGGGCGCACCACGCGGATCTGCGTGCTGAACTGGTCCATCAGGAACACGTTCGGGTACACGCACAGGTTGCGCGTCTGGTTCACGATGAAGTCGGCCTGCACGTCGCCGACGCGCGCCTTGATCTCCTCGCGGTGCTGGTACACGGGCCGCACTTCGGGGTTCATCGTCTTGGTCCACAACAGGATGTGGCCGTTGTCGAAGCCGTACACGCCCGCGACCGACTTGCTCCAGCTGTTCGCGTCGACGGCCTTGGTGCCGTCTTCCTTGCGGCGGCCCATCGTCGCGGCGTAGTTCCAGTGCACGGTGCTCACGTGATAGCCGTCGCAGCCGTTCTCCATCTGCATCTTCCAGTTGCCTTCGTAGATGTAGGAGGAGTTGCCGCGAAGCACTTCGAGCCCGTTCGGCGCCTGGTCGACGATCTGGTCGATGATCACGCGCGCCTCGCCGAGGTACTCCTCGAGCGGCAGCACGTCGTCGCTCAGGCTGCCGAACAGGAAGCCGCGGTAGTTCTGGAATCGCGCGACCTTCTTCAAGTCGTGCGAGCCATGCGTGTTGAACTGCACCGGATACTCGGTCGTCTTCTCGTCCTTCACCTTCAGCAACTTGCCGGTGTTCGAGAAGGTCCAGCCGTGGAACGGGCACGTGAAGCTGCCCTTGTTGCCGTGCTTGCGGCGGCACAGCATCGCGCCCTTGTGCGCGCACGCATTGATCACCGCGTGCAGCTCGCCGGTCTTGTCGCGCGTGATGACGATCGGCTGGCGGCCGATCCACGTCGTGTAGTAATCGTTGTTGTTCGGGATCTGGCTTTCGTGCGCGAGGTACACCCAGTTGCCCTCGAAGATGTGCTTCATCTCGAGCTCGTAGAGCGCCTCGTTCGTAAAGATGTCGCGGCGGCAGCGGAAGATGCCGGCCTCCTTGTCGTCCTGCACGGCGGTGGCGAGCAGGTGGTCCAGTTCGGTGGTGTGGTCGATCGTGGCGGACATGTTGGTTCCTCCTGTGTGCGTGCCGGGTCCTGCAAGCACGCTCGCATCGGTATCGATTGAATCTCGCGGGGACGGGGCCGGCGGCGGCGCAGGCGCGCCGCCGTGCCGTCGGGCGGTTATGCCGTGGCGGAAGCGCGCAGGCGTTCGACGATCTGGTTGTCCTTGCCCTCGACGCGTGGCGTCAGGACGAAGTTGAACTCGATGTCCTGATATGCGTCGGCCTTCAGCCCGAGCGCGGCGCCGCCGGTCTTGCTGGTGACGGGCGGAATCAGCTCCTCGCGCGTCGCATACGCGAAGTCGTCCCAGATCAGCGGGTCGCCGTCGATGTTGAACTGCGTCGTCAGCTTGCGGTGGCCGTCGCTGGTCACGAAGAAGTGCACGTGCGCCGGGCGGTTGCCGTGACGGCCGAGGCGGTCGAGCAGCTGCTGCGTCGCGCCCTGCGGCGGGCAGCCGTAGCCGACCGGCATCAGCGTGCGGAATTCATACTTGCCGTCCGCGCCCGTCTTCACCGCGCCGCGCAGGTTGAAATCGCTCTGTGCGCCGGTCGGGTCGAAATGCGAGTAGAAGCCGTGCGAGTTCGCGTGCCAGCACTCGACCAGCGCGCCGGCCACCGGCTTGCCGTCGACCCCCGTGACCGTGCCGTGGATCACGAGCGGGCCCGCGCCTTCGTCCGCATCGAGGTCGATCTTCGCGACGCCGTCGCGCACCGGCGCGCCGCCGACGTACAGCGGGCCTTCGATCGTGCGCGGCGTGCCGCCGTCGAGTCCGATCGCCTCGTCCTCCGCGTCCATCCGGATGTCGAGATACTTCTCGAGGCCGAGGCCGGCCGCGAGCAGCGCCGCCTCGCCGTCCTGGCCGAGCTTGTTCAGGTAGTTCACACCGGCCCACACTTCGTCCGGCGTAATGTTGAGGTCGTCGATCGCCTTGAACAGGTCGCCGAGCAGCCGCAGCACGACCTGCTGCGTGCGCGCGTTGCCGCCACTGGCGCCCGCGTTCGACGCGGCCTTCAGCAGATCCTGCACTTCCTTGGTTTCGAATACTTTGACGCTCATGATGGTGTCTCCACGTGTATTTTGGGGAAAGGTGACCCGGTGCCCGCCGTTGCGGAAGAAGCGGCTCCGTGGCTCAAACGTCGCCGTCGTGAATCGACGACGGGTGGCGACACAACGGCGTCACCGAAATCTTCATGTACGGGAACAGCGGCAGGCCGGTCAGGATCTCGTGCAGCTCGGCGTTGCCGGACACGTCGAACACGCTGTAGTTCGCGTATTCACCGGCGATGCGCCAGATATGGCGCCACTTGCCGCTGCGCTGCAGGTCCTGCGAATAGGCCTTCTCGCGGGTCTTGATCTCGTCGGCCACGCCGACCGGCATGTCGGCGGGGAGGTTGACGTCCATGCGTACGTGGAAAAGCATCGTGATGTCCTGGTGCGTGATCGTGTTATCGCGAGTTGTCGCGATTCAGCGGGAGACTTTCGTCAGCCCGTCGCGCGTGAAGCGCGCGACCTTCGCTTCGTCGAGTTCGATGCCGAGGCCCGGGCCGCTCGGCACGGTCAGTTCGAAATCGCTGTAGTCGAGCGGGGTCGTGAGAATCTCTTCGGTAATCAGTAGCGGTCCGAACAGTTCGGTGCCCCACTGCAGGTTCGCGAAGCTCGCGAACAGATGCGCGGACGCGACCGTGCTGAACGCGCCTTCGAGCATCGTGCCGCCATACAGCTCGATGCCGGCCGCATCCGCGATCGCCGCGACGCGCTGCGCCGCGAAAAGGCCACCGCTCTGCTCGATCTTGATCGCGAACACGTCCGCGCCGTGATGCTTCGCGATCTCGAACGCGCTGTCCGGGCCCTGCAGGATTTCGTCGGCCATCAGCGCGACCGGGAAGCGGCGCATCAGCCGTGCGAGCGCAGCGGCCGACGCGACCGGCTGCTCGACCAGTTCGCAGCCGGCATCGGCGAGCGCCGGAATCGCGCGCGCAGCCTGCGTTTCACTCCACGCCATGTTCACGTCGACGCGCACCGATGCGCGCTCGCCGACCGCCCGCTTGATCTCGGCCACGTGACGGATGTCCGCGTCGAGCGCCTTCGCGCCGATCTTCAGCTTGAACACGTTGTGGCGGCGCAGGTCGAGCATTCGCTCGGCTTCGGCGATATCGGTCGCCGTGTTGCCCGATGCGAGCGTCCACGCGACCGGCAGGCGATCGCGCCGGCGGCCGCCGAGCAGTTCGCTGACCGGCACGCCGAGGCGCTTGCCGTGCGCGTCGAGCAGCGCGGTTTCGAGCGCGCTCTTCGCGAAGTGATTGACCTTCGCGAGCTTGCCGAGGAACGCCATCAGCGCCTGGATGCGCGTCGCATCCTTGCCGATGATCGCCGGTGCGAGGTACGCGTCGATTGCGAGCTTCATCGCTTCCGGGCTTTCCGGGCCATACGCCATCCCGGCAATCGTCGTGCCTTCGCCTGTGCCCGTCACGCCGTCGCTGCAGGTCACCTTCACCAGCATCAGCGTCTGGCCGTGCATCGTGGCGACCGACAGCTTGTGCGGACGGATCGTCGGCAGGTCGACGAGGCGGGTTTCAATGCGTTCGATGGTGACGGGAGACATGGGGCACGCTGCGTGTGGTGAGTTCATGGGACGGATTTATACGCGGCGGGGAAATGGACCGTCCAATACTTTTGGCCTCGCTTTTTCATACCTGTCAGGTATTGAAATTCGCTTCAGATCGAGAAATATTGCATCGCGCCATACCCGTTTTGTCTGGTTGGCGTGGCTGGAAGGCTTGCTGGGAGGAGCGGGACAGGTTTCAGGGCACCGCGTGGCGAGCAGTGAAATGCGGGCAGGCTGGTGGTTGGCGACGTCGACGGAAATCGAGGTCCGGGCGGGCGGATCAGGGTTTTCCTGATGGGAATGCGGTGTGGCCCGCCGCCCGTATTCCGCACGAAGGCGCCGCGATCCGGCCACGTCCCCGTGGCCGGATCATTGCGGTGGCGATAGGCGCCTGAAGCGCTTCCACAGTGTCTTCAATGTCTGATGATCTGCAGCCACGCGAGCGACCAGAAAGCCGCGAGCAAAGGCCGCGCCCGGCATGGCATGTGGCATGCAGTGCGATGGCACTGAAGGCGGACTACGCCACCGCCCGCCGCTCATGCAGCCGCAACGCGGCCCACGCGATGCCGGCGGAGAATATCCCGACCACCCCGCCGAACGTGCCGACCCACGGCAGCCCGAACTCCCCGGCGATATGGTTGCCGAGCAGCGCGCCGGCGCCGATGCCGACGTTGTACAGCCCGGAAAAGATCGACACCGCGAGATCGGTCGCCTCGGGCGCGAGCTTCAGCACCCAGGCCTGCATCGCGAGCCCGAAGCAGACGATCGCGCCGCCCCACACCAGCGTGTGAACCGACAGCGTGACGATGTTCAGCGCGCTGGGGAACAGGATCAGCAGACACGCCGACAGCGCGATGATCGATGCGAGCAGGAAATCGGCCGGCCGCTCCGGAAACACGTGGTTGAAACAGACCGCGGCCGGCATGCCGGCGACGCCGAACAGGATCAGCACGTAGGTAATCCGGCTGCTGCTCGCATGATTGACGCTCTGCACGAACGGCTCGATGTACGTGTACGACGTGAAATGCGCGGACACGACCAGCACGGTGATCGCGTACAGCGATACCAGTGCCGGCTTCCTGAGAAACATGCCGATGCTGGACAGCGATCCGGCGCCCTGGCTCGACAGCGTCGGCAGCGTCACGCGCAGCATCAGCAGCGCGACAGCCGCCGCGCCGCCGATCACGAGGAACGTCACGCGCCAGCCGAGCACCTCGCCGATCACGCGCCCGAGCGGAATGCCGGCGACCATCGCGATCGCCGTGCCCATCGCGAGCAGGCTCAACGCGCGGCTTTTCCGGCCGCTCGGCGCGAGCCGCACGGCCAGCGGAACGGAAATCGACCAGAACACCGCATGTGCGCACGCGATGCCGAGCCGGCCGATCATCAGCACCGCGAAATTCCACGCGACGCCGGTGACGACATGGCTGCCGATGAACACCAGCAGCGCGCAACTCAGCAGCCTGCGACGTTCGACATGGCGCGTGACGAACGTCAGCGGCAGCGACACGACCGCGACAGCCCACGCGTAGATCGTCAGCATCAGGCCGACGTCGGTCGGCTGCATCCGCAGGCTGTCGCCGATCGCGCTCAGCAGCGCGACGGGCACGAATTCGGTAGTGTTGAAGATGAAGGCAGTGAGTGCCAGGGCCAGGACGCCCCACCACGACTGTTCGGAACTGACGGCGTCCGGAGTTGCCATACGGGAATTCGACGAGGGTTGGGGGCGCGTGCGGCGCGGGCAGCCGGCCCGACGCATCGGCGCGATTGTACCAGCGGCAAACGACACGCCGCTGCCGGCCGCGGCGCCGGGACATGGCGATGACACGGCCGCGCGCCGATAATGCGTCGAAGGACTTTTCGCGGACGATTCGCCCGAACCTCATCGGGCCAGGAGATTCAACATGCGCATTGAAACGTCGTTTCTGTTCGATCTCGACGGCACGCTCGTCGACAGCGTCTACCAGCACGTGCTCGCGTGGAAGGAAGCGCTCGATGCCGAGGGCATCGAGCTGTCGGTGTGGCGCATCCACCGCAAGATCGGGATGAGTGGCGGCCTGTTCCTGAACCAGCTGCTGCGCGAGACGGCCGGCAACATCGACGCCGAGCGCGTCGAACAGCTCGCACGGCTGCACGCGGCCGCGTACCAGCGGCTGCGCGCGCAGGTCCGGCCGCTGCCGGGCGCGCGCGAGCTGCTGGCCGCGCTGTCGAACGCGGGCATCCGCTGGGCGATCGCGACCAGCGGACGGATGGAAACGGCGGCCATCAACCTCGAGGCACTCGGCGTCGATCCGGCGAAGAACGTGGTCGTCACGCGCGATCAGGTCAAGTATGCGAAGCCGGATCCCGATCTGTTCCTGACGGCCGCCGCGAAGCTGAACGTGCCGATCGAGCATACGGTGGTGGTTGGCGACAGCATCTGGGACATGCTCGCCGCGAGCCGCTGCCGCGCGCTGGGCGTCGGCTTGCTGTCGGGCGGTTACGGCAGCGACGAGCTGGAACGCGCGGGCGCGCTGCGCGTGTATGACGATCCGGCGGATCTGCTGTGGCACCTCGACGAGATCGCGGCGCGGCCGTGATGCCTGAATCGTCCGCCTGACCCACGGCGCCCGGCTCTGCGGCGTCACCTTCGTCGGCTTGCGGCCCCGCGTGCAAGCTGCCGGTCGCACCAATCGGGTCGGGTCGGGTCAATCGTCGTCGACACGCTTGTGGACCAGATAACGCCCGCGCTCGACACCCGCGCGCAGCGCCTCGTCCTCGGTTTTCCATTCCGGGCCGGCCGGCTCCGGCACGTGGAGCTCGATGCGCTCGCCGTCGACATACACCTGCACTTCGTCATCCCACGCGCCGCGCGCATTGCGCCGCGCCCAGACGCGAATCTCGTGGCCGCGATACGGGTCGCGCACCTGTGCGTCCTGTTGATGCTGCATGCTGGCCCCCTGTGCATATCTGCGATGGCGATGCAAAAAATGCGCGCCGCATGATCGCCGCGCGCGCCGTTGGCCCCATGCGCACACGCCGTGCCCGCTATCCGGCAGCTTGGTACGCCGCTTGCGCGCGTCCCACCGCGCTGACAAACCCTGACGGAGCTTGCCCATGCGAACCGACGAACTCGCCGGAACGGCCCTCGACTATTGGTGCGCGCGCGCGTTGTGCGCGGACGACGAAGACACGCTGTGCTTCACGGCCGTCGAGCCGCAGCTGACCGTGACCGCGGCGTGCGATGCATTTCGGCGCCTCGATGCAGGTTTCGCGCCGTCGACGTCGTGGGCCGATGCGGGAGCGGTGCTCGATCGCGTCGGCGATCTGCGGATCGCGCGGCGCGGCGACAGCGTCGAATGCGACGCATGCTTCATCGGTGGCCCGTCGACCTGCGCGGCGCGCGCGACCGACCCGCGCACCGCGCTGCTGCGCGCGTTCGTGCGGGCGCACTTCGGCGACGACGTCGATACCCCGCCGGCGTTCGCGCACCGGATCAAGCGCGGCGCGCCGGTGCGTTACTTCCCCGGAGCGCCGCTTCCCGAATCGGACGACGATCCGGCCGCCGGCGACAGTTCGGACATCCGCTCGATTCCGCGCATGTGACGACGCTGGACGCGCCCCGCCCCGCTCCGCGCGCGATGCAACGACCGTACAGCGTTCATGTAAAAACGACAGAGGTTCAGCCTGCGGCACCCCGTCGGCGCGTTGCCGCGCGGGGCTCGGCGCCGCAGGCACGCGGGTTGCGGCGCACGGCCGTTACCGTTCGCCGCCGCCCGCTCACGCCATTCCATGAACTTCACGCCGCCCTTCGCCGCACACCTCTACTTCTGCGACGCCCGCCTAGTCGGTCCGCTCGACACGTGGCCAGACACGTTCGCACATATCGCGGGCATGGGCTTCGATCACGTGCTGATCGGCGGCTTCTGGGCCGCCAGCGTCGCGGGTTTTCCGCGTCACGTCGCCGACTTCCATCGGCCGGCCGCGACGTTCGCGACGCGCGCCGGCGCGCTCGAGACGTTCTCGCGGCTCGCGCAGCTCGCCCACGGCCACGGGCTGCGCGTGATGCTCGAAGTCGTGCCCGATCGCATCGCGCGCGACAATCCGCTGCGCGTCGAGCATCCGGACTGGTACGTCGAGCGCTCGCACGACGACGCGCTGATCGATCCGCGCCGCGCCGCGCACGAACTCGACGTCGCGCATGCACAGGTCGGCGAGGATGCGACACACGACGCACTCGCCGCATGGTGGTGCGCGCATCTCGCTGCGTTCGCGGACGCCGGCGCGGCCGGCTTCCTGATCGACGCGCCGCATCATCTGCCGGCCGCGTGGTGGCCCGGCTGGCGCGCGGCGCTGCGTCGCGCGCGCCCGGACGTCGCGGTGCTGGCCGGCGTACCCGGCCATGCGCGCGACGCACTCGCGCAATTCGAGGCGGCCGGCTTCGACGCGGTGTTCTCGTCGGTACGCTGGTGGGATCTGCGTTCGCCGTGGTTTGCGGACGAACACCGTCTGTTGCGGCGCATCGGCTCGCCGATCGCGTTTCCCGACACCTACGACGGCCCGCGTCTCGCCGACGACTGGCGCGACGCGCCGGACGAGACGGTCGCCCGGGCGTATCACCGCGCGTTGTGGACCGCGGCGGCGGTCGGTACCGGCTGGCTCGTGCCGATGGGCTTCGAGCGCGGCGTCACGCTGCCGCTGATGGCGCGCGATGCGGATGCCACGCGCTATCGCGCCGCGTTCGACGTCGCGCGCTTCGACCTGTCCGGCGCGATCGCCGACGCGAACGCATGGCGCCGCGCGACGCCGCTCGCGGCCCAGCGCGGCGAAATCGCGCAACTGAGCGCGCCCGGCGCAGCCGCGACCGCGCTGTTGCGCGGCACGGGCCCGTCGCTCGAGCACGACGACACGGCACTCCTAATCGCGCTGAATCCCGATCTCGATACCGAAGCGCCGATCGATCCCGCCGCGATCCTGCCCGGCGTGCCGGGCGGCTTCACCCATGTCGCGACACCGGACGGCGCGCGCAAGCACGCGCCGGTCGCGCTGGAAGCGTTCACGCTCGAACCCGGCGGCTATGCGCTGCGCGAAGCCTGGCGCGCACCGCCGGCGATCCCGCGCGCCGACACCGCGCGTGAGCGCACCGCGCTGTCCGCGGCGCTCGCGGCCGACCGGATCGCGATCGAACGCGTCGAGCCGGCCGTGGACGGCGGCCGCTTCGCGATCAAGCGCGTGATCGGCGAAACACTGGTTGTGCACGCATCGATTTTCTCGGACGGGCATGCGCATCTCGCGGCAGCGTTGCAATGGCGCGCGGACGACGAGGACGACTGGCGCGAAGTGCCGTTCGTTGCAGAGCAGAACGATCGCTGGCACGCGCGGATCGCGCTCGACCGGCTCGGCCGCCACGCGTTCCGCGTGATCGCCTGGCGCGACGACTGGGCATCGCTCGTCACCGACATCGCAAAAAAGCGTGCGGCCGGCCAGGACGTGATGCTGGAGGTGCGCGAAGCGCAACTGCTGCTCGCGACCGCGCTGAAGCGCGCCGACCCCGCCGATCCGCGCGCGATCGGGCAGATGGAACGGCTGACCGCCGACTTCAAGGACGCGCCGCCCGACGCACGCCTCGCGCTGATCGGCGCGCCCGCGCTCGCCGCAGCCTTCGCGGCGCTGCGCTACCGGCCGTTCGTCACCCATGACGAAACGGTGTATCCCGTCGACGTCGAGCGCCGCGCCGCGCGCTTCTCGAGCTGGTACGAAATGTTCCCGCGCTCGGCGAGCAACGATCCGCACCGGCACGGCACGTTCGACGACGTGATCGCGCAGTTGCCGCGCATCCGCGACATGGGTTTCGACGTGCTGTATTTCCCGCCGATCCACCCGATCGGCACGACCGCGCGCAAGGGCCGCAACAATGCACTGAAGGCCGGCCCGGACGACGTCGGCAGCCCGTACGCGATCGGCTCGCACGACGGCGACCACACGGCCGTGCATCCGCAGCTCGGCACGCTCGCGTCGTTCCGGACGCTGGTCGATGCGGCGCGCGCGCAAGGGCTCGAGATCGCGCTGGACTTCGCGATCCAGTGCTCGCCCGACCATCCGTGGCTCGCCGCGCACCCGGGCTGGTTCGCATGGCGGCCCGACGGCTCGCTGCGCTTCGCGGAAAATCCGCCGAAGCGCTACCAGGACATCGTGAATCCCGACTTCTACGCGCCGGACGCGCTGCCCGACTTGTGGCTCGCGTTGCGCGACGCGGTGCTGTTCTGGGTCGACGCGGGCGTGCGGATTTTCCGCGTCGACAATCCGCACACGAAGCCGCTTCCGCTCTGGGCGTGGATGATCGCCGACGTGCGCGGCAAGCATCCGGACGTCGTGTTCCTGTCGGAGGCGTTCACGCGGCCGGGCATGATGTACCGGCTCGCGAAGGTCGGCTTCTCGCAGTCGTACACGTATTTCACGTGGCGCGAGACGAAGCGCGAATTCATCGATTACCTGACCGAGCTGACCGCCGGTCCGCCGCGCGAGTTCTTCCGGCCGAACTTCTTCGTGAACACGCCCGACATCAATCCGCGCCACCTGCAGAACGCGCCGCGCTCGCAGTTCGTGATCCGCGCGGCGCTCGCGGCGACGCTCGCGGGCTCGTGGGGCCTGTATTCGGGCTTCGAGATCGGCGAATCGGCGCCGCTGCCCGACAGCGAGGAATACGCGGATGCGGAGAAATACGAGCTGCGCGCGCGCGACTGGAACAAGGCCGCGCACATCGGCGCCGAAGTCGCGCGGCTGAACCGCGCGCGGCGCGAGCATCCGGCGCTGCAGACTCACCTCGGCCTCACGTTCGCCGACGCGGACAACGACCAGGTCCTCGTGTTCGTGAAGGCGACGCCCGCGCACGACAGCGTCGTCGCGGTCGCGATCAGCCTCGACCCGTGGCACCCGCAGGCCGCAAATTTCACGCTCGACACGTCGCTGTGGCGCGGCCTCGGGCTCGTCGACGGCGAACCGCTCGACGCGCTCGAACAGGACGCCGCGCATGCCGAAACTTGGCGCGGGCATCGCCAGTACGTGTCGCTCGACCCGCACGTGCGGCCGTATGCGATCTGGCGGCTCGCGCCATCTCCCGGCGCCGCGCGAGCGGCGGCGCCCGAGCCGGGCGACGCCCGACACTCTTCCGGAGCACACGCATGATGAAACGCGAAGACTCCCTCGACGACGTGCGTCGCGCGCAGTTCCCCTCGCTCGCACCGGCCGGCACGCCGCGCCGGCGCCGGTCGCGGCGCCGCGCGCCCGCGCTCTGCGCGGACGATCCGCTGTGGTACAAGGACGCGATCATCTACCAGGTGCACGTGAAGTCGTTCTACGACTCGAACAACGACGGGATCGGCGACTTCCCCGGCCTGATCATGAAGCTCGACTATATCGCCGAGCTCGGCGTCGACACGATCTGGCTGCTGCCGTTCTACCCGTCGCCGCGCCGCGACGACGGCTACGACATCGCAGATTACCGCGACGTGCATCCCGACTACGGCACGCTCGCCGACGTGCGGCGCTTCATCCGCGAAGCGCACGCGCGCGGGATCCGCGTGATCACCGAACTGGTGATAAACCACACATCGGACCAGCATCCGTGGTTCCAGCGCGCGCGGCGCGCGAAGCCCGGCTCGATACATCGCGACTACTACGTGTGGTCCGATACCGACACGAAATACGCCGGCACGCGGATCATCTTCCTCGATACCGAAACGTCGAACTGGACGCACGACCCGATTGCAGGCCAGTACTACTGGCACCGCTTCTACTCGCACCAGCCGGACCTGAACTTCGACAATCCGGCCGTCGTGCGCGAGGTGCTCCAGGTGATGCGCTTCTGGCTCGATCTCGGCATCGACGGGCTGCGGCTCGACGCAGTCCCGTACCTGGTCGAGCGCGAAGGCACCAACAACGAGAACCTGCCGGAGACGCACGCGATCCTGAAACGCATTCGCGCAACGATCGACGCCGAGTATCCGAACCGGATGCTGCTCGCGGAAGCGAACCAGTGGCCGGAAGACGTGCAGGAATACTTCGGCCACGAGGACGAATGCCACATGGCGTTCCACTTCCCGCTGATGCCGCGCATCTACATGTCGATCGCGAGCGAGGACCGCTTCCCGATCGTCGACATCATGCGCCAGACGCCGGCGCTCGCGCCGAGCAACCAGTGGGCCGTGTTCCTGCGCAATCACGACGAGCTGACGCTCGAGATGGTGACCGACTCGGAGCGCGACCTGCTGTGGCAGACCTATGCGTCCGACCGGCGCGCGCGGCTCAACCTCGGCATCCGGCGCCGCCTCGCGCCGCTGATGGAGCGCGACCGGCGCCGCATCGAACTCATCAACTCGCTGCTGCTGTCGATGCCCGGCACGCCGGTCATCTACTACGGCGACGAACTCGGGATGGGCGACAACATCCACCTCGGCGACCGCGACGGCGTACGCACGCCGATGCAATGGTCGTCGGACCGCAACGGCGGTTTCTCGCGCGCGGACCCGGAACTGCTGGTGCTGCCGCCCGTGATGGGCTCGCTGTACGGCTATGACGCGGTCAACGTCGAGGCGCAGACGCGCGACCCGCATTCGCTGCTGAACTGGATGCGCCGCATCCTGTCGACGCGTCGCGCGACGCAGTCGTTCGGGCGCGGCACGATCCGCTTCCTGCGCCCGGAGAACCGCAAGGTGCTCGCGTACCTGCGCGAACTCGAAGGCCACGAGACGGTGCTGTGCGTCGCGAACCTGTCGCGCTCGTCGCAGGCGGTCGAACTCGACCTGTCCGAATTCGCGGGCCGCGTGCCGATCGAGATGACGTCGGACTCGGCGTTTCCGCCGATCGGGCAGCTCACTTACCTGCTCACCTTTCCGCCGTACGGGTTTCTATGGTTCGTGCTGTCCGAGCACGGCCGCGAGCCGTCGTGGCGGCAGCCGCACGCGGAGCCGTTGCCCGAGTACGTGACGATCGTGATGCGGCGCGGCGACGTGCGGCCCGACGTCGGGCAGCTGCATATGCTCGCGCACGATGCGCTCGCGTCGTGGCTCGCGCGGCGGCGCTGGTTCGCGTCGAAGGACCGCAAGATCGGCAATGCGTGGCTGAATGTCGTCACGCCGATACCGGATGAGCCGTTCCAGTACGCGGAGGCCTGGGTGTCCGCGAGCGACGGCGGCGTCGAACGCTACGTCGTGCCGCTGGCTGCCGCATGGGGCGGCGAGACGTCGCATCCGCTGTTCGCCCAGCTCGCGCTCGCGCGCGTGCGGCGCGGCCACACGGTCGGCTACCTGACCGACGCGTTCGCGCTTCCCGCGTTCGCGCGCGGGATGCTGCGCAAGCTGCGCGACGGCGCGACGGTGCCGACCTCCGACGGCGGCCGCCTCGACTTCCTGCCCGAACGTGCGCTTGCCGCGCTCGACCCCGGCGACGACGCCGACGTGCGCTGGCTCGCGGCCGAGCAGAGCAACAGCTCGCTCGTGATCGGCGACGAGATCGTGCTGAAGCTGGTGCGCAAGGTCGCGCACGGCATCCATCCGGAAGCGGAGATGAGCCGCCACCTGACGCGGATCGGCTACGCGAACACCGCGACGCTCGCCGGCGAGGTCGTGCACGTCGATCCGGACGGCTCGCCGCACACGGTCGCGATCCTGCAGCGCTACGTCGACAACCAGGGCGACGCGTGGACGCGTTCCTTCGACTTCCTGAAACGCGCGGTCGACGAGCTCGCGCTGCCCGCCGTCGCCGACGGCGAAGCGGCCGAGCCCGACGAGGAACCGGATGCGCTGCTCGGCTACGCGGCGTTCGCGGGCATCGTCGGTACGCGGCTCGGCCAGCTGCACGTCGCGCTGGCGCAGCCGTGCGACGACCCGGCGTTCACGCCGGAGCGCGCGACGCCCGAGCACGTCGACGGCTGGTGCCTCGACGCGATCGCGTCGTTCAGGCACGCGCTCGACGTGCTGGCTACCCGGCTCGATGCGCTCGATCCGGCCATGCGCGCCGCCGCCGACACGCTGCTCGCGTCGCGCGACGCGGCCGTGCAGGCGCTTGGCGAACTGGTGCCGCGCACGCTCGACGCGCAATGCACGCGGATTCACGGCGATTTCCATCTCGGCCAGGTGCTCGACGTGCAGGGCGACGCGCTGCTGATCGACTTCGAAGGCGAGCCCGCGCGTCCGCTCGAGCGGCGCCGCGCGAAGTCGCATCCGCTGCGCGACGTGGCCGGCTTCCTGCGCTCGCTGTCGTACGTGAGCGCGACCGCGCAATTCGCGATAGAGAAGGCGCCGCCGCAGGCGGCCGGCCGCAAGCGTGCGCTGTTCGACCGCTTCGGGCAGGCCGCCGCCGACCGCTTCGTCGAATGCTATCGCGCAGCCGCCGAAGAGGCGCCCGAACGCTTCGTCGACCCGCGCTACGCCGATCGCCTGCTCGCGCTGTTCCTGATCGACAAGGCGTCGTACGAGCTGTGCTACGAGGCCGCGAACCGCCCCGACTGGCTCGGCGTGCCGGTCGGCGGGCTCGCCGCGCTCGTCGAACGCCTGCTCGACACGCACGGCACACCCGACAACGGAGGCGCCCAATGACCGACACGCTGTTCGACCGTCGCGATATCGATGCACTGCTCGCCGGCCGCCATCCGGACCCGTTTGCATGCCTCGGCCCGCACGGGGATGCCGGGCGAATCGTCGTGCGCGCACTGCTGCCCGGCGCGCGGCGCGTGCGCGCTGTGACGCCCGACGGCGACGAACTCGGCACGCTCGCGTGCGTGAACGACGCCGGCTGTTTCGCGGGGACACTCGCGCACGACGGCCATTACCGGCTCGCGATCGACTGGCCCGACACGCGCCAGGTGACCGACGACGCGTATGCGTTCGGCATGCTGCTCGACGACGCGGCGCTCGCGCGTTTCGCGGCCGGCGACCCGGCCGCCGTGCTCGACTGCCTCGGCGCGACGCCCGCGCGCATCGACGGCGTCGACGGTGTGCGCTTCGCGGTGTGGGCGCCGAACGCGCAGCGCGTGTCGGTGGTCGGCGACTTCAACGTCTGGGACGGCCGTCGGCATCCGATGCGGCTACGGCGGCCGTGGGGCGTGTGGGAGCTGTTCGTGCCAGGCATCGGCGCAGGCGAGCACTACAAGTACGAGCTGCGCGCGAGCGACGGACGCGTGCTGCCGCTCAAGGCCGACCCGTGCGCGCGCGCGACCGAGGCACCGCCGCGCACCGCATCCGTCGTCGCCGATACGGCGGCGCTCGACGCGTTCGCGTGGCACGACGACGACTGGCTGCGCGCGCGGCCGCATGCGGACCGCCGCTTCCGCATCCCGTGGTCGATCTACGAGGTGCATGCGGAGTCATGGCAGCGCGTGCCCGAGGAAATGGACCGCAGCGCGACCTGGGACGAGCTCGCCGAGCGGCTGATCCCGTACGTGCGCGGCATGGGCTTCACGCACGTCGAATTCATGCCGATTTCCGAGTATCCGTTCGGCGGTTCGTGGGGCTACCAGCCGCTCGCGCAGTTCGCGCCGTCCGCGCGCTTCGGGCCGGTCGACGGCTTCGCGCGCTTCGTCGATCGCGCGCATGCGGCCGGCATCGGCGTGATCGTCGACTGGGTGCCCGCGCACTTCCCCAACGACCCGCACGGTCTCGCGCAATTCGACGGCAGCGCGCTGTACGAGCACGCCGACCCGCGCGAAGGCATGCATCCCGACTGGAACACCTGCGTGTTCAACCTCGGGCGCAACGAGGTCGGCGCGTTCCTCGTCGCGTCGGCGCTCGCATGGGCACGGCGCTATCACGTCGACGGGATCCGCGTCGACGCGGTCGCGTCGATGCTGTACCGCGACTATTCGCGCAAGGAAGGCGAGTGGGTGCCGAATGTCCACGGCGGGCGCGAGAATCTCGAATCGGTCGCGTTCCTGCGCACGCTGAACGACACGCTGCACGGCGCGCTCGCGCCGCAGGGCGTCGTCACCTTCGCGGAGGAATCGACGGCGTGGCCGGGCGTCACCGCGTCGACCGGCGACGGCGGGCTCGGCTTCGACTTCAAGTGGAACATGGGCTGGATGCACGACACGCTCGCGTATCTGCGCGAGGATCCGGTCCATCGCCGCTATCACCACGACCGGATGACGTTCGGGCTCGTCTATGCGTTCTCCGAACGCTTCGTGCTGCCGCTGTCGCACGACGAGGTCGTGCACGGCAAGGGCTCGCTCGCCACGAAGATGCCCGGCGACGCGTGGCAGCGGCTCGCGACGCTGCGCGCTTACTTCGGCTTCATGTGGGCGCATCCCGGCAAGAAGCTGCTGTTCATGGGCAGCGAATTCGCGCAATGGGCCGAGTTCGCGCACGACGCGACGCCGCACTGGGACCTGCTCGACGCGCCCGCGCATCGCGGCGTGCAGCGGCTCGTGCGCGACCTGAACCGCCTGTACGCGGCCGAACCTGCGCTGCATGCGCTCGACTGCCACGCGGAAGGCTTCGCGTGGCTGATCGGCGACGATCGCGACAACAGCGTGTTCGCGTTCGCGCGCCGCGACGATGTCGGACGCCTCGTCGTCGCAGTCAGCAACTTCACGCCGGTGCCGCGCGCCGGCTATCGCATCGGGCTGCCCGCGCCCGGCCAGTGGCGCGAGCTGATGAACACCGATGCGGCCGTGTACGGCGGCTCCAATGCCGGCAACGACGGCGCCGTGTGGGCGGAAGCCGTGCCCGCGCACGGCGAATCGTGGTCGGCCGCGTTGTGCCTGCCGCCGCTCGCGACCGTCTGGCTGAGCCCGGCTTGACACCCGGCGATTTCGACACGGAGACCCGCCCCATGCCGACCGCCCTGCCATCCCGACTCGATCCCGGCCGCGCCTATCCGCTCGGTGCGACCTGGGACGGTCTCGGCACCAATTTCGCGGTATTTTCCGCGCATGCGCAGCGCATCCAGCTGTGCGTGTTCGACCCGACCGGCCGCAAGGAACTCGCGCGGCTCGACCTGCCCGAGTGCACCGACGAGGTGTGGCACGGATACCTGCCGAACGCGCATCCGGGCACCGTGTACGGCTTTCGCGCGGACGGCCCGTACCAGCCGCAGCATGGCCACCGCTTCAATCCGACCAAGCTGCTGCTCGACCCGTACGCGCGCAAGCTGGTCGGTCATTTCCGCTGGTCCGACGCGCTGTTCGGCTATCGCGTGCATTCGAACCGGGCGGACCTGTCGATGGACCGCCGCGACTCGGCGCCCGCGATGCCGAAGGCCGTGGTCGTCGACGAGGCGTTCGACTGGCGCACCGACCGGCGCCCGAACGTGCCGTGGCGCAGCACCGTGATCTACGAGGCCCACGTGCGCGGCGCGTCGATGCGCCGCGCCGGGCTGCGCGCGCCGGAACGCGGCACCTTCGCGTCGCTCGCGCATCCGGCGTTCATCGATCACCTGCTGTCGATCGGCGTGACGACCGTCGAGCTGCTGCCCGTGCACGCGTTCCTGCAGCAGCGCGCGCTCGTGAATCGCGGACTGCGCAACTACTGGGGCTACGACACGGCCGCGTTCTTCGCGCCGGAGCCGTCGTATCTGTCGACGCGACGGCTCGACGAAATGCGCATCGCGATCCGGCAGCTGCACGCGGCCGGCATCGAGGTCGTGCTCGACGTCGTCTACAACCATACTTGCGAAGGCAACGAACTCGGCCCGACGCTGTCATGGCGCGGCCTCGACAATGCGAGCTACTACCGGCTGCGGCCGGGCGACCCGCGTTACCACGTCGACGAGACCGGCTGCGGCAACACCTTGAACATGTCGCATCCGCGCGTCGTGCAGATGGTGATGGACTCGCTGCGTTACTGGGCCACCGCGTTCAATATCGACGGCTTCCGTTTCGATCTCGGCGTGACGCTCGGCCGCGAGGATCACGGCTTCGAGCCTGGCGCGGGGTTTTTCGACGCGTTGCGGCAGGACCCGGTGCTCGCGCAGCGCAAGCTCATCACCGAGCCGTGGGACCTCGGGCCCGGCGGCTATCAGCTCGGCCGCCACCCGCCCGGTTTCGCCGAATGGAACGACCGCTTTCGCGACACCGTGCGGCGCTTCTGGCGCGGCGACGCAGGGCAACGCCCCGAACTCGCCGCGCGCCTCGCGGGCTCGGCCGACCTGTTCAATCATCAACGGCGCCATACGTGGGCATCGGTGAACTTCGTCACCGCGCACGACGGCTTCACGCTCGCCGATCTGGTTTCGTATGCGCACAAGCACAACGACGCGAACGGCGAGGACAGCCGCGACGGTCGCGACGACAATTGCAGCGCGAACTGGGGCGTCGAAGGCGCGACCGACGACGCGTCGATCCGCGACCTGCGCGCGCGCGTCGCGCGCTCGATGCTCGCGACGCTGTTCACCGCGCTCGGCACGCCGATGATCGTCGCCGGCGACGAATTCGGCCGCACGCAGCACGGCAACAACAACGCGTATTGCCAGGATAACGAACTGTCGTGGCTCGACTGGGACCTGGCGAACAGCGATGAAGGCGTGCAGATGACGCGTTTCGTGTCGCGGCTCGCCGCGCTACGGCGCATGTACCCGGTGATGTCCACGCCGCGCTATCCGTCGGGCGACCGCGACGGCGCGCCCGGCATGCACGAGATCGACTGGTTCGACGAGCGCGGCGGCGCGCTGAGCGTGCCCGCGTGGGAGGACGGCGAGCGTCGCGCGTTGACGATGCGGCGCGTCGGCACGGGCCGCACCGGACGCACCGAGGCGTTGCTCGTGATGCTGAATGCGTCGACCCAACCCATCACGTTCAAGCTGCCCGCGCCGGTGCTCGACTACCGCGTGCTGCTCGACACCGCGACGCCCGACGCCGGGCCGCGTTCGTGGCCGGAGGCCGGCCTCGACGTCGCCGCGCACGCGGCCGTGATCGCCGTCGCGGCCGTGCCGCCCTCCCCGCCCGCGTAAGGAGCTGCCATGACGTCACATACCGCCCGTCCGCCCGTCCCACACGCGTTCGCCTCGTCGTTCGGCGCGGCCTGCATCGACGCGGCGCACACGCGGTTCCGCCTGTGGGCACCCGCGAGCCGCACGGCCACCGTCGAACTGCACGGCGAGCAGCGCATCCCGATGCCGGCCGCGGGCGACGGCTGGTTCGAGGTCGTCGCGCCGTATGGCCCCGGCACGTTGTACCGCTACCTGCTCGACGACGGTCTCGCCGTGCCCGATCCCGCGTCGCGCTTCCAGCCCGATGGCGTGCATGGCCCGAGCCAGGTCGTCGATCCGGCCGCATACCGCTGGCTCAACGATGCGTGGCGCGGCCGGCCGTGGCACGAGACGGTGCTGTATGAACTGCACGTCGGCGCGTGCGGCGGCTATTCGAACGTCGAGCGGCGCCTGCGGGATATCGCCGCGCTCGGCGTGACCGCGATCGAACTGATGCCCGTCAACGCGTTCCCTGGCGCGCGCAATTGGGGGTACGACGGCGTGCTGCCGTTCGCGCCCGACGCGTCGTACGGACGGCCCGAGGAACTGAAGGCGCTCGTCGACGCCGCCCACGGGCTCGGGTTGCAGGTGTTGCTCGACGTCGTGTACAACCACTTCGGCCCCGAAGGCAACCTGCTGCCGCGCTATGCACCAGAATTTTTCCGTGCGGACCGGCAGACCGCATGGGGGCCCGCGATCGACTTCTCGCGAGCGCAGACGAGCGCGTTCTTCATCGACAACGCGCTGTACTGGCTCGACGAATTCCGTTTCGACGGCCTGCGCATCGACGCCGCGTATGCGATCGACGACGACGCGTGGCTGCGCGCGCTCGCGCTCCGCGTGCGCGCGTATGCGGGTGACGCGCGTCACGTGCATCTGGTGCTCGAGAACGAACGCAATGCGGCGAGTCTGCTCGGGCCCGGCGGCTTCGATGCGCAGTGGAACGACGACTTCCACAACAGCGCGCACGTGCTGCTGACCGGCGAGCGGGAAGGCTACTACCGCGCATACGCCGACGCGCCGCTGCACGATCTCGCGCGCACGCTCGGCGAAGGGTTCGCGTACCAGGGCGAGCCGTCGCCGCTGCACGGCGGCGCGCCGCGAGGCGAGCCGAGCGCCCACCTGCCGCCGACCGCGTTCGTCACGTTCCTGCAGAACCACGACCAGATCGGCAACCGCGCGTTCGGCGAACGCCTGCGCGCGCTCGCGAACGACGACGCGGTGCGCGCGGCCACCGCCCTGATGCTGCTCGCGCCGCAAATTCCGTTGCTGTTCATGGGCGAGGAAGACGGCAGCACGCAGCCGTTCCAGTTCTTCACCGACTATCGCGGCGAACTCGCCGACGCCGTGCGCGAAGGCCGGCGCCGCGAGTTCGCCGCGTTTTCCGCGTTCGCCGACCCCGCGCATCGCGACGCGATTCCCGATCCGAACGACGTCGGCACCTTCTTGCGCTCGTCGCCCGGCCATGCGGGTGAGGACGCGTGGCCCGACGCCGACGCGTGGCGGCGCTTCTATCGCAGCGCGCTGACCGTGCGCGCGGCGCTCGTGACGCCGCACCTGCCGGGCGCCCGCGCGCTCGGCGTCGAGCTGCTGGCCCGCAACGGCGACGACGCCGAGGTGGCGCTCGTCGCACGCTGGCAGCTCGGCGACGGCAGCACGCTGACGATCGCGTTCAATCCCGGCTCGCACGACGCGATGCTGTCCGCGCTGCCGGTCGGCAAGATCGTGTTCGAAACGCCGCCGCGCGCGCGCGACCGGCTGGCCGACGAGCGGCTGCCCGCGCGCACCTGCATCGCGTGGCGCGACGGCGCGGTCAACCGCGATGCGCTGAGCCACCGCTCGAACGGGCATACACGGCCATGACGATCGACGTCCCGATCGCCGAACTCGCGCGTGCGGCCGGGCTGGAGCCCGACTGGATCGATGCGGGCGGTGTCGCCCGGCGAGTGGACGACGACGCGCTCATTGCGCTCGTCGGTGCGCTCGGCTGGCCGTGCGGCACGCCGAGCGAGCGGGTCGACAGCGCGGCCGCGCTCGCCGCCGCGCACGACGCGACGCCGCGCGTCGTGACCGGCGACGCCGGCGTGCCGCTCACGCTGCCACGCAGCGTCGCACCGCCCGGCGCGCGCTTCCGGATTTCACTCGAAACGGGCGGACACGTCGACGGGCGCGTGAGCGGCGCGGGCGAATACGGCACGCTGCCGCCGCTCGCGCTGCCCGGCTATCACGCGCTCGACATCGGCGAGCAGCGGATCGGGCTTGCGATCGCACCGCCGCGTACACGGCCGTTCGATGCCTGCGACGACGCGCAGCGCCGCTGGGGCATCGCGGCTCAGATCTACGGCCTGCGCCGCACGGGCGACGACGGCGCGGGCGACTACACCGCGCTTGCCCGCGTCGCCACGCGTGCGGCGCGGCACGGCGCGCACGCGGTCGCAATCAGTCCGACGCATGCCGGGTACCCGGCGCTGCCCGAACGCGACAGCCCGTATTCACCGTCGTCGCGGCGCTGGCACAACGTCGCGTATCTCGACTGCGATGCGGTGCCGGGGGCCGATATCGTGCGCCGAATGAGCGGCGCGGCGCCGGACATGCCGCACGCAGGCGACGCGCCGCTGATCGACTGGCCGCACGTGCTGCCGCTGAAGCTGCGCCGGTTGCGCGCGTGTTTCGATGCGTGGCGCGCGAACGGTGAGCCGTCGCGCGACGCGTTCGAGCGATTCCGCGCGGCGGGCGGCACGGCACTCGACGCGCACGCGCGCTTCGACGCGCTGCAGGCGTTCTGCATCGAACACGGGATCGGCGCGGACTGGCGGCAATGGCCCGCGCAGTGGCTGACGCCGGCGTCAGCCGAGGTCGACGCCTTCGCCCATGCGCATGCCGAGACGATCG
Source organism: Burkholderia sp. FL-7-2-10-S1-D7 (assembly GCF_001524185.1). Classification (NCBI taxonomy): domain Bacteria; kingdom Pseudomonadati; phylum Pseudomonadota; class Betaproteobacteria; order Burkholderiales; family Burkholderiaceae; genus Burkholderia; species Burkholderia sp. FL-7-2-10-S1-D7. The sequence continues at coordinate 90,929 of NZ_LOWY01000030.1, read as the reverse complement.
CGTTCCATACGTTCCTGCAATGGTGCGCGTCGGACGCGCTCGGCAACGCACAGCGTGCCGCGCGCGATACGGGAATGGCGATCGGGCTGATCGCCGATCTCGCGGTGGGCTCCGATCGTGCGGGCAGCGATGCGTGGGCGCACGGCACGACACTGCTGCGCGGCGTGTCAGTCGGCGCGCCGCCCGACCTGTTCAATGCGGACGGTCAGGCATGGGGCGTGACGACGTGGACGCCCGCCGCGCTGCGCGCGAACGGCTTCGCGCCGTTCGTCGAGTTGCTGCGCGCGGCCTTCGCGCATGCGGGCGGGATCCGCATCGATCACGTACTCGGCTTCGCGCGGATGTGGATCGTGCCGGAGGGCCGGTCGCCGCGCGACGGCGCGTACCTGCGCTACCCGCTCGACGATCTCGTGCGGCTCGTCGCGCTGGAAGCGGCACGGCATCGCGCGGTCGCGATCGGCGAGGATCTCGGCACGGTGCCGGAAGGTTTTCGCGAGCGGCTCGGCGCGCAGGGTATCGCGGGGATGCGCGTGCTGTGGTTCGAACGTGAAGCCGGTCACGCGTTTCGGCCGCCGTCGGCGTGGGATCGCGACGCGATCGCGATGACGTCGACGCATGATCTGCCGACGGTGGCCGGCTGGTGGCGTGGTGTCGATCTCGAATGGCGGCGGGTCGTGGCCGGGGCGGGCCCGGATGCGGATGCCGATACCGATGCGGCCAGGGATGCGGCTGACCGGCGCGACCCGGTGCGGCGAGCCGCGAGTGCACGCAATGCCGGCGACGACATCGGTCGCGCCGCGGCCGCCCACGGCTCGAGCCGCGACGAACGGATCAATCCGGTCATGCGTGACGATACGCCGGCCACGGATGACAGCCACGGCGCGCCCTCCGCGCCCAACACACCGTCGCCCACCCCGGACCTCACGGCCGCCCGGGCCGAACGCGCCACCGACCGCGCGATGCTGTGGCGCGCGTTGCAGCACGCGGGCTGCGCACCGGCGAGCGATCCGATCCCGCCCGCCGATATGCCGCCCGTCGGCGCCGTCCTCGCGTACGTCGCGCGCAGCCCGTCGCCGCTCGCGATCGTGCCGCTCGAGGATCTGCTCGCGCTGGCCGACCAACCGAACCTGCCCGGCCCGCCATGCGGCCACCCGAACTGGCTGCGCCGGCTGCCGCGCACGGTCGACGCGCTCTTCGACGCTGACGTGCGCACACGCATCGCGGCGATCGAGCGCGCACGCCATGCACCGGAGGACGACGCATGACCCCGCGCGCGACCCTGAGATTGCAACTGCACGCGGGCTTCACGTTCGACGACGTGGCCGCGCACGCAGACTATTTCGCGCGGCTCGGCGTGAGCCACCTGTACCTGTCGCCGATCACGACGGCCGAGCCCGGCTCGACGCACGGCTACGACACCGTCGACCATCGCACGACCCGCGCCGAACTCGGCGGCGAAGCCGGTTTCCGCCGCCTCATCGACGCGCTGCGTGCGCGCGGCCTCGGCGTGATCGTCGATATCGTGCCGAACCACATGGGTGTCGGCGGCGCATCGAACGGCTGGTGGAACGACGTGCTCGAATGGGGACCGGCGAGCCCGTACGCACACTACTTCGACATCGACTGGCATCCGCCCGATACGGCGCTCGACGGCAAGGTGCTGCTGCCCTGCCTCGGCGCACCCTACGGCGACGCGCTCGCGGCCGGCGACATCATGCTCGGCGCCGATCCTTCAGCCGGATGCTTCTTCCTCGCATGCCCGGGCAGGAGGTTGCCGGTCGCCGCCGCAACTTATGCAGAAATCCTGCGCATCGCCAATCGTGCGGACCTGAACGCACTCGCCGAACGTTTCGCTGCCGCGCCGGTACGCGGCAGCGCGCGCCTCGCGGATGCACACGCGGCGCTGCGCGACTACGCCGCCACCCATGGCCCGCATGCGTTCGACGCGATCCTGCGCGGCGCCGATCCGCGCCGCGCGCGCTCGCGCGCGTGCCTGCACCGGCTGCTCGAACGCCAGCATTACCGCCTCGCATGGTGGCGCACGGCCGCCGACGAACTGAACTGGCGGCGATTCTTCGACATCGCGACGCTCGCGGCCGTGCGCGTCGAAGACGAAGCGGTGTTCGACGCGGTGCACGCACTGCCGTTGGAACTTCATGCCGCCGGCTTCATCGACGGCCTGCGCGTCGATCACGTCGACGGCCTCGCCGACCCGTGTGCGTACTGCCGGCGCCTGCATGCGCTGCTCGCCGCGCAGCGCGACGAGCGGCCGTATGTCGTCGTCGAGAAGATTCTTGCGGCGGGCGAGACGCTGCGCGAGGACTGGCGCGTCGACGGCACGACCGGTTACGACTTCATGAACGACGTCGCCGCGCTGCTGCACGACCCGGCTGGTGCCGCGCCGCTCGCCGCGCACTGGGCTGCCGTGTCGGGTTCGGCGCGCTCGTTCGCGCAGGAAGCGGTGGCCGGCAAGCGGCGCGTGCTGACACGGCAGCTTGCGGGCGAGCATGAACGCGTCGCGCGGGCGTTGCACCGCGTCGCCCGCGCCGCGCCCGCGACGCGCGACATCAGCCGGATTGCGATCCATCGGGTGCTGGGCGAGCTCGCCGTGCATCTGCCCGTGTACCGGCTCTACCCGACCCTCGGCGAGGAGCCGACCGGCGCCGATCGTCGCGTGCTGGCGCACGCGTACGACGCCGCGTGCGCGGCGATCGATCCGTCCGACCGCTACGCGCTCGATCGCGTCGCCGGCTGGCTCGGGCTGCCCGGCACGCGCGTGCCGCGCGCGGATGCCGCGGCGCTGCACGCGGCGCGTGTCGCGTTCGCGCAGCTCACCGCACCGCTCGCCGCGAAAGGTGTCGAGGACACGGCCAACTATCGCTACGGACGGCTGCTGTCGCGCAACGAGGTCGGCGCCGATGCCGGCGAGTTCAGCCTGTCGCGCGGCGCATTCCATGCACGCAACCGGCGACGCGCGCGCACCGTTCCGCATACGCTCGTCGCGACGGCGACGCATGATCACAAGCGCGGCGAGGATGCGCGCGTGCGGCTTGCGGTGCTGAGCGAAGTGCCGGACTGGTGGCGCGCGGCGTCGCTCGACTGGTCCGCGTTGAACCAGCCTTGGCGCGGCGGCGCGCATCGCGATCTTGCATGGACGCCGGGGCCTTCCGCCGAGGCGATGCTGTACCAGACGCTGGTCGGCTGCTGGCCGCCGGGGCTCGCGCCCGACGATGCGGCCGGACTCGCGGCGCTCGCGGAGCGCGTGGTGCGGTGGCAGACGAAGGCGCTGCGCGAGGCGAAACAGCATACGGACTGGCTCGCGCCGAACGCGGACTACGAGCACGCTTGCGAAGCGTTCGTCCGCGCGATCCTGACGCCGCACGGCACGGGCGATTTCGCGCATCGGCTGCAGGCGTTCGTCGCGCGGATCGCGCCGGCCGGCGTCGTCAACAGTCTCGCGCAGGCGGCGTTGCGAATGGCGTCGCCGGGCGTGCCCGATCTGTATCAAGGTACCGAGTCATGGGATCACTCGCTCGTCGATCCGGACAACCGGCGCGACGTGCCGTTTGCGGAGCTGGCGGCCGAGCGGGTCGACGAACCGGTCGCCGCGTACCTGCGCGACTGGCCCGATGCGCGGGTGAAGCGCGCGCTCGTCGAGCGGATGCTCGCGTTGCGCACGCGCTGGCCAACGACGTTCGCGGACGGCGCGTACGTGCCGCTGCGCGTTCGCGGAAAACTCGGGCGGCACGCCGTGGCATTCGCGCGCTGCGACGAAGCGGCGACGGTCGTGGTCGTGGTGACACGGCTCGCGTGCCGGCTGCTCGGCGAAGCGCCGGCGCTGCCGCGCGTGGAACCACGGGAATGGGGCGATACGGCCGTGGTCGTGCCGCAAGGCGCCGGCGAGCGGTGGATCGACTGGCTGAGTGACGGAAGCGAAGTCGCGGCGCCTGACGGCGTCATTCGGCTCGATCGCTGTCTGGGCGCGTTGCCGGTGGCGGTGCTCGTCGCGGCACGCGTTCGGAATTGAATCGGTCCGGATGGCTGAGGATCGTGCTCGCACACGCCGCCTGTCTCGATTGGGTCTCGCGAGAGGACGCGCACGCCGCTCCGTCAGATCGCCCGCTGATTCACCCGCTTCGATAATTCCTCCGCGCTCTCCTTCCGCTCGCTGTACCGGTCGACCAGATACGAACCGATGTCGCGCGTCAGCAGCGTGAATTTCACCAGTTCCTCCATCACGTCGACGACGCGATCGAAATAGGCCGACCGCTTCATCCGCCCTGCTTCGTCGAATTCCATGAACGCCTTGGCCACCGACGACTGGTTCGGGATCGTCAGCATCCGCATCCAGCGCCCGAGCACGCGCATCTGGTTCACCGCGTTGAATGACTGCGAGCCGCCGCTGACCTGCATCACCGCGAGCGTCTTGCCCTGGGTCGGCCGCACGGCGCCGATCGACAGCGGAATCCAGTCGATCTGCGACTTCATGATGCCGGTCATCGCGCCGTGTCGTTCCGGCGAGCACCACACCATCCCTTCGGACCACTGCACCCGTTCGCGCAGCTCGACGACCTTCGGGTGACTCTCCGGCGCATCGTCGGGCAACGGCAGGCCGCTCGGATTGAACATGCGCACCTCGGCACCCATCGCCGTGAGCAGGCGCCCGGCCTCCTCGACGAGCAGGCGGCTGAACGAACGCTCGCGCAGCGAACCGTACAGCAGCAGGAAACGCGGCGGATGCGTGGACGGCGAAGCCGGCCGCAAGCGGCTTGCGTCCGGCACGCGAAAGAGTTCGGGGTCGAGTTGCGGCAGGTCGGTCAGTGGGTCGGTCATGGATGGATTCCGTGGTTGGCTCGAGCGCGCTCGTACCAGCCCTTCGACCGGTTCACGATGCGCACCACCAGCAGCATGACCGGCACCTCGATCAGCACGCCGACGACGGTCGCGAGCGCCGCGCCGGAGTGAAAACCGAACAGGCTGATCGCGGCCGCGACGGCGAGCTCGAAGAAATTGGATGCGCCGATCAGCGCGGACGGGCACGCGACATCGTGCGTCTCGCCCACAGCGCGGTTGAGCCAGTACGCGAGCGCCGCGTTGAAGAACACCTGGATCAGGATCGGCACCGCGAGCAGCGCGATCACCAGCGGCTGCTTCAGGATCGCTTCGCCCTGGAACGCGAACAGCAGCACGAGCGTCGCGAGCAGCGCGGCGATCGACCACGGGCCGATCCTCGCCATCGCGGCATCGAACGCCGCCTGGCCGCGCCGCAGCAGCCGCTTGCGCCAGAGTTGCGCAAGCATCACCGGAATCACGATATAGAGCAGCACCGACGTGAGCAGGGTCGCCCACGGCACGGTAATCGCGGACATTCCCAGCAGCAGCCCGACCAGCGGCGCGAACGCGATCACCATGATGCTGTCGTTCAGCGCGACCTGCGACAGCGTGAACAGCGGATCGCCGCCCGTGAGCCGACTCCACACGAACACCATCGCCGTGCACGGCGCGGCGGCCAGCAGGATCAGGCCGGCGACGTAGCTGTCGATCTGGTCCGCCGGCAACATCGGCGCGAACAGCTGGCGGATGAACAGCCAGCCGAGGAAGGCCATCGAGAACGGCTTGACGAGCCAGTTCACGGCGAGCGTGACGCCGATCCCCTTCACGTGCCGTCGCACTTCATGCAGCGCGCCGAAATCGACCTTCAGCAGCATCGGGATGATCATCACCCAGATCAGCAGCCCGACCGGCAGGTTCACCTGCGCATACTCGATGCGGCCGATGCGCTGGAACAGGCCGGGCAGCACCTGGCCGAGCGCGATGCCGGCGACGATGCACAATGCGACCCAGACCGTCAGGTAGCGTTCGAAGAAGTTGATCGCGGGCTTCGCGGCGGCGTTGCAAGGCGGGATGGTGTTGGACGTATTCATCGGACAGGAGTCGATGCTGGAAAGACACAAGCGGCACGCGGGTTCGAGCGTGCCCTCCGTGCGGACGCTCAGTTCCGCGAGATCTCGATCAACGCCGCCTGGAGCCCGGCATCGCTCAACCGGTCGAGCGGCAACGCCAGCAGTTGCAGCATCCGGTAACCGATCGCCTCGCGCGTCAGCTCGAACGCGAGCCGCTTGCCTGCATCGCCGCCTTCGGCATTCGACGGATCGGCGTAGCCCCAGTGCACTTTCACCGGGCTGCCGGGCCAATACGGGCAGGCCTCGGCGGCCGCGCTGTCGCATACCGTGATGACGATGCGCATGCGCGGCGCGCCGTCGCCGACGAATTCGTCCCAGCTCTTGCTGCGGTATCCGGCGACGTCGACGCCTGCGCGTGTGAGCGCGTCGAGCGCGAACGGATTGAGCCGGCCGCTCGGCGCGCTGCCGGCGCTGTAGGCACGCACGTCGCGGCCGAGTTTCGCGGCCCAGTGATTGAGCATGCCCTCCGCGAGCACGCTGCGGGCGGAGTTGTGGGTGCAGAGGATCAGGACGTTGGTGGTCATCGGCGGGGGCATGGACGTGTGCCTACGTTGGGTCGGAGCAGGGGGTCGAACAGGCGGAGACCGGCGTGCACGGATTGCCGCCGCAGCAGTTCTCGGTCAAGTAGCCGATCAGCCCGTTCATCGTCGCGAAGTTCGCGCAATAGAACACGAAGCGGCCTTCCTGGCGGCTCGTGACGAGCTGCGCGTGGGCCAGTTCCTTCAGATGAAACGACAGCGACGACGGCGGCACGTCGAGCAGCGTCGCGATTTGCCCGGCAGGCAGGCCCGACGGGCCCGCCTGCACGAGCGCGCGGAATACGGCGAGGCGCGACTCGTGCGCGAGGGCCGACAGGGCGGCGATGGTCTGGTTCGTTTCCATTTTTCGATATTACTCGAAATATGGAAACGACGAAATCAGTGCTACCGGGCCCGGACTCTTTCCGCGGCGACGATTCTACCGAGCCTGCGCTCGTCGATTGCTATCGCCCGGAGCGACTGGCGGGCCAACAACAAGCGCTCAAGGTCACGATCACTCTTCCGGCGGCATCGCGCCGCTGTCATCTTCCCAATGCGGCTCGGCGGTCTTGTGACCGCCGCTCGGCGCCACCGGCCCGTTCCCGCTGCCGCGTTCGGCCCGCCGTGCAGCGTTACCCGCGTTACGTGAGGTCGCCGCGCGCACGCGTGCCCGCGTGCGGGTCGGCGCCACGGTCCGCTGTTCATCGCCGCCGCGCTCGTCGGTCGACGCCGCATCGTTCGTCTTTCGCACATTCGAGGCTGCGTTCATGTGTCCACTCCTGAGTCATCGAAAGCATCCATCGCCCCGAAAGCAGCAATTTCGATGCCGCGCACCGGGCAGCGCATTGCTGCCTGCGTTCGTATCGCAACGCTTCCCCGAGGTGAGCATGCCGACCGATCCCGGAACTGATGACGGTGATCGATCACCCGATGACCGACACGCTGCCATTCAGCGAAACGAGCCTGATCGTGTGCCCGCTGAACGCGTTCCTCGACTGGCCGATGTACATGCCGTCGGGCCACGCGGTGTTTCGCGACACGGCGGTCAACGCACATCTGTCGCGATCGCACGCTGAACCGCGCGCCGGCCACACGCGCGAGCATCATCCATCGCGTGTCACGCGTCGTGACCGCCGGCGTCGCGGCTGTCGTCCCGCTGCACGCACCGGACGACCGACAACCCGTCGGCGGTCAGCGCGGGGCGGCTCGTGCCCGACGCGTCCGGACGCATCACGATCAACTGTCGTTCTACCAGCGCGACGATGTCGTCGCGGTCGGTCTGGATCTGTTCCGGTGCGCGATGCACCAGGAACAGCGCGGCAAATTCATGGGCGGTCAGCATGCTTGTCTCCCCGTTGACGATTTCGCACGAAGCATCTGCGGCATCGCGGCGACGCACGGCGCGAAACGTGCGCCGGCGACGGGAGAAGCATGCAGGGAGCGTGCCAGATCGTGGGACGCAGCCGCCCCGCTCGCGACCGGCGCGCGGCGCGACGTGTCGCCACGAACCGCGTGACGGCGGCTGCAAAGTTTTCAACGGCGTGTAAGCGGGCACACGCGCGGCGCGCGAGCCGGCCCGCGCCGGCGGCCCGCAGCCGCGCGGATCACGACTTTCTCGAACGGAACAGCCCCGCCCGCGCCGTTTTCCCCGCCGCCTGATCGCGCGCGCGGAAATAGCCGCTGTGCAGTTCCACGCCGCCCTCGCCATCCGCGAGCACTTCCTCGCACGCGGCCTCGATGCGCGCACGGCCGCGCTCGAACGCGTCGCGCAAGTCGGCCTCGAGCGCGGAGCGCGCGCCGAAATGATCCTCGAGCGCTTCGACCGTGATCGCGCATGTGAGCAGCTTCCCATCGACCTCGACGACGAAGCGCATCTGCAGCGTCGCGCCGTCGAATTCGGGCAGCGCGTCGGTCAGCGTCACGCGATGAATGGAACCGGCGGGCATCGCTCAGGCCCCCCGCGACGCCAGACACTGCACCAGCGCGCCGTTGAATGCGGGCAGGTCGTCGGGCTTGCGACTCGTGATCAGGTTGCCGTCGCGCACGACCTCCTGGTCGACCCACTTGCCGCCCGCGTTGCGGATGTCGTCCTGCAGGCTCGGCCAGCTCGTCATCGTGCGACCCTCCACCAGCCCGGACGATACGAGCAGCCAGCCGCCGTGACAGATCGCGGCGATCGGCTTGCCCGCACCGACTGCCGCTGTCACGAATTCGCGCGCGGCCGTCACCATCCGGATCGCGTCGCCGTTGACGACACCGCCCGGTAGCACGACCGCGTCGTAGTCGCCTTCGCGCGCATCGTCGAACGTACGATCGACCTTCACGCGATCGCCCTTGTCGACGTGCCTGAAACCCTGGATCTCGCCGGGCTTCTGCGAAATCACGTCGACCTGCGCGCCTTCGGCCCTGAGCGCGCGCTGCGGCTCGACGAGCTCGGCTTCCTCGAAGCCGTCGACCGCGAGTATCGCCACCTTGCAATGGTCCAGCTTGCCGATCATGGAGCGCCCTCCTGTTGATGTTGCGGCATCGGTCGTGCCGTGCCTGTCGCGCAGCAATCTGCGTGCCGCGCGCACGGGGACGCCACCCGCACGCAGCATCGCGTCCATGGGGCGCGACCCGCCATCCCCGAATGGCCTCACGCGCGTGAGCCGCCGTGTGACGCGTAAAAGCCGACGTCACGCCGCGCCGCGCGGTGTCTGCAAAGATTTCAAAGGGATGTAACGCGATTGCCCTCGACTGCCCGCGACTGCGGCCCGGCTCTGTCATGCCAGGCCGCGCCCGTGGCGGCTCGCTACCGGCTCGACACGCTCACTGCAGATGACGCGCCGCGTCGAGCATCGCATCGGTCAGCTCGACCGTCAGCGTCAGATCCTCGGTGACGTCGGGCAGCGTGTCGAGCGCGGCCTGCACGGCATCGTGCAGCATCGCGTGCACGCGCATCCGCGCGCTGTCGTCGAGATCGGCGTAGCGCTCCATCGTGTCGTAGTCGAGTGCGAGCACGACCGCGTGCCGCGCGGTATCGGGCGGCGCATCGGGCGCCAGAGCCCAAGCCGCGTGAAACGTGATCCTGCCGGTCTCGATGTCGAGATGCACCGCCGTATCGAGATCATCGGAATCGGCCTCGTCGATGTCCGGTTCGGTCGGGTCGAACGAGGTCCGGTGGTTCGAGTGCATGATGTCCTCCTGCGTGGAGGCGGTGTGCGGCCCCGCGGCCGGCGCCCGCCATCGCGCCGCGCCGGTCATGCCGGCGCGACACCGTGATCGTCAGTAGCCGCTGGAACCGGCGCCGCCCGTACCGCCCGTACCGCCCGTACCGCCCGTACCGCCCGCGCCACCAGAGCCCGTCGCGCCCGCCCCTGCGCTGCCACCGCCGTTGGCGCTGCCGGTGCTGTCGCTACCGCCGGTGCCGGCACCGCTCGGGCCGCCCGGCTTGGTGCGCACATGCGGGCGCGCGTGCGAACGCATGGCGCGTGGCTCCTGCATGCGGGTCGCGGGCGGCGGCGCCGCCGTATTGCCATTCGACATGCTGCCGCCGGCGCTCTGTGCCGATGTGTCCGGCGGCGACAGGATCGGCACGCCGGCGCCCTCGTCGGAACGCTGCGAATTCTGTGCCCACGCGACCGGTGCGCCCGCGACGAGTGCGACGGCCGCGCACGCAGCGGATTTCGATTCGAATACTGGCTTCATGGAACGTTCTCCGTTAATGGAACCGCTGGCGTGGAATTTCCTGGGTCCCTGGTTCAGCAAGCCACGTGCCGTCAGCGATGCGCGGCATGCGGCTTGCTGCGCAGGGCCATCGATCCCGTACCGAGCCCTGTCATGCCTTCAGCTTCCGCCTCCCGTCCGCACGGCAAACGCGTGACGCGCCGCCCCGGCCGCGCGCGCAGCAACGATCCGCATCATCGCAAGCGCTGGTCCGCCGACGTCATGAAAAAGAGCGATGCGTTGGACATCGAACCCGAGATCTTCAAATCCGACGACCCGGGCGAGATCGCGGCGTCGCTCAAGCGCTCGGCCGAACACAGCCGCCGCCGCAAGGCGCCGCCGTTCCAGTCGGCGATGTCGATGCTCAACTTCTATGTGAACCGCGCGGGCCGCAATCTGCCGAAAACACGCCGCGCGACGCTCGAACGCGCGAAGCGGAAACTGCGCGAGGCGTTCGGCCGCAAGCCGTGACGCCCGCCGCCCGCTCCGTATCGACCTGCTCCGCCTGCACGTATGCATGAGACGCTGTGGTATCTGATCATCGGCGCGGTGCTGATGGCCATGGGTGTCGCGACGTCGGCGCTGCGTCACCTGCCATGCAGCAGCGCGATGATCTATCTCGCGCTCGGCGTCGCGCTCGGCCCGTCCGGCGCCGGACTCCTGCATCTCGACATCGAACGCGACGCGCCGCTGTTGCGCGAGATCGTCGAGGTCGCGCTGCTGGTGTCGCTGTTCGCGATCGGGCTGCGGCTGCGCGTGCCGCTGTCCGACAAGTTGTGGCTCGTGCCCTGCCGGCTCGGCCTGCTCGCGATGATCGTCACCGTGCCGCTGCTCGCCGGCTGCGCGGTGCTGACGCTCGGGCTCGGCTGGGGCCCCGCGCTGCTGCTCGCGGCGATCCTCGCGCCGACCGACCCGGTGCTCGCGCACGACGTGCAGGTGCACGATCCCGGCGACCGCGACCTGGTGCGCTTCGCGCTGTCCGGCGAAGGCGGGCTGAACGACGGGATCGCGCTGCCGTTCGCGCTCGCTGGCCTCGCGCTGTGCGGCGCGCCCGACACGTCACACGCGCGGCCGGCGCTGTCGGGTGCGTTCGCGCTGACCGCGCTGTGGGGCATCGCAGGCGCGGCCGCGATCGGCGGCGTGCTCGGCGCGTCCACCACCAAGGCGATCGGCTGGCTGCGCACCCGCCATGCGCAGGCGCTCGGATTCGAAGGCTTCTTCGCGCTCGCGCTGATCGTGCTGTCGTTCGGCGTCGCTCAGCTTGCGAATACGTTCGGCTTCATCGCGACGTTCGCCGCGGGCGTCGCGATGCGCCGCGTCGAGCATCGCGCGAGCGGCGGCCGGCGGCCGCGCGAAGTGATCGGCCGGATCGATTCGGAAGACGTGGTCGCGACCGAGAAGCATCCGGAGAAGGTGCACGCGTTCATGACCGAATCGGTGCTGGACTTCACGATCGAGCTCGAGCGGATCGCCGAGGCGCTCATCATGACGATGGTCGGCAGCGTGCTCGCGACGCTGTCAGCGCCGCTCGTGACGTGGGGCGCAATCGGGCTCGCCTTCGTGCTGTTCGTGGCCGTGCGGCCGCTCGCCGTGTTGCTGACGCTGACCGGCTCGCGCGCGACCCACGCGCAACGGCGGTTGATGGCGTGGTTCGGGATACGCGGGATCGGCTCGTTCTATTACCTGCTGTTCGCGCTCGAACACGGGCCGTCCAGTGCGGTGCGCCCGCTCGCGGCGCCGGTGCTGGCCGTCGTGGCGGCGTCGGTGATCGTGCACGGCGTATCCGCGACGCCGCTGATGGACTGGTATTACCGCCTGCAGCAGCGCGGGCGTTGACCGCGCCGGCAACTCACGACGCGCCGAGCCGCGCGCGCATCTTCGCGGAGATGCGCTGCCGCGTGTCGGCGTAGCCTTCCCACGGATCGCGCTCGAGCCGGTCGAGCCGTTGGTGCAGCGTGTCGATCGTCCATTGCGCGCCGCCCGTCGTGTCGGGCACCTCGTCCCAGCGCAGCGGCACCGACACGCCCATCCCGGGCCGCGCACGCGTCGAATACGCGGCGATCGTGCTCGCGCCGCGGCCATTGCGCAGGTAGTCGATGAAGATCTTGCCGCGACGATGATGCGGGCCCATCGTCGCGGTGAAACGATCCGGCAGCGCACCCGCGATGTGTTGCGCGACCGCGCGCGAGAAATCCTTCACGTCGTCCCATCCGAGGTGTCGCGTGATCGGTACGACCACATGCAGCCCCTTGCCGCCGCTCGTCTTGCAGAACGACGCGAGCCCCAGTTCGTCGAGCAGCCCGCGCACGAGTTGCGCGGCCTCGATCATCGCGCGCCACGGCAGCGCGGGATCAGGATCGAGGTCGAACACGATTCGGTCCGGCCGCTCGATGTTCGACGCGTGCGCGTTCCACGTATGCAGTTCGACCGTGCCCATCTGCGCGGCACCAAGCAGCGCGTCGACGCTGTCGAGCGACAGCAGCGGACCGTGCCCTGGATCGAGCCCGGCGTGTTGCGTGACGAACGGGATCTCGCGGCGCTCCGCGTGCTTCTGGAAGAACAGCTCGCCGGCGATGTCGCCGGGCGCGCGCACGAGCGACACGGGTCGCCCCTTCAGGTCCGGCAACAGCCACGGCGCGATCCATTGCCAGTAACGCGCGAGATCGATCTTGCGCGTACCGCTTCGCGGATCGAGCACGCGGTCGGGATGGGTGATGCGCACGCGGCCGAGCTGATCCGGGCCGGCATCGTTGCCCGCCGTGCGGGTGGATGCCCGCACACGCGCGTGGTGCTCGCGGCCATTCGCTTCGTGGGCCGCGCGCGTGGTTCGATGTCGATCCATCGCCACCTCCGTTTCCGCATTTTTCGTCTGTTTCGGCACTTCGCGGACGATCTGCGCGGCCGGCTTGTCTTCGCGCAGCGCGATGAACGCGGCCTGCCGCACGATGCCGTCGCCGGTCCACTCCGCGAATTCGCATTCGGCGACGAGCGTCGGCTCGATCCAGTGCACGCGCGTGCGCGAGCGTTCGCGCGGCGGCGGATCGAACGGCGCCGTTTCGCGCTCGTGCTTGCGCAGGATCGCGGCAAGCCGGTCGAGCATGCGTGCGTCGAATCCGGTGCCGACCCGGCCGACATAGCGCAGCGGTGTCGGCCCGCGCCGCCGCTTGCCGGCCGGCGCCGGTTCGTGCACGCCGAGCAGCAGCGCGCCGAAGCCGTGGCGGCTGCCCGACGGCTCGGTATAGCCGCCGATCACGAACTCCTGCCGGCGTCGGCATTTGAGCTTGATCCACGCAGGTGAACGCCCGGCCCGGTAGCGCGAGTCCGCGCGCTTGCCGATCAGCCCTTCCAGGCCGGTATCGCAGGCGCTCGCGATCAGCGATGCGACGTCGTCGCCGAGATCGGGCGAAAAGCGCAGTCGCGCAGGGTCGCTGTCGGCCAGCAGGGGTTCGAGCAGCGCGCGGCGTGCGGTGAGCGGTGCGTCGCGCAAGTCGTAACCGTCGAGATAGGGCAGATCGAAGACGAACAGCGTGACCGCATCCGAGTGCCCTGCGCCGAGGGCGTTCTGCAGCGCCTGGAAATCGGGGAGACCGTGCTCGCCGAGCACGACGGCCTCGCCGTCGAACCATGCGCCGTCGACGTCGAGCGCGGCGAGCGCGTCGCGTTGCGCGCGCAGTTTCGCGGTCCAGTCGCGGCCTTCGCGCGTCATCAGCTTCACATGCCGGCGTATGCCCTTGCCCGCAATGCGCGCGAAAATCCGGTAGCCGTCGAACTTCAGTTCGTAGCGCCAGTCGCCCTGCGCGGGCGGCACATCGACCAGCGTCGCGAGTTGCGGCGCGACGCGCTCGGGCAACGGCGCGCGCACCGCGCCTTCGATCCCGGACGGATCGGCCGGCGGGCGGCCACGATCGTCGTGTTCGTCATGCCGCGCGCCACGTGCAGCGCGTTTCCCGGCCTTGTCGCCGCTGCCGCGCGGCACCCGGCGCGTACGCTCGGCGCCGTCGGGCGAATCCGGCAGCGCCACCGCACCATCATGCACACTCCCCGGCCGCTCGCCGACGACGTCGAATTCGTCCGCGCCGCGCGCGTCGTCGTCGCGCTCCTTGATCAGCAGCCACTGCTCCTGCCGCCCCTGCTGGCGCCCGCTGCGCACGAGCGCCCAGCCGCCGTGCAGCTTTTCGCCGTCGAGCCGGAACGTGAGCTTGCCCGCGCGATAGCCGTCGCGTGCCTGCGCGAGGCCGCCGTCGGGCGTCCACGTGCCCTCGTCCCATACGACGACCGATCCTGCTCCGTAATGCCCGGCTGGAATCTCGCCTTCGAACGACGCATATTCGAGCGGATGGTCCTCGACATGCACGGCGAGACGCTTCACCGCCGGATCCAGGCTCGGCCCTTTCGGCACGGCCCACGACTTCAGCGTGCCGTCGAGTTCGAGCCGGAAGTCGTAGTGCAATCGCCGCGCATGATGCTCCTGGATCACGAAGCGCAGCGGATGGCCGGTGCGCGCACGCCCCCGCGCGGACGGTTTCGCATCCGCCTTTACACGTCGACGCCCGTGCGCGCCTTCAGGCTCCGGCGTCGCGCCGAAGTGGCGTTTGCGGCGATATGGATCGAGCTTGCCGGGCATTGCGTCACCTCGCTTCGCGCGGCGTCATGCGGCGTGCTTGCGGCGCGCGGTGGCTTTCTTTGCCGCATGCTCGCCGGTCGCGGCACGTTTCGCGGACGGCCGTTTCGCAGCAGCGGTTTTCGTGGACGCGCCCTTCACCGCGGTTTTCGAAACCGGCTTGCGGCGCCCGCCGCCGCGCGACGACAAAGACGCCCCGTCCGTATTCGCGTCCTCGTCGTCGCCCGCATCGCGCAGATCCGCCGCACGCGCCCCGCCGCCGCCATTCAGGCTGCGCTTCAGCAGCTCGGTCAGGTCGACCACGTTGGTCGCCGCCCGGTGCGTCTGCGCGGGCCGCTCCTCGACCTCCTCGATCTTGCCCGCGCGCACCTTGCGCTCGACCAGTTCGAGGATGTCGTCGCGGAACGTGTCGTGATACTCGTCGGGCGTCCATTTGCCGGCCATGTCGTCGATCAGCTTCTTCGCCATTCCGAGCTCGCGCGCGGTCACGCCCGCGCCCTTCGCGTCGACGGCCGGCACCGTCAGTTCGTCGAGGGGCCGCAACTCTTCCTGCCAGCGCAGCGTATCGAGCGCGAGCAGCGGGCCGACCGGAATCAGCGCGCCAAGATGCTGTCGGTCGCGCATCACCACGAGCGCAATGCCGATCTTGCCGCTTTCCTTCAGTGCGTCGCGCAACAGCGCATAGACCTTTTCGCCCTTGCGGTCCGGCACGAGGTAGTACGGCGTGTCGAGATAGAGGAACGACACGGCATCCGCGTCGACGAAGGTCAGGATGTCGACGGTCTGCGTCGATTCGGGGTTCGCCGCACGGATTTCGTCGTCGGTCAGCACGACGTAGCGCTCCTTCTCGTACTCGTAACCGCGCACGATGTCCTCGCGCGTGACTTCCTTGCCGGTGCGCTTGTTGATCTGCCGGTAGCCGACCGGATCCATCGAGCGCTTGTCGAGCAACCGGAACGACGGCTTCACGGTGCGTGTCGCGGGAAACAGCTGCACGGGCACATGAACGAGCCCGAAGCTGATCGCGCCTTTCCATATCATCCTCGGGGCCATGCCTGTCCTCCTTGCCGCCTGCACGCGCGCCTGGCGAACGGGCTCCCCGGTGCAACGCCCCGCTCGCTGGCGCGATTTCGCGCCGTCGGGTGGCGGCGGATTGCCGGATCGGGAAAATGCGTCATGCGCGCGCCCTCGTATCGGTTCGGTGAAGGACGGCTGCGTGCGTCACCGCGGCGCGGCGTCGCGGCGCACACGGAGCCGTCACGGGAAACGAACGAGCCGCGCGGCGCGTGCCGCGACGGCCCGCTACGGTGTTGTCACGGCGGGCTGCTGCCGCGACGTCAGGGCGCGCGAAGCGCGCGATCCAGTTCCTCGCGCGTCACGTCGAGCGCGACGCTGCATTCGATCTCGGCGTCCTCGACGCGCGGTTTCTGTTCATCCACCGCGCGCCGCGCCATGTCGCACACATGGGTCCGAACGCGCAACCGGTCGGCCGAGTCGAGGGACACATACCGCGCGAGAACGTCCGGCTCGAAGCGCAGGTCCACCGCGCAGCGCCACTGCCGCGCGCTCGCGTCGACCGGCACCCGCACCCACGACACCTGGATCGTCAGCCGCCCGGACGCGTCGTCCGCATGCACGACGAGGGTCGACTCCGACGGAAATCCGTTCGCGAGCGCAGCTTCGAGTTCAGCGATGCGCTGCGAACGGTCGGGCGTGACCGTCATCGGCGCACGACGCCCAGCAGCAGCGTGACCAGGAAGATCACGACGAAGATGTAGAACAGGATCTTCGCGATCTCGGCCGCGCCGGCCGCGATGCCGCCGAAGCCGAACACGGCGGCGACGATCGCGATGATGAAGAAG
Source organism: Burkholderia sp. FL-7-2-10-S1-D7 (assembly GCF_001524185.1). NCBI lineage: Bacteria > Pseudomonadati > Pseudomonadota > Betaproteobacteria > Burkholderiales > Burkholderiaceae > Burkholderia > Burkholderia sp. FL-7-2-10-S1-D7. The sequence goes on along the minus strand of NZ_LOWY01000030.1, from coordinate 74,260 downwards.
ATGATGGCGTATCGCAGCATGAATTCCTCCTGGAGTCCTGACGAATGGCGATCGTCGACGCGGGTCGCCGCCGATCAAGAATCGTGCTTGTGCCTGGGTTTGCCGTGGACCGGCGTCGAAGCCATTTTTTCGAGTTCCTTCTCGCTCATCGACTTGGCCATCGACTTCGCAGGCGGCTTCAGGTCCTTCATCCTGGTGTCACCGCGCTTGGCCGACAGGGCGGCCCCCGCGGCGCGCTGCTGTGCCTGGGACTTGGCTGGCATGGCTTTCCTCCTCTCGGTGGTGCGCGCGGGCAGCGCGCGGTTCGAACGGCATCGTCATGCGGCGTCGCGCCGACGCAGTTCAGCCGGCGGAATCTTCATCGCCTGGCGATACTTGGTCACCGTCCGACGCGCAAGAAGGATGCCGCGCCCCGCCAGGTTCTGGGTGAGCGCGACGTCCGACAGCGGGTCGGATTGGCGCTCGGCCGCGATCATGTCGCGGATCAGCACCTTCGCGGCCAACGCCGAGCACACGCCCTTGCCGGCGGCTTCCAGCTTGCGCGGGAAGAAATACTTGAACTCGAACGTGCCGTGCGGCGTGGCCATGTACTTGTTGCCCGTCGCGCGCGACACGGTCGATTCGTGCAGGTCGAGCGCCTCGGCGATGTCGCGCAGCACGAGCGGCTTCATCGCGATCTCGCCGTAGCGGAAGAAATCGCGCTGCCGCGCGACGATGCATTCGCCGACGCGCTGGATCGTGTCGAAGCGCTTCTGCACGTTGCGGATCAGCCAGCGCGCTTCCTGCAACTGCTGGCCGAGCGGCGAATCCTGCTCGCCGCTCGACTGCGCGAACAAGGTTGCGTAGCGCTCGTGCAGCCGCGCGCGCGGCAGCACGGCCGGGTTGATCGTCACGATCCATTCGTCGCGCACCTGGCGCACGATCACGTCGGGTATCACGTAGTCGCCGCGCGTGCTGCCGTAGTGGTTGCCGGGACGCGGATCGAGCGTGCGCACCAGCGCGCACGCGGCCTGCATCGTCGCCTGGCTGCAGCCCAGGCGTCGCTGGATTTCGGCCGTCTCGCGACGCGCGAGCCGTTCGAGATGGTCGCGCGCGATCGCCTTCGCCTCCGCGAGCGCCGGCGTGCCGGCCGGAATCGCGTCGAGCTGCAGCACCAGGCATTCGGACACCGAGCGCGCGGCGATGCCCGGACGGTCCAGCATCTGCACGAGCCGCAGCGCCACCGCGAGATCCTGTTCCGACAGCAGCAGCGCCGGATCGGCCGCGACCAGCAGCTCGGCCAGCTCCTGACGCAGGTAGCCGTCCTCGTCGAGCGCATCGATCACGATGCGCGCAGCTTCGCGGTCGCGCTTGTTCAGCGGATAAAGGCGCAGCGCATCGTGCAGTTGCTGGTGCAGCGACGGCTCGGCCGCCATCCACTCGCCGGGCGACAGGTCGCTCGTGTCGTCGGCCTGGCGGCTCGTGCCGCGCGGCGCCGGAGCCGCCGTATACGACACCTCGCCGTCAGGCGGACGCACGTCCTCGTGCTCTGGCGGCGGCTCGGGCGGCGCGGCGTCCGCGGTGGGTTCGGGCACGTCGGCGGCGACTTCGTCGTCGCCCTGGCCATCTTCGAGAAACGGATTCGAGTCGAGCGCCTGCCGCAGTTCCTGCTGGAATTCGAGCGAAGACAACTGCAACAGGCGAAGGGACTGCTGAAGCCTAGGCGTGAGTGCCAGATGCTGTCGCATCTGGAGCGCTAGCGTGACGGACATCGATGCCCTCCTGGCGGTATGCTGAATTGCGTGTAGACGAATTCACGCAGCTTCCATGCCAAGGTGGCGAAGCGCCGTCCGTCGCGGCTCTCGCGGGTTCGCACCCCGCTTGCGGCGGCTCCGGCTGCCCCTTTTTTACAAGTGCCGGCAAGTTAGGGGCACGGAATTCGCGCCGGGCGGACGCATCGGCTGCGCACCGGCGCGCCGGTGTGTCCGCGCACGGCCGCCGCGCGACGTGCCATACGTCAGTGCTGCATCGGCGGCGGCGTGCGCGGCATCATCCGGTCGCCCTGCGCGCCGTTCGGTCCCGTCGCCAGCGCGTGGATCGGCGGCTCCCGCGTCGGCGGCTCACGTTGCGGTGGCGGCTGCGCTGGCGGATCGCCTTCCGGATCGTGATACGGCTCGGGCGTGCCGGGCGGCAGGTCGTCCGGCGGGGGCGGTTGTGGGTCCGGCTCGACGTCGGGCACAGGCGGCTCGGGCCGGTGCATCGACTGAGCAGGGTTTCGGGTGGCGTCGCTGTTCATGGGCATTCGATCGTTGCGCGCTCCTCGCGGAACCGGATCGCGGCGCGGCGCGTTCGCCGCTCGATGCGCCAGGGTCCGCAAGCCGCATGCCGGCCTTTGTCAGCGCTTGCCGCGCGTCGACGCGCTCACGCACAGGCCGCCCCTCGGCGCGACGTGTCTTCCCTACACCGCGCGCTGCAATTCTTTCAAGACCATCGCGCTACCCGTCGTACGCAGCCATCACGAGCCACAGCGCGTGGTCGTCGTCGCGCACCCGCGCGGCGAGCGCATACGGATCGGCCGGCTCGCACGCGCGCTGCAGCGCGAAGCGCGCCGGCTCCGTCGAGCCGAACGTCTCGTCGAGCAGCCTCACGTCGGCCTTGCCTTCGAACATGCGGCGATCGGGCCGGTAGATCAGCGGCGCCTGCTTCCACGTGATGAAGTGGCGCTTCACCGACTCGAACCCTCCGCCACATACGTTGACTTCATAGCGCACGCCTGGCCGCCGTTTCGGAATCGTCATCGTGCCCTCCCGCTTGATGTGCGTATGCAGGCGGCGCGTCGCGCGCCGTGGTGTCGTCGTTGCCACCGACGCGGCAAGTCACGCGGCAAGTCGCGTGCCGTCCGGATGCAGCGGGCACGGCCGTTGCGCCAATACCGCCTCATCGTCACCGACACGGAGCCCTGCCATGAAAGATTCGACCCGTTCCGGCCGCGACGCGCCGGCGCACGAACCGCACCCCGCCCCGTCGCCGCCGCTGAAGGACCAGGACCACACGAAAACGCGCCACTCGGAGCGGCATATCGACAAGCAGCTCGAGGACACGTTCCCCGCGAGCGATCCGCCGGCGACCGGCGGCATCACGCGCATCGAGCCCGACACGCCGCCGGGCACGCACGACGACGGCCCGTGGCAGGACCCGGCCAAGCGCCGCGACGCATGACCGTCGGCGATTCGACGGACACCCGTGCCGAGCGGCACGCCGCTTGCTGAATCGCACGGCCCCGCTTCAAGCCGCAAGGAGGACTTCATGCAGCGCGTCAACGAAATCATGTCGCAGGACGTCGTGCACATCGCGCCGACCGACTCGATCCGTCATGCGGCACAACTGATGGAGCGCTACGACATCGGCGCGCTGCCCGTGTGCGACAACAACCGGCTGATCGGCATGGTCACGGACCGCGACCTCGCGGTGCGCGCGATCTCGGCCGGCAAGCCGCCGGAGACGCGGATCCACGAAGTTGCGTCGGGCCCGATCGAATGGTGTTTCGAGGACGATCCGCTGGACGAGATCCAGCACTACATGGCCGACGCGCAACTGCGCCGCCTGCCCGTCGTCGATCACGACCAGCGCCTCGTCGGCATGCTGTCGCTCGCGGACATCGCGACGCGCACGGCCGGCCCCGCGCGCGACGACGTCGCGAACACGCTCGAAGGCGTGTCGCAACCGAAGAAGCGTACGTGACGGGGCGATCCTCGCCCCGCCCGACAACCCGCGCGACCCGCAGGGCCCATCCCGGGCACGGCCGCGCTCCACGCAACCAGGAGGACAACCATGCAGACTTCCGATCGAGGACAGACGCGCATCATCGGCAAGGGCGCCGCGACGGCGGCCGGCCCAGGCCCCGACGTGATGGCGGCCGACACGCTGGAAGGCAACAAGGTCTACACGACCGATGGCGACGACGTCGGCAAGATCAAGGACATCATGCTCGACGTGCGCTCGGGCCGCGTCGCGTACGCCGTGCTGTCGAGCGGCGGCCTGCTCGGCATCGGCGACAAGCTGCTCGCGATTCCATGGAGCGCACTCACGCTCGATACCGAACGCAAGTGTTTCCTGCTGTCGGTGTCGTCCGAGCGGATCCGCAACGCGCCGGGCTTCGACAAGGATCACTGGCCGGCGATGGCAGACCCGCAATGGGCCGCGCCGCTGCACGAGTTCTATGGCAGCACGCCGTACTGGAGCGCGGGCGACGAGCTCGGGCTCACCGATCCGACCGAGGAACTGAATGATCCGCGCACGCGCGGGCGGCATTGACCGTTCGTGATTTGTCGGTGGTTCAGGCGACAGGCCCCGCGAATGCGGGGCTTTTTTTGAGGCTTTTCGACGGATCTCCGAGGCGTGCCGATCCTTCGAGGCCGGCGTCGTCGGTCGCCGGCCGTGCGCGACTGGCGTAGCGCGCCGCCCGATTGATAACCAAACAACATCAATCCTTCCGAAAATCGCACTTATCGTTTTCTCGTCTTCGGGAGAAGATTGCCGAAACGACAATCGATCGCTCCCCGCGCATTTCCTGCATTCTCTGGAGACACCCTGATGCACCCCTCGCCCAGCCTTCCGACCGGACGTTCGAAGGCCGCCGCGGTATTCCGCGTGACGGCCGGCAACTTCCTCGAGCAGTTCGACTTCTTCCTGTTCGGCTTCTACGCCACCCAGATCTCCGCCGTGTTCTTTCCCGCCGCGAGCGAGTTCGCGTCGCTGATGATGACCTTCGCCGTATTCGGCGCAGGCTTCCTGATGCGGCCGCTGGGCGCGATCGTGCTGGGTGCATACATCGACGACGTCGGCCGCCGAAAGGGCCTGATCGTCACGCTGGCGATCATGGCAAGCGGCACGATCCTGATCGCGTTCGTGCCGGGCTACGCGACGATTGGCCTGCTCGCGCCCGTGCTCGTGCTGGTCGGGCGCTTGCTGCAGGGTTTTTCGGCAGGCGCCGAGCTCGGCGGCGTGTCGGTCTATCTCGCCGAGATGGCGACGCCTGGCCGCAAGGGCTTCTACACGAGCTGGCAGTCTGCCAGCCAGCAGGTCGCGATCGTCGTCGCGGCAGGCCTCGGCTTCGCGCTCAATCAATGGCTGAGCACGTCGGCCATCGCCGCGTGGGGCTGGCGCGTGCCGTTCTTCGTCGGCTGCATGATCGTGCCGTTCATCTTCATGCTGCGCCGCAACCTCGAGGAAACGCAGGCGTTCAAGGCCCGCAAGCATCGTCCGGGCATGAAGGAAGTGTTCGGTACGCTGGCGCGCAACTGGGGCGTCGTGGTCGCCGGCATGATGCTGGTCGCCATGACCACCACGAGCTTCTATCTCATCACCGTCTACGCGCCGACCTTCGGCAAGACGGTCCTGCACCTCAGCACGGCAGACAGCCTGCTCGTGACGCTGTGCGTCGGCGTGTCGAACTTCGTGTGGCTGCCGATCGGCGGCGCCCTGTCCGATCGCATCGGCCGCCGGCCGCTGCTCGTCGGCATGACGCTGCTCGCGATTGCGACGGCCTATCCCGCGCTGTCCCTGCTCGCGCATGCGCCATCGTTCGTCAACATGCTGCTCGTGCTTCTGTGGCTGTCGTTCATGTACGGGATCTACAACGGTGCGATGGTCGTCGCACTGACGGAAGTGATGCCCGTCGAAGTGCGCGTGGCAGGCTTCTCGCTCGCCTACAGCCTCGCCACGGCCGTGTTCGGCGGCTTCACGCCGGCCATCTCGACGGCACTCATTCACATGACCGGCGACAAGGCCGCCCCCGGTTACTGGATGAGCCTCGCCGCGGTGTGCGCGCTGCTCGCGACGTTCGCGCTGTATCGCCGCCGGACGCCCACGCTGACGCCGGCGCACTGAAGCCGCGTCATGCCGAACGACCTGTCCCGACTCCATACGGCCAAGACCACGACCATGAAAAACCTGCTCCTGAAACTCTGCGCCACCGCGCTCGTCACCACCTCGGCGGTCACGGCGAACGTGCAAGCCGCCGACCTGCACGTGATGAGCTCGGGCGGCTTCACCGCCGCCTACAAACTGCTGGGCCCGCGATTCGCGTCCAGCACGGGCAACACCCTCGATACCGCGCTCGGCCCGTCGATGGGCAAATCGCCTGAAGCGATTCCGAACCGGCTCGCGCGCGGCGAGCCGGCCGACGCCGTCATCATGGTCGGCTATGCGCTCGACGATCTGATCCGGCAAGGCAAGGTGATCGCCGGATCGCGCGTCGAGCTGGCCGATTCGCGCATCGGCATGGTCGTGCGCGACGGCGCGGCGAAACCCGACATCAGCACGGCCGAAGGCCTCAAGCAGGTTCTGCTGCATGCGAAGTCGATCGCCTACTCGGACAGCGCGAGCGGCGTCTACATCGAGCGGGAGTTGTTCAGGAAGCTCGGCATCGAGGACCAGGTGAAATCGAAGGCGACCATGATCCCGCGGATCCCGGTCGCATCCGTGGTCGCGAACGGCGACTACGAGATCGGCTTCCAGCAGGTGAGCGAACTGCTGCCCGTGAAGGGCGCGACCTTCGTCGGGAAGATTCCCGAGTCGCTGCAGTCCGTCACGCGCTTCGCGGCCGGCATCCCCGTCGGCGCGCACCACCCGCAGGAAGCGAAGGCACTTCTCGACTATCTCGCGTCGCCCGACGTGCAGGCCGAAGTGAACTCGACCGGACTGGATTCCGTTTCCGCACATTGAGCACGGACCACGGGAAGGTGCGCGTCAGACCGCCTTCCCGTCGGGCCCGGTGCCGGCATCGGATTCATCCGCGCCATTCGGGCCAGCCGGTTCGGTCGCGTTCAGCATCCGCGCGAGCCGCGCACGATCGCACGCCCCTTCCCGCATCGACACGAAGATCACAGCGCACGCGTTGCTGATCACGCTCGTCAGCGCACGCGCCTCGGACATGAAGCGATCGATGCCGACCAGAAGCGCGACGCCGGCAACCGGCAGGTCGGGCATCACGGCGAGCGTCGCGACGAGCGCGACGAGCCCGCTGCCGGACACGCCGGCCGCGCCCTTCGACGTCAGCAGCATGATGGCCAGCATCACGGCGATCTGCGGCGCGGAAAGCGTCACATCGCACGCCTGGGCGATGAACAATGCCGCGAGCGTCAGATAGATCGCGGTGCCGTCCAGGTTGAACGAGTAGCCGGCCGGCAGCACGAGCCCCACGACGCCCTTGTCGCAACCAAGCGACTCCAGCTTGACGATCAGCCGCGGCAATACCGGTTCCGTGGACGACGTCGCGAGGACGATCAGCAACTCCTCGCGGATGTAGCGCAACAGCCGCCACAACGCGAAACCGTGCAACCGCGCGAGCGGCGCGAGCACCAGCGCGACGAACAGCGCGCAGGCCACGTAGAACGACACCATCAGCCGTGCGAGCGAGCCGACCGAGCCGATGCCGAAGCGGCCCACCGTGAAGGCCATCGCGCCGAATGCGCCGAGCGGGGCGAGCCGCATGATCATCGCGAGCACGCGAAAGACGATCTGCGCGACGCCGTCGATCAGCGCCAGCACGGGCCGCCCGGCCTGCGGATACGCGTTCAACGAAAAACCGAACAGCAGCGACAGCAGCAGCACGGGCAGCACCTCGCCCTGCTGGAACGCGCCGAGCATCGTATCCGGGATCACGCTCAGCGCGAACGCGATGAATCCGCGCGGTTGCGCATGCTGCGCGTATTGCGCCAGAACGCTCGCGTCGAGATGGCGCACGTCGACGTGCATGCCGGCGCCGGGCCGCAGCACGAACGCGGTGACGAGCCCGAATGCGAGCGCGGCGGCGGTCAGCAGATAGAACAGCACCAGCGCGCGGACGATCGTGCGCCCGATGGCCTTCCCGTTCGCCAGCGACGTGATGCCGGAGACGATCGTGCAGAACACGATCGGCGCAATCATCATCCGTACGAGACCGACGAATGCGTCGCTGAGCGGCTTGAGCGACGCGCCTGCCGACGGCCAGAAGTGGCCGACGCTCACGCCGAGCGCCATCGCCAGCAGAACCTGCACGTAGAGCGAATGCAGCGGTCTTTCCAGCCTCACGGTGTGGTCTTCCTCGATGTTCCGGTCGTATTCGTCGCGTGCATTACTTCGATGCATCGCCGTGTGGCGCACCGCCGCGTCGGGCGTCGACAACCGCTCGGTGAAACTCCTCCGCGGCCGGCGTCAGCGGGCGTCCACGCCGTTTCACGATGCCCACCCGGCGCTTGACCGCCGGTTCGACGAGGGGCACGCTCGTGAGCAGCGGATGGTCGTGTCCGGGCATCGCCATCGACGGTACCGCGGCGACGCCGAGCCCCGCCTCGACCAGCCCGAGCATGGTCGTCACGTGGCGCGTCTCGCACACGCTCGGCGCACGCGGCGCGACGCTCGTCAGTGCCTGATCGAGCAACAAGCGATTGCCGGATGTCTTGTCCACGGACACGTACTCGTACTCGTAAAGCTCGTTCCAGGTCACGCGCTTCTTGCGCGCGAGCGGATGATCGCGCCGGCACGCGGCAACGAAGCGCTCCTGCAGCAGCAGCTTGAACTCGACCTCGGACTCCTGGCTGCCCATGAAGCTCACACCGAAATCGGCCTCGCCGCTGATGACGGCACTCAGCACCTCGTTCGCGCTCGCATCGAGCAGCTTGACCCTGATGCGCGGAAAGCGGCGATGATAGCTCGCGATCACGTTCGGCAGAAAGTAGTACGCCACCGACGGCACGCACGCGATCGTCACGTGACCGAGGCGGCTCGACGACACGTCGCGGATGCCAAGCAGCGCGACGTCGAGATCGTCCAGCAGCTGCTCGGCGCTCGGCGCGAACACGCGGCCGACCGTCGTCAGCGTGACGCTGCGCGTCGTGCGTTCGAACAGACGCACGCCGAGCGCTTCCTCCAGTTTGTCGATCCGGCGACTCAACGCGGGCTGCGAAATGCTGATCGCCTCGGCGGCCTTCCGGAAACTTCCCAGCTCCACCACCGCGCGAAACGCCTGCAAGTCGGTCAAATCGAAGTTGATTCCCACGGGCCTGGTCTCCGCATCTCTAATGCCGGGTATTGTGCACGATTCGGACAAGCACACCCAGCCGCGAAATGCCCGGCTGCGACGCGCCGGCCGCGCCGCCGTGCCGCCTGCGGCGGGCGAATGCGCGCGGCACGACGACGCCCGATGCCGTTTTACACGTGCCGTGGAAGGCTCCCGATCGGCCACGCTCGATCGTGCGCGGCCACGCGCCGGTTCCAGACAGGTGCGGCGTCAGCGGCACGGCCGCGCGTCACGGCAGCACGTCGCCGGCGTCCGTATCGTCGTGGGGGGCGAATTGTATCGCGGCGCTTTCGGTCGTCGCCGCCGACGATGCACCGGCCACGCTCGACGCCTGCCGCCGCTGCGGGCTGTGGGAACATGCGCCGCAGCCAGTGCCCGGTGCGGCGCCTGCCGCCGCGCGCATCATGCTGGCCGGCCAGCCGGGCAGCGGCATCGCATCGAACGTGTTCGGGAGGCTGGCGGTCGTGCCGATGGCGGGATCGGTAATCGTGATCGCCGCGGACATGCTGACCTGACCGGAACGGTGTGGTTGCGTCAGCAACCGTTCAACCGGGGAGGACCGGGACGGCGGCGCAACGATATCGGACAGCCGGGCGGCCGCGCGAGCAGCATGGCCCGGTTGCCCGATCGGCATGGTTACATCATCTTGCCGCGCGACTTTTCGGCACGCGCCGCATCGGCCGCCGACTCGACCTTCTTCACTTCCTCCGGCGGCGGGAGCACCGCCTTGAAGCCCATCGAGTCGATCCACATCTCGCGCGCCCAGCCGCGCGTGTGATAGAGGTGATGGTCCTCGTCGGCCTCGACTTCATCGTGCGCAGCCTTCAGCGCCTTCGCCGCATCGCCGTCGCGCAACTGGTCGGCCGCGTAGCCGATCAGTTCCCAGTTCAGGTGATCCTTGGTTTCGGCCAGCACCACGCATTCGGCCGCGACGACCTGCGCGACCGCCGGCTCGGCCTGCTTCCTCGCCTGCTCGATCACCTGGACGAGCGACTTGCCGGTCGCCTCCACGGCGGCACGGCCCGGCGACTTCGTATCCGGATCGAGGCCGAGCGTTTCGAATACCTTGCGCAGCACGTCCTGGTGATGCATCGTTTCGCGGTGGTACTTCTCCCATTCCTTGTGCAGGTCCTCGTCGGTCGCGCACTTGAGCGCGGCCTCGTAGATCTTCGCGCCGCCAAGCTCGGTCTCGTATGCCTGGCAGAGCAATTCGAGGATACCTGCATGCTTCGATTGTCGATGGGCCATGACTGCTTCTCCGAAAAAACGGGCCGCCCGCGCGGCCCTGGGGTTGAAGCGGACGCGCGTTACTGCGCGCCCACCTTGCACTGGAGTGCCTCCGCCATGCGGAGGTGATGCCTGTGCGTCGGCAGCGTGGATGTCGCGAACGCGACGATCGCACCTCTGGTCGCCGAGCAGTCGGGCAGCTTCGGGCTGCCGTGATACGCGGTCACCGACGCGGTATTGACGATGCGCCCGCCCGCTTTCGCGAAACCGATCGCGACCGCGCGGCCGATCCCGCTGTCGCCGCCCGTCACGAGCGCGACCTTGCCGGCCAGCTTGCCGCTGCCGACGTAATCGGCCGCTTCGCCGCGCGGCTTCGGGCGCATCTCCCGCTCGCGGCCTGGCTGTTGCGTCTGCGTCTGGGGTGGCGGTGTCCTGGCGACGGTCATGGGTTCCTCCTTGAACGGGTGTCGCGAATGCACCGCAAGCAGCGTGCCGTGTACCGCGCGGCGGCACACGCGGCGGCACGCCGCGCTGCAGACGCAGGCACAGGCGCAAACGACTCGTTCAGCGCGGGCGGCCCTGCGTGGTGCCGTCCGGCCGGCGCACCGGATCGAAGTCGCGCCACTCGCCGTCCTGCCAGTCGCCTTCGACACGCTCGATCGATTGCGCGCCGGTCGCGCGCAGCACGTCTTCCGCGGCGGCCGCGGTCGTCGCCGTCACGCGTGCGGCCAGGATCACGCCGGTTTCGGTACGTGCAAGCGTGCCCTTGCCTTCGGCCTGCTCGCCGCGCATCCGCCCGAGCGCGCCGCCGAATGCGCCGAGATACGCACCGGCGAGCGCGCCGGCGGCCGGCACGAACCAGTCGTGCACGCCGAGCGCATAGACGATCAGCCCGACGATCGCGCCGATCAGCAGCCCGCGCAGCGCGCCGACCATCGCGCCACGGCCACCCGGCTTCGCAGCCGTATCGGCATACACGTCGCCGCCGATCGGAAAGCGCGCGTGCTGGCCGCCCGGGTTCAGGAAGAAGATCGACACGTCGTCCGGGCCGAACGCGCGCTCGTAAAGGTGGCGCGCGCCACCTTCCGCTTCATGGAACGTCGTAAATCGTCCTGCGACGATCATCGCCATGTTCGTGCTCCTCGTGACCGTAAGCTGCCGCACACGCGACGGCGTGCGCGACGCGACGTGGCGGCGCTCACATCAGCCGCCCGAGCTCCTTCGATACCGATGCCGGCGTGCGGTATTCGCGATCGGGTATCTGCCTGAGCATGTCGAGCATGTGCGGGTCGGCGTGCGACCGCTCCGCGCACTGGACGACATCCGACTTGCTCGCCGGATAGTCCATCCCCTTCAGCGCCTTCTGCACGTCGACCGGGCCCGGCGCCTTGCCGTGCCCCGCCTGGTGACCGCCCTTGTCGTGGTCCTGCTGCGTGCGCTCGCCTTCGTGCGCGCGAGCGTGGCTGTATTCGTGGCCCGTATGTTGTCGGGATGACATCGAAACCTCCTTCGAATGAGACACCGGGAAACGGAACGGAACGCGGTTACGTCGAGGCACGCCGCGCACGTGCCAGCGCGGCAACCACGAGCGCCGCGGCGCCGAGCGCAACCGCGCCCGCGACCTTCGGCTGCTGCACCACCGCGTTGTACGCACAGCCGCGCAGCACGGGCCCTTCCATTCCTTCGCGCTCGTGCAGCGCATGGCGGGACTCGTACAGCGCGTTGTCGTCGCGCGGGCGCGCGGGGCGCACCGTGCGCTGGCCGCGTGAGAACAGCGTGGCCGCGATGCGATCGAACAGGCGCGGCGCGTGATAAGCACTGGCCGACGTCAGCTTCGCGGCGCCGCCGACGAACAGGGATCGGCGCGGGTGCGCGGCGGCGAACAGGATCGCGTCGGCGACGAGGTCCGGGTCGTAAATCGGCGGCGGCAGCGTCGCCTCGACGTTCATGTAGTTCTTCGCGTGCATCACGAACATCGTGTCGATCGCGGCGGGCTTGATGAGCGTGACGGACACGGGCAGGTGATCCGACTCGATCTCGAGGCGCAGCGAATCGGTGAAGCCCTTCACCGCGTGCTTCGACGCCGCATACGCGCTTTGCAGCGGCAACGGCGCATCGGACGCCTCGCTGCCCATGTTGATGATCGCGCCGCCGTGGAAATCGCTCTTGCGCCGGAAATGGTCCGACGCGACGAGTGAGCCGTGCACGACACCCCAGTAGTTGGTGTCGAACAGCCGGCGCTGATCCTCGAGCGGCACGGCCGCAGCCGTGCCGAAGATCGACACGCCCGCGTTGTTGACCCACGTATCGAAGCCGCCATAGGTATCGGCCGCCTTCGCGGCCGCGCGTTGCAGGTCCTCGAGAATGCCGACGTCGCCGGCGACCGGCACCGCAAGGCCGCCGTGCTGGCGGATTTCCTCGCACAGCGTGTTCAGCGCGGCCTCGTTGCGCGCGAACAGCACCAGCTTCGCCCCGCGCCGTGCCGCCTTGCGCGCGGTGACGAGGCCGATGCCGCTCGTGGCGCCCGTGATCACGATCGTCTGCTCGCCGACCGGTTTGAGCATGCACTTCATCACTGGACTCCTTCTGCGGGGCAGAGGTTATTGCGGGCGGATGGTCAACTGGTTACGCACGTCCCGCACGCCGTCGATCTGCTTGACGACGCTGACGGCCTGCGCACGCTGCTGGTCGTCCGGCACGCTGCCGGTCAGCATCACGATGCCGTGGCGCGTCTTCACGTGAATGTCGCCGGCCGACAGGCCGCTCGTGCCGACCAGCTCGGCTTTCGCCTTGGTCGTGATGGTCGCGTCGCGGATCTTCGTGCCGGTGCTCGAATGCGTCGACGACGACATGGATGACGATGCCGTGCCGTCGTCTCCTGAGGCGAACACGTTCGGCGCGACGGCGATACAGGCAGTGGCCGCGGCGATCGCGACCGCCATGCCGAGACGCTTCGCGGCACGACGGCGGAATCGCGGAGCGCGGGCTTGCAACGGGAATACCTTCATCGGGACCTCCTGTCGGGTGATGCCGGCATGGCCGGCGGACATCCGGGTGGCGCAAATCGCGTGCCGCGCGCAACACGCCGCGCGCACGCGCGACACGCTGATCGGAAGCGCTTTCATCCAATGCGTTGTAATTTCTTCGGCGTGGGGACGGGACATGCGCCCAGCAAAGTGCCGGGTATGGCGATTGCCGGAGGGGGACGCAACGGGGCTGGCCGGCGCGGCCCCGACCTCGGGAGCAGCACCATGCAAAGAATCACGTTGATCAGTGGAGATGCGTCGCCGCTCGGGGTGATCCACGTGCCGGTCGGCGCGCCCGACGAAATCCCGAAGGAACGGCTGCTGCCTGATATGGGCGCGCTTGCGAACTACTACATGACGGCGCGCATGCGGCAGGATCCCGACCCGGTCGATGTGATGCACGCGAACTGCTTCATGTCGTCGGGTGAGGCCGCGCTACGCGTGAGGAAGCATCTGGGGATCCCGCTCGTCATGACGTTCGATGCGCGCGGCCGCGTGCGCCGGCTGCATCAGGGCGTGGCCAACAGTTTCCCCGACAAACGCTTTGCGATCGAGGACACGCCCGCGCGTCGCGCTGACCAGCCGATCACCGAGTGCCCGCAGGATGCGCTCGCGCCTGACCACGCCCTACCGCGCAGATGCCGCGCGCACAGGCTCCGCATGTTACCGGGCCTGTGGCGCGAACGCAGCATCACGCCCGCGTTCGCAACGCCTACCGTGGATCCTGCGCGAGCGGCGCACGTTGCCGCCGCATGTCGAGCGCATGCGCCGCCGCCTCAACGAAGAAACGCGTCGCTGTGCGGGTGCGCGCGCATGAGCACGTCCGGCACGACATCAGGAATCCGGTTTCTCCACTTCGTCTTCCAGTTGCGCGAGCCGGTTGTAGATCGTCTTCAGGCTGACGTCGAGCACCTCCGCCGCCTGGGCCTTCACGCCGCCGCATTGCGCGATCGTGCCGAGGATCAGCTTGCGGTCGACTTCCTCGAGCGGTGTGCCGAACGGCACCGTCACGCGCTCCTCGTCCGAGTCGACCATGTTCGACAGTTCCTCCATGATCGGCGGCGGCAGCGTGTCGATCACGTCCGCGTCGGTGAAGATGCTCGCACGCTGCACGAAGTTGCGCAGCTCGCGCACGTTGCCGGGCCACGCGTAGGTCTTCAGCGCTTCGCGCGCGGCCGGCGCGAAGCGCAGGTTGCGGCCGCTTTCCTCGTTGTAGCGCTGCAGGAACGCATCGGCGAGCATCGGGATGTCGTCGCCGCGCGCGCTCAGCGGCGGCAGCGGAATCGGGAACACGTTGATCCGGTGATAGAGGTCGGGCCGCAGCTTGCCGTCCGCCATCGCGGCTTCAGGATCGCGGTTGGTGGCCGCGACGATGCGCACGTCGACGTCGATCTCGCGCGTCGAGCCGAGCCGCGTGAGCCGCCCGGTTTCCAGCACGCGCAGCAGCTTGACCTGCGATTCGACCGGCATCTCGGTGATTTCGTCGAGGAACAGCGTGCCGCCGTCGGCGCGTTCGAAGAAGCCCTTGTGCTGCCGCTCGGCGCCGGTGAAGCTGCCACGGTCGTGGCCGAACATTTCGCTCTCGACGAGGTTCGCCGCGATCGCGCCGCAGTTCACCGCGAGGAACGGGCCGCGGCGGCGCAGGCTCAAATCGTGAACCGTCTGCGCGGCGAGCTCCTTGCCCGTGCCCGACTCGCCGGTGAGCAGCACCGACGCTTCGGTGCGCGCGACGCGGCCGATCGCATCGTAGACGGCCTGCATCGCGGGCGAATTGCCGAGCATCCGGCCGAAACGGCCGAGACGCTTCAGCTCGGAGCGCAATTCGGCGATTTCCTCGTGCAGCGCGGTGGTGCGCGGCACGCGCGCGAAGATGCTGTTCAGTCGCTGCATGTTGAGCGGTTTCACCAGATAGTCGGTCGCGCCGCGCCGCAATGCGTCGATCGCGGTTTCGAGACTTGCGTGACCGGTGGTCAGCACCATTTCGCAATGCGCGTGCTTGGGCAAAGCGTCGAACAGATCCATCCCGTTGCCGTCCGGCAGCACGAGGTCGCACAACACGAGATCGGGGGTATGCGTCGAAACGAGCGTGCGCGCTTCTTCGAGCGTCGCGGCCGTGTCGCAGGCGAGTTGCTGCGCCTGGGCGAGCGTCGCGAGCATCGTGCGTGTATCGGCATCGTCTTCGACGATCAGGACATAAGGCATCGAAGCTCCTTGTGATGCGGCCCCGGCACCAAGCATCGACCGAAACCGCGGCGGGCATGCAATGCGGGCACGACACCGGTATTTGGCATGCAAGTCCGCACTGCACACGAATGAGCAGACTAGCTGTCCTGCCATGACAATCGAGTGCTTAGCAGTATAGAAGAAGCACGTCGCGCGATCGCCACTCATCGAATAAATCTATCCGCCGGCCGCGGTGGCATTGCCAGATTCAATCCGGCGATTCCGGCATAAAAGGTATGATTTCCACATGAAAAAATGACGTGTGTCGGTCATTTTTTCATCCAGTCTTCGACGGTTTCGGTC
Source organism: Burkholderia sp. FL-7-2-10-S1-D7 (assembly GCF_001524185.1). Taxonomy (NCBI): domain Bacteria; kingdom Pseudomonadati; phylum Pseudomonadota; class Betaproteobacteria; order Burkholderiales; family Burkholderiaceae; genus Burkholderia; species Burkholderia sp. FL-7-2-10-S1-D7. The sequence goes on along the minus strand of NZ_LOWY01000030.1, from coordinate 58,441 downwards.
AATACTTCCCGACGCGATATCACTCATGTCGAAATCCGACGATGACGGCACGCGACTGTTCGGCCGCTCGCGAACGATTCAGAACTTGCTGCTGAAAGTTTCGCGCGTCGCAAGCACACGCGTCAGCGTGCTGGTGGTCGGCGAAAGTGGCGCCGGCAAGGACATCGTCGCGCGGCTCATCCACGACATGAGCCCGCGCCGGCGCGGCCCGTTCGTGCCCATCAATTGCGGTGCAATTCCGAAAGACATCGCTGAATCGCATTTGTTCGGACATGAGAAAGGCAGCTTCACCGGCGCCGTTGCGCAACATGTGGGCATGTTCGAAGCCGCGCGCGGCGGGACGCTGTTTCTCGACGAAATCGCGGAAATGCCGGCGGAATTGCAGGTGAAATTGCTTCGCACGCTCGAGTCGAACACGATCATGCGCGTCGGCGGTCACGAAGCGATTCCGCTCGATGTGCGGATCGTCGCGGCCACGCGTCACGATCCGGTGGAAGCCGTGCGCAGCGGTCGGCTACGCGAGGATCTCTTCTACCGGATCGCGACGATCGCGCTGCACGTGCCCGCGCTGCGGAAGCGCGAGGACGACATCGGCGACATCGCGCTGCAGATCGTCGAACGGCTGAACGCGCGGCACCGCACGCGCAAGCGTCTGTCGATGCAGGCGATGAAGGCACTGCGCGCGTATTCGTGGCCCGGCAACGTGCGCGAGCTGCGCAACGCGCTGGAGCGCGCATTCATCCTCGCGGACGAACAGATCGAACTGCAGTTGCCGCGTCGGCAACAGCCGCGAGAGGAAGTCCGACACAATGCGATGACGCTGCATATCGGCACGACGCTCGCTCAGACGCAGCAGCGCTTCATCGTCGCGTCGCTGCGTCATTTCAACGGCGACAAGCCGCGCACCGCGAAAGCGCTCGGCATCAGCCTGAAAACGCTGTACAACCGCCTCGCGCTATTGCCCGAACACGAGCGCAATGCCGCGAGCGGCGCGCCAGCACCGGCGCCAGGCGCGAGTGGTGCAAGTAGTACAAATAGTGCAAGTGGCGCCGCGAGCGCGGGCGCGCCACCGAGCGCAACGAGTCCGTAAGCGCGCCGCCTCGGCGGCTGAACCGCTCACGACGCGACGTCGCACAACGCGCTGTCCCATTCACGCACGAACCGCTCGATCCCGAATCGCTCGCACGCATCGCGCTTCGCCGCCGCGCCCCACTCGCGCGCGAGGTCGGGATCGCGGATCAACCTGCGCATCGCGTCGATCAGCACGGCAGGCCGCGTATCGGCGACCCCGTTGCAACCGCTCCTCACGAGCTGTGCCATCTCCGTCGTTGCGAGCGCAACGATCTGCAGCCCGATCATCATCGCTTCGATCACCGCGAGCCCGAGGCTCGCGTAGCGGATCGGATTGAAGAAGAAGCGGTAGTGCGACAGGAACTGCGGCAGCGCCGGGTTCGGCACCTCGCCGATGCCGCCGAGCTCGGTCGACCCAATGCCCACCAGATCGAGCGGCACGCTGTGACGCACGACCTCGAACAGGTCCGCACCGAGACACCGCCCGCGCCGCGCGATGTCGTTCACGACCGTCACGCCCTTCGGCAGCGTGCCCCGATACTCGACGCCGTCGGGAATCAGCACGCCGTGCTCGATCACGCGCGTCGGCGTGACGCCGTTGTCCCACATCAGCGCGTTGAACGGCGTCACGTGCACCAGCAACACGTTCGGGTCCTGCACCGGGTGCAGCGTGTCGGTCGGATGCTCGCCCGGCGGATCGTGTTCGACGAACAGCGCCGGCAACGCACGCTGCGCGTCGCTCAGGAGCCGCAACCGGTCGTGTGCGTATTGATTGTGATGCTGGTACAGCACGCAGTCGAACTGGGTATCGCGCACGCACTCGACGCGCACCTCGTGCACGTTGTCGCCCCATGGCAGGTGCCCGGCCCGCCCCGCGTAGCCGGGCGGATGCTGCGGCTTCGTCACGATATGGAAATCGTGCGGCGCCTGCGACAGGTAATACAGATAGTTGCCATGCACGTGCCAGGTGAGCACGCGCAACCGCTTACGTGACATGACGTCTCTCCTCGGCGAGCAGTTCGCCCGCCCGTTCCATCACGTCGTCGACGCCGATCGCCGTCGCGCACGCGTGCCCGTACGGACACGTGTCGAACGTGCACGGCCGGCAAGCCGGATAGTTCGCGAGAATGCGGTGGCGTTCGGCGTCGAGCGGTGCCCAGCGGGCCATGTCGCTGCCGCAGGCGACGACGATGCTCGGCGTGCCGAACGCCGCCGCGACAAGCGACACGCCCGTGTCGTTGCACAGCACGAGCCGCGCGCGGCCGATCAGTGCGGCCAGCGCGCCGAGCGGCGTGCGCCCGCACAGATTCACGCACGGCCGCGCGAGATGTTCGACGAACGCACCGGCCAGCGCAAGCTCCGCTCGCGTGCCGGTCAGCACGATTTGCCAGCTGTCGTCCGCGAGCTGCCGTGCCACGCTCGCGAAGCGCTCGGCCGGCCAGCGTCGCGACGCCATCCGGGCGCCCGGATGAACGATCACGTAGCGGTCCGGATCGAGCGCATGTTCGTCGCACAGCACATGCCATAGCGCATAGTCGAGGCCGCCGAGCGGAAATTCCAGGTAATCGCCCCAGTCCGGATAGCCGAGCTTGCGCATCAGCGACAGGGCGCGCGTGACCTCGGGCTCACCGTCGCGCCAGACGACCGAACAGTCGAGCGCGGTCGTGCCGCCGTCAGGCGGCACAAAGCCGGCGGTGCGCGTCGCGCCGAGCGACGCGACGATCGCGTTGGTCTGCGCGCCGCTGCCGTGCAACTGGATCGCCAGATCGAAGTCGCGCGCGCGGCATTCCGCGACGAACGCCTCGCGCGCGGCCGGCTCGGCGTCCGGCTGCTCGCCGAGCCCCGGCGCGCCGGGAAACGCGATGAAGTTGTCGACGTAGTCCGAGAAGCGTGATGCGAACTCGCGTGCCCACGGCAGCCCGATCAGCGTGATGCGCGCGGCCGGTTCGCCACGCCGCAACGCGCGCAGCGCCGGCACCGCACATAGCATGTCGCCGAGCTGCAGCGCGCGGAATACCGCGATGCGGACCGGACCGGACGACGAAACGGATTCGAGCATCATAGGAAGAACACCCGGAAGTGAAGCGCGCCGCGCACGGCCCCATGTCGCGTCGCGGCGTGCGTCGGTCAACTGGTTGCAAGTCACGTGCCGCCTGGCCGGCCGGCGCGAAGGGGCGGCACGTCGACGTCAATGTTCCGGTCGACGCCGTGATCCCCGCACCTCGCGCCCGACGCCCGCCGACGGGCGGCGCCGATCGGCCACGCGTCGCCGAACGTCCCTTGCCGGGCCTCCCTATCTGCAACGGGATTGCAGTTTTTGCGCAGCCGGTCGTCCTGCTATGGCCCTATTCGCCGCCCGTGCCGGGTTCCTCCGGCGCGTCCGGATCGTCGATGCCGCCTGGCTCGCCGCCGGCAGGATTTCGCACCACGGGCCCCGCGCGGCACAGGACGTGCGCCACCATTGCTCAGGTGAATTGACCTCCCTTATGCTTTCGGGGGTCAATCCGATTTGAATGGCCGCAGCCCGCCCGGCCGGCTGCGGCGGGGCGGCGTTCGTCCGCCCGCATCCAACTTGCCGTTCCGATGAAGACAGACGACACCATTTCCAATCCGTCCCCGCCGCTCGGACCCAACGATGCGCGCGATCTGCGGCACCGGTTCGCCGAGTTTCGCTTCGAGACCGTCGTCGGTGCGATCACCGACTACGCGGTGTTCATGCTCGACGCGCACGGCAACGTCGCGACGTGGAACGCGGGCGCCGAGCGCATCAAGGGATATCGCACGGCCGAGATCGTCGGCCATCATTTCTCGCGTTTCTATCCGCCCGACGCGATCGCGGCCGGGCGGCCCGCATTCGGGCTCCGGCATGCCGTCGCGCACGGCCACTTCGAGGACGAAGGCTGGCGCGTGCGCAAGGATGGGTCGCTGTTCTGGGCCAGCGTGACGATCACGGCCGTGCGCGACCATGCGGGCCAGCTCGCCGGCTTCATCAAGATCACGCGCGACATGACCGAGCGCAAGCGGCTGGCCGAGCTCGAAGTGTCAACGCACCGGCTCAGCGTGTTCATCGCGATGCTCGCGCACGAGTTGCGCAACCATCTCGCGCCGCTGCGCCATTCGGTCGGCGTGCTGCAGAGCCTGCCCGATCCGGCGCCCGGGCTCGCGCAATGCCGCGATGCCGTGCACCGCCAGGTCGGACACTTGACGCGGTTGGTCGACGACCTGCTCGACGTCGGGCGCATCACCGCCGGCAAGGTCGAACTCGACGACGCGCCGGTGACCGTGCGCGACCTCGTCTGCCGCGGCGTGGAAAGCATCCAGCCGAAGCTGGCCGCGCGCGGGCAGCACATTCGCGTCGATCTGCCGGCCGATCCGCTGGTCGTGCGCGGCGACGCCACGCGGCTCGTGCAGGTGTTGCACAACCTGCTCGACAACGCGTCGAAATTCTCGCCGCAAGGCGGCCGCATCGACGTCAGCGCGCACGCCGAGGGGCCGATCGTCGCGATCCGCGTAACCGATCACGGCGTCGGCATCGCGCCGGGCTCGCTCGAATCGATCTTCGACCTGTTCGAACAGGAAGCCGTGCCGGGCCGGCGCCCGTCGGACGGCTTCGGGCTCGGCCTCGCGATCTGCCGGTCGTTCGTCGAGTTGCACGGCGGGATGATCGCCGCTGAAAGCAGCGGCCCCGGCCATGGCGCGACGTTCACGGTGCGGCTGCCGCTCGAGCATGCCACGCGCGCGACGCCGGGCGATGCGCCCGCACCGCGCAGAACCGAACAACCGGCCCGTGCGCCGCTGCGCATCCTCATCGTCGACGACAACCGCGACTCCGCCGACACGCTCGCCGTGCTGCTGCAGGTCAAGGGCCACGCGCCGCGCGTCGCGTACAACGCGGACGACGCGCTGGCGTTCGCGGGCGACTTCGTTCCGCACCTGATGCTCGTCGACCTGTCGATGCCCGACGTCGACGGCTTCACGCTGCTGCGCCAACTGCGCGCGATCGACGCACTGGCCGGCACGACCTGTGTCGCGCTGTCCGGCCATGGGAGCCCGGCCGACTTCGCACGCACCGCGAGCGCGGGCTTCGACGATCACCTCGTCAAGCCCGTCGAGATGGCGGTGCTCGACGCGCTGCTGCAGCGCGTCGCCCGCAAGGTTCACGACGCGCGCTGAGCGCTCAGGTCATCGCGCGGCACATCGCGGCGCAGGTGTCGCATGCCAGCGCGCAGCGCCGGCAGTGGTCGTGCGCGTGCTGCAGGCATTCGGCCGCGCACAGCTCGCACGCATGCGCACAAAGCGCGCATACCTGAGGCGCGAGCGCGCTGCCGCGTGCCATCGCGCCCGATGCAAGGCGGCACAGCTGCGCGCAGTCGATGTCGAGTGCGATGCAGCCTACCAGGGCGTGCGCTTCCGGTTCCGTGAGGCACCCGGCGATACAGGCGTCGCACGCATGCGCGCACGCGTCGCACGCGGCCATGCAGTTGTCGTAGCGATCGTTGATCTGGTTCATCACAGCCCTCCTCGTTCCGGTTCGCATCGTCGTGGCGTCAGCGTCACCTTCATCCAGCCTGGCTCGCGCACGTCGAACGCGCGATACGCGTCGACCGCATCGGCCACGTCGGCGACTTCCGGGTCGGGTACCGTATCGATTCGAATATCGCCGATGCCGTGAAATACGACTGCTTTCATGTCAGGCCCTCCTTGTCGAAAGCGGAAACGGTGTGGACACCGTCGCGCTGTTCGAGCAAGGCGCGCGCCCGTCGGCGTCGCACTCCGGCCTGCTGCCTTCTCAGTCGGTGGGTGTGGCGACGCCGATCGTCATGCCGATCGCAGCCGTCAGCGGCAGGAACACGGGACTATTCGCGATCGGGTGCGTGATCGTGAATAGCGTCGGGAACACCTCGACGGAGCAGTCGAAGTCGCGGTGCATCTGCTCATGTCCGGTTCGGCGGTCTCCGCGCATGTCGCGACACTGCAACGACCGTTGCATACGCAACACCTTGACCGGAGCGTGCACCGCTCAATGCACGGTCGGCAGCCTGCTCACGCGTGCGTCGCGCCCTGCTGCTCGAGCGCCACTTCCGCGCGCAGGCAATCGAGATCGCGGCCGATCGTCGCGACCGCGAGCCGGGCGTTGCCGCGCCAGTACGTCACCGAAGCGTCGTGCGCGTCGAGATCGCCGTCGATCTCGACGCGGTCCCATTGCTCCGCGTGGCCGACATAGCGTACCGTCAGGTCGTAGTGCTGGCTCCAGAAGAACGGCACCGCGTCGAACGGCTGCTGGCGGCCGAGCATGTTGTGCGCCGCGGCGATTCCCTGTTGCTCCGCGACGACCCAGTGCTCGACGCGAATGCGTTCGCCCGTCAGCGGATCGGGCCAGCGTGCGATGTCGCCGGCCGCGTAGATGTCCGGCGCGCTCGTCTTCAGGAAACGGTCGACCGTCACGCCTCGATCAACGAGCAACCCCGCGTCTTGCGCGAGCGCGAAGTTCGGATGCACGCCGATGCCGACCAACACGACATCCGCCGGCAGCACATCGCCGTTCGACAGCGTGACGTGATCCTGCGCGATCTGCGTGGGCGTCGCGCCGAGATGGAACACCACGCCGTGCGACTCGTGCAGCGCGCGGATCGTGTCGCCGAGCGCGTCGCCGAGCACGCGTGCCATCGGCCGCGCATCGGGCGCGACCACCGCTACGTCGAGCCCGCGCGTGCGCAGCGCGGCGGCCGCTTCGAGGCCGATGAAGCTCGCGCCGACCACGACGCAGCGACGCGCGGTCTTCAGCTTGCCGATCAGCGCATCGCAATCGGCGCGCGAGCGCAGCACGCACACGTGCGGAAGATCGGCGCCCGGTACGATCAGGCGGTTCGGCTCGGCACCGGTGGCGAGCAGCAGCGCGCCGTAGCCGACGCGGCTGCCATCCGCGAGCTCGACCGCGTGTTGCGCGGGGTCGATCCGCGCGACACGCGTGCCGCAGCGCACGTCGATGCGCTGGTCGGTATAGAACGACGCCCCGCGCAGCGGCAGCCAGTCGGCTTCGGCCGTGCCGGCCAGATAGTCCTTCGACAGGTTCGGTCGATCGTACGGCGGCTCGCTGTCCGCGCTCAGCAGCGTGATCGCGTGCGGGTAGCCTTCCTGCCGCAGCGTCACGGCCGCCGCGATAGCGGCCGCGCCACCGCCGACGATCACCACCGATGCGGGCCATCCGGCCGCGTTCGACACGGGCGGCGACGCGGCAGGCTGCGGGCCGAGCACGACCGCACGGCCGTCCCGACGTTCGACGCGCCAGCACGTCAGGCCGTCGAGCGCCGGCGCGCGCAGCCGTTCGCCGGTGCGCAAGCAGAACGCCGCGTGATGCCACGGGCAGCGAATCGTGTCGCCGACCAGCAGCCCTTCGGCCAGCGGTGCGCCGTAGTGAGGGCATTGCGCGCTCACGGCAAACAGCGCGTCGGCGCGGCGCACCAGCAGCACCGTGGCGTCGCCGACCTGGCCCTCGATCATCGCGCCGTCGGCGATGTCATCGAGCGAAATGCCCCGCGCAAGATCGGGGCGTGAAGACGATGCGTCGCTTCCGGACATGGCGTGGCTCCCGGCTGAGGTAACGATCCCATTATCGGCGTCCTTCCTGAAAAGAGCAGGGACGGCCGACCCCGCAGCGCACGCAAACGCGGAGCATGGCTCGTATGCGATCCGCGACCGGCATGGAGCGTCAGCGACGCTGCGGCGCAACACGCTGGATACGCGTGCGCGGGATCCGGCGGCCGGAGCAATCCGCATGCCGTGTGCGACATATGGATTGCCGAGCGTCCCGAGCGGGCCGTCCTTGAACGGCCAATCCGCGCCGGGAACGGCAAGCTTGCCAGCTGCGTCCATTTCAACGATGACACCGTTATCGTTATGGAATCCTTTGTTATTCTCCGAAAGCGCCAGCCAGGCACGCGGCCTTAACGACGCATGTGCGCATCCTCCTCGACATCGTCGACTTCCGCCGGAAAACGATGCTGACCGAAGCTGAGGATCAGTACGCCCACCGCAAGCAGCACGATCCCGAACGTGGTCATCAGCATTCGCTCGGGGCTGTCGGTGGCGCCGCGCAGGATCAGGTCGCGCGCGAGCGACGTCATCGCGATGAACAGCGGAAAGCGCACCGGCGGCCGGCCGAGTCGCAGGTAGCGCACGTCCATCGCGAGCACTTCGAGATACAGGAACATCAGCAGCAGGTCGGTCAGCGACACCTCACCCGCGAGCACGACCTTCCACGCTTCCTGCGCCATCGCGAACGCGGTCGCGAGGCCGATCACGATCAGCCCGGCCATCTCGGCCGCATGGAGGAAGTGTCCGAAGCGGCGGCGGATGCGCTCGGCGGCCGTATCGGCGGAAACAGTGGACGTATTCAACGCGATGACTCGTGCAATGGCATCGGTGCCGCGATCGACGCTCCGTCGACGCGGTTGATGGTTTCGAGCGGCGGAAAGCCCCCGCCGAGTGAATCCTGAACGGTTGCGCACGCATCGATCCGGGCGATGGCTTGCGCGACCTCGACCAGCGTCCTCCTACAGCACAGGTGGAACGCGACGCCGGCATCGGTACACGCCATGGCGTCGCCGCGTTTCAGGTCGGACGCCGCACCGGGTGCCCCGCCATGCTCGACCACCGCGACGAAAATCGGCATCGCTTCCAGCAGGTTCATCATGATGGTCCTCGTCGGTGGGCGGAGCGAACCTAATCTACTGTACGCACCGCACCCGCTCAAGAGCACAGCGCCGCGCGCTTCAGGAGTACAGCCGCGCGCCCGCGACGCGAAATCGGACCCTGACCAGTCCATTCGAATCACAGATTGCCGATACGTGTTCCAAAGACCCGCCGAAGCTGCTAGATTGCATGCTCGACGACGTTACGCAGTGCGGCGAGGTCATGCGCCGGGCGAACGCGCGGCCATCCTGCCTGCCTCCCCTTGCGCGCCCGGGCGGCAGGCCGCCGCTGCCACGGCCCGTTGCGCGACGCCCGCGCAACGTCCTTCATCCGCATGTCACAAAGAGAACAGTCGAATGACACAGTCCAACCGTGCGTCTTCGCGCGCCGCGGCGTTCGCGGCCCGTCCGTCCCGACATGACTGACCGGCAGGCCGCGATGCAAACCCTTCCCCCGCTCTCCCAGGCCGTTCACAGTCCGATCACGCGCAGCGCGATCTTCCTCGTCGCAACCGTCAACCCGGGCGCCGACCGCGCCGATACGATCCGCGCGTGGTGCGGCGACATCGCCGCGCTCGTGCGCTCGGTCGGCAAGCGCGTGCCGGGCGGCAACCTGTCCTGCGTATGCGGCTTCGGCGCCGACGCATGGGATGCGCTGTTCGGCGATCCGCGCCCCGCGTCGCTGCATCCGTTCCGCGAATTCGGCGCCGGCCAGCGTGTCGCCGTCGCGACGCCGGGCGACATCCTGCTGCACATCCGCGCCGAGGCAATGGACCTGTGCTTCGAACTCGCCACTCAATTGCTCGGCGCGCTGGGCGACGCAGTCACGGTCGTCGACGAGGTGCACGGCTTCCGCAACTTCGACCAGCGCGCGATGATCGGTTTCGTCGACGGCACCGAGAACCCGGAAGGCCGCGAGGCGGTCGACTTCACGGTGATCGGCAACGAGGATCCGGCATTCGCGGGCGGAAGCTACGTGATCGTGCAGAAGTACCTGCACGACATGGCCGGCTGGAACGCGCTCGCGGTCGAGACGCAGGAACGCATCATCGGGCGCACCAAGCTGTCCGACATCGAGCTCGCGCCGGACGTGAAACCGTCGTGCTCGCACAGCTCGCTGACCACGCTCGACGAAGACGGCAAGGAAGTGAAGATCCTGCGCGACAACATGCCGTTCGGGCGCCCCGGCTTCGGCGAATTCGGCACCTATTTCATCGGCTACGCGCGCTCGCCGGCGCCGATCGAGCAGATGCTCGAGAACATGTTCGTCGGCCGCCCGCCCGGCAACTACGACCGGCTGCTCGACTACAGCCGCGCGGTCACCGGCTCGCTGTTTTTCGTGCCGTCGGCCGACCTGCTCGAAGCGCTCGCCGATCGCGCCGCACCGGCCGACGCCACCGCCGCGCGGCCGGCACCCACCTCGTCCGAGTCGCGTCGTGACGGCTCGCTGAACATCGGATCGCTGAAAGGAGCCAAAGCCCATGAATAACCTGCACCGCGAACTCGCGCCGGTTTCCTCGTCCGCCTGGGAGCAGATCGAGGAGGAAGTGGCACGTACCTTCAAGCGCTCGGTGGCCGGGCGCCGCGTGGTCGACGTCGAGGGCCCCGCCGGCCCTGAGCTGTCGGCCGTCGGCACCGGGCACCTGGTGGAGGTCACCGCGCCGCGCGAGCTGGTGAATGCGCGGCTGCGCGAAGTGCGCACGATCGTCGAGCTGACGGTGCCGTTCGAATTGAGCCGCGATGCGATCGACAGCGTCGAGCGCGGTGCGCGCGACGCCGACTGGCAGCCGGCGAAGGAGGCCGCGCAGCGGCTCGCGTTCGCCGAGGACAACGCTATTTTCGACGGCTACCCGGCCGCCGGCATCCTCGGCATCCGCGAAGGCACGTCGAACCGCAAGCTCACGCTGCCGGCGGACGTCAGCGCGTACCCGGATGCGATCAGCGACGCGCTCGAAGCACTCCGGCTCGCGGGCGTCGACGGCCCGTACTCGGTGGTGCTCGGCTCGGACGCGTACACTACGCTCAGCGAGGCGCGCGACCAGGGTTATCCGGTCCTCGGCCACATCAAGCGCATCGTCAGTGGCGAGATCATCTGGGCGCCGGCGATCAGCGGTGGCTGCGTACTATCGATGCGCGGCGGCGATTACGAATTGCACCTCGGGGAAGACGTATCGATCGGCTACACGAGCCATAACGACAAGGCCGTCCGCCTGTACCTGCGCGAAACGTTCACGTTCCTGATGCTGACGAGCGAAGCATCGGTGGCCGTGGCGCCGCAGGGCAATCCGGCGGCCTGACCGCAGTCGCCTGCGCGCGATGCCCGCCCACCGGGCGTCGCGCGCGACCGGCCGCGGCGCCGGCCGCATGTTCGTCGCCGATCGGACCCATCTTGCATGGAGCATGCCATGAGCGATACGAATGATGCACTGCAGGCGCTGCAAGCGTCGGTCGACAATCTGAAGAAGACGGTCGACGCGAACGCCGGCAGCCAGGCCGGCGACTCCGCCGTGCTGTTTACCGTCGTGTCGCTGATTCTGGCCGAGTTGCCGCCCGACACGCGCAACCTGATCGAGGATTCATTCTCCGTCTGGGCCAATGATCTGCCGAATGCCGCGCTGTCGACGGACGTGAAGCAGATCGCTCGCCAACGGCTCGCGATGACACTGTCCGACTGATCGTGGTTCGCCACGGTGGGCGCCCTGTCCGGCCCGTACCGTGCAACCCGACCTCTCCTTCGGCCGCCATGCACGCATCGGCTGCGGTGCGCGTGTGGCCCGCCATGACCGGTTCGCGTACGCCACCGGCGCTCGCGCTCGCAATGCGGCACGTCCGCCGCGCTGGTCAATCCGCATCTCCCTCCGTTTTCCGGCAACCGGCGCCCTGCGCGCCGATGTCGCACCGCGATACGCTCGCGTGCCGCTCCTCCCCGCCTCCAGTCAGCGCACGCGGCGCATGCCGCACGCGCCCGTGCCGCCGCGTGCGCGCACGTCTGTACTCCTTGCCCCCCGCGCGTGCGCGCACGTAAGGGTGCAATTCGCGGTCGGTCCGGTGTGGAACTGTGTCTTGGATGCCGCCCGCCGATTCGCTATTTTGACCGCAGTCGAAGCGATGCCGTGGGCTCCTCGCAGCACTCGCGCTTCCCGCCCCGACCGCGACCGTGTGACACGCCGGCGCGCACTGCGCGACAGCGTGGGCGCAGCGCGCGCACCACCGCGCCGCGCGTCGTGTGTTCGCGGTCGGGACGCGCGAGCGCCGCACCGCATCGGGAATTCCCCCTTCGACCCACTTTTACCGACAGGAGCCAGACCGCCATGGCCTCACTTTGCGATATCTGCCATGCCCGCCCGGCCGTTGCGCGCGCAACCGTGATGCAGGACGGCGAGCGCAAGACGATTTCGATCTGTGACTACCATTTCCGTCAACTGATGCGGCATCAGAGCATGCTGAACCCGTTCGATTCGCTGCTGGGCGGAGGCGGCTCGTCGTCGCTGTTCGGCGGGCTCGACGACGAAGCGCCGCTCGCCGCCGAGGTGCCGCGCGAATCGGTCGACCCGACCGACGCGTTCAGCGAACAGACGCTCGAACTGCTGCAGCGCGCGGCCGAAAAGGCGCACGAACTGCGCCGCAGCGAACTCGACTCCGAACACCTGCTCTACGCGCTCGCGGACACCGACGTGTGCGCCGCGCTGCTGAAGGAACTGAAGCTGTCGCCGCAGGACATCAAGTCGTATATCGACGAGCATGCGCACACCGGCACGGCCGCCGCCGATGCGCCACTCGACAAGCTGTCGATCTCGCCGCGCGTGAAGAAGGCCGTGCAATACGCGTTCCAGGCGTCGCGCGATCTCGGCCACTCGTATATCGGCCCCGAGCACCTGCTGATCGGGCTCGCATCGGTGCCGGACAGCATCGCCGGCACGCTGCTGAAGAAGTACGGAGTGACGCCCGAAGCGCTGCGCCAGAAGGTCGTGAAGGTGGTCGGCAAGGGCGCAGAGGACGGCCGCGTCGACACGCCGACCGGCACGCCGAACCTCGACAAGTTCGGCCGCGACCTCACCGCGCTCGCGCGCCAGGGCAAGCTCGACCCCGTGCTCGGCCGCGCGCAGGAAATCGAAAGCACGATCGAGGTGCTCGCACGCCGCAAGAAGAACAACCCGGTTCTGATCGGCGAGCCGGGCGTCGGCAAGACGGCGATCGTCGAAGGGCTCGCGCAGCGGATCGTCAACGGGGACGTGCCCGAGGTGCTGCGCAACAAGCGGCTCGTCGAGGTCAACATCAATTCGATGGTGGCAGGCGCCAAGTATCGCGGCGAATTCGAGGAGCGCGCGAAGCAGCTGATCGACGAAGTGACTGCAAAGCAGAACGAACTGATCCTGTTCATCGACGAACTTCACACGATCGTCGGCGCGGGCCAGGGAGGCGGCGAAGGCGGCCTCGACATCGCGAACGTGCTGAAGCCCGCGCTCGCGCGCGGCGAGCTGAGCCTGATCGGCGCGACGACGCTCAACGAATACCAGAAGTACATCGAGAAGGATGCGGCACTGGAACGGCGCTTCCAGCCGGTGTTCGTGCCGGAGCCGAGCGTCGAGCAGACGATCGTGATCCTGCGCGGGCTGCGCGACAGCCTCGAGGCGCACCACCAGGTGACATTCGCCGACGACGCGTTCGTCGCGGCCGCGGAATTCGCCGACCGCTACATCACGTCGCGCTTCCTGCCCGACAAGGCGATCGACCTGATCGACCAGGCCGCCGCACGCGTGCGGATCGGCGCGACGTCGCGCCCCGTCGACATCCAGGAGGGCGAAGCACAGATCGCGCAACTGAAACGCGAGCAGGACTACGCGACGTCGCGCAAGCGCTTCGACGAAGCGAAGCAGTTCGAAGAACAGATCAACGAGAAGCAGAATACGCTCGATGAAAAAATGGAGGCGTGGCAGCGCAAGACCGGCTCCGAAACGCTCGAGGTGACAGTCGAGTCGGTTGCCGAAGTCGTGTCGCGTCTGACCGGCATCCCCGTGTCCGAACTCACGCAGGAAGAGCGCCAGAAGCTGCTGAAGATGGAAGAGCAGCTGCGCGAGCGCGTGGTGGGCCAGAGCGACGCGGTGGTGGCCGTCAGCGACGCCGTGCGGCTGTCGCGCGCGGGGCTCGGCCAGACCCACCGGCCAATCGCGACGTTCCTGTTCCTCGGGCCGACGGGCGTCGGCAAGACCGAGCTCGCGAAGGCGCTGGCCGAGACCGTGTTCGGCGACGAGCAGGCGATCATCCGCATCGACATGTCCGAGTACATGGAACGGCATGCGGTCGCGCGGCTGATCGGCGCGCCGCCCGGCTACGTCGGCTACGACGAAGGCGGCCAGCTCACCGAGCGCGTGCGGCGCCGCCCGTACAGCGTGATCCTGCTCGACGAGATCGAGAAGGCACATCCGGACGTCTACAACGTGCTGCTGCAGGTGTTCGACGACGGCCGCCTGACCGACGGCAAGGGCCGCGTGGTCGACTTCAGCAACACGATCATCATCGCGACAAGCAACCTCGGCGCAGCGATCATCATGGACAACCTGACGCAGCCGGAAGCCGCGCGCAAGACCGACAAGGCGATCCGCGACGAACTGATGCAGGTGCTGAAGGGCCATTTCCGCCCCGAGTTCCTGAACCGGATCGACGAGGTGATCGTCTTCCACGCGCTGTCGAAGGAGAACATCCGCGCGATCGTGCAGATCCAGCTCGACCGCGTGGTGCGCACGGCCGCCGCGCAGGACATCACGCTCGTGATGGGCGATGCGCTCGTCGAGCACCTGACCGAATCCGGCTACCAGCCGGAGTTCGGCGCGCGCGAGCTGAAGCGCCAGATCCGCCAGACCATCGAGACCAAGCTCGCGAAGGAGATCCTCGCCGACCGGCTGAAGTCGGGCGACCGCGTCAAGGTCGACTACGACAAGGACAGCGACGAAGTGAAGTTCGACAAGCTCGCCGCGCCTGAAGCGAAAGACGCGAAGGACGCGAAGAAGGACGCCGACGGCAACGCGAAACCAGACGGCAAGGCGGCCGCCAGCGCATCCGACAACGCGAACGCGAGCGATGCGCCCGCCGACCTGCCGCCGCCCACCGCAAAGCAGTCCGGCAAAAAGTCGCACGGCGCGAAGAAGGACAAGCACTGACACCCCGCCTGCCCCGCAGCCCGGGCCCGCATGACCGGCTCCGTTCGCCGGACGGAGCCGCCTCACGCCGCGACGCGGCGCAACCCGAGCCACCCCGCAGCGGGTCCGGCTCATGGAGATTCAGATGACAAATCGACGCGAGGTGCCAGGCATCAGGAAGTACGATGGGCCCGCTGGCGGTTGGGGCGCGCTTCGCGCGACTGCCGAGGCCGTGCGCACGCAGATGGAAACCATCGAGGCGCCGATCGTGCTGATGCGGACCAACCAGCCCGACGGTTTCGACTGCCC
Organism: Burkholderia sp. FL-7-2-10-S1-D7; assembly: GCF_001524185.1. Lineage (NCBI taxonomy): Bacteria > Pseudomonadati > Pseudomonadota > Betaproteobacteria > Burkholderiales > Burkholderiaceae > Burkholderia > Burkholderia sp. FL-7-2-10-S1-D7. Next base: position 43,233 of record NZ_LOWY01000030.1, on the reverse strand, counting down.
CGGCTGTGCATGGCCCGACAAGGAACACAAGTCGACGTTCCAGTTCTGCGAGAACGGCGCGAAGGCTGTCACGTGGGAAGCGACGACCAAACGCGTAACCCCCGAGTTCTTCGCGGCGAACACGGTATCGTCGCTGCTGCGGATGTCCGACTACGCGCTGGAGAACATGGGCCGGCTCACGCATCCGCTCGCCTACGATCGCGCGACCGACACGTTCCGCGCGGTCGAATGGGATGACGCATTCGCGCGCATCGGCGAGGTGCTGCGCGCGCTGCCGCCCGAGCAAGTCGAGTTCTATACGTCGGGCCGCGCGTCGAACGAAGCCGCGTACCTGTATCAGCTCTTCGCGCGCGAGCTCGGCACCAACAACTTCCCGGACTGCTCGAACATGTGCCACGAGCCGACCAGCGTCGGCCTGCCGCAGTCGATCGGGATCGGCAAGGGCACGGTGTCGCTGGAGGATTTCGACCACTGCGAGCTGATCATCTCGATCGGCCACAACCCCGGCACCAACCACCCGCGGATGATGGGCACGCTGCACGAATGCTCGCGCCGCAACGTGCCGATCATCGTGTTCAATCCGCTGCGCGAGCGCGCGCTCGAACGCTTCGCGGATCCGCAGGACATGATCGAGATGGCGTCGTTCGGCTCGACGCGCATCGCGTCGACGTACTACCAGGTCGACGCGGGCGGCGACGCGGCCGCGCTGAAAGGCATCATGAAGGCGCTGCTGCAGCTCGAGGCCGAGCGCGGCGACGTGCTCGACCGCGACTTCATCGCGCAGCACACCGACGGCTTCGACGCGTTCTCCACCGACCTGCAGGCGACGTCGTGGGACGACATCGAGCGCGCGAGCGGCCTGAGCCAGGCGCAGCTCGAGCAGGTCGCGCTCGCCTATGCGAAGTCGAACGCGACGATCGTCACGTACGGGATGGGCGTCACGCAGCACAACAAGGGCACCGCGACCGTGCGCCTGATCGCCGACCTGCTGCTGATGCGCGGCAACTTCGGCAAGCCCGGTGCGGGCATCTGTCCGCTGCGCGGCCACTCGAACGTGCAGGGCAACCGCACGGTCGGCATCACCGAGAAGCCGTCGGCCGAGTTCCTGCAAAAGATCGAGGACGTATGCGGCTTCAAGCCGCCCGCGCATCACGGGCACGACGCGGTGCAGGCGATGCAGGCGATGATCGACGGCCAGGCCAAGGCGCTGCTGTGCCTCGGCGGCAACTTCGCGGTCGCGCTACCCGACCCCGAGCTGTCGTTCCCCGCGATGGCGAAGCTCGATCTGAGCGTGCATCTCGGCACGAAGCTGAACCGCTCGCATCTGCTGGTGGCAAAGGAAACCTACATCCTGCCCGTGCTCGGCCGCACCGAGCTCGACATGCAGGCGAGCGGCCGGCAGTCGATCACCGTCGAGGATTCGATGTCGATGGTCCATGCGTCGGCCGGCAAGCTCAAGCCGGCGTCCGACCAATTGCGCTCGGAGCCCGCGATCGTCGCGGGGATCGCGCACGCGACGCTGCCGAACAGCAAGGTCGCGTGGCTCGATCTGATCGCCGACTACGACCGCATCCGCGACCTGATCGACAAGACGGTGCCCGGCTTCGAGGCGTTCAACGAGCGGATCCGCGTGCCGGGCGGCTTCCGCCTGCCGCTGCCGCCCACCGAGCGCGTGTGGCCGACGCCGACCGGCAAGGCGATGTTTTCGGTCTACAAGGGCGTGAAGGAAGACGCCGACGTGCTCGGCGCCGAGCAGGTGCTGCGGCTCATCACGCTGCGCAGCCACGACCAGTACAACACGACGATCTACGGGCTCGACGACCGCTATCGCGGCGTGTTCGGGCGGCGCGACGTGCTGTTCATGAACGCGACCGATCTCGCGAAGTACGGGCTCGAACACGGCGACCTCGTCGACATCGAGACGATCACCGCATCCGGCCGCACGTTGCGCCTCGAGCAGATCACCGCGATCGAGTACGACATCGCGCCGGGGTCGGTCGGCGCGTATTACCCGGAAGCGAACGTGCTCGTGCCGCTCGACTACATCGACAAGGAAAGCGGCACGCCGTCGTACAAGTCGGTGCCGGTGCGGGTCTCCCGCTCCGCGGTCGTGTGATCCGCGGGTGGGCAGGTTCGCGACGTACGGCACGCCACGAACCTGAACCTGCCCGCCGCCCCTCCTCACCTTCTCCCGGCCGCCCCTCCTCACCTTCTCCCGGCCGCCGCTTCGCATCCGATGCGGCGGCCGCTTCCTTTCATCGCGTCGAACGACCCGCTTGCCGCACCGACGACGACGGCAGCTGCGCGCCCGTCTGCCGTGGCAGCCCGGTCCTTGAAGCAATCTACTGACGAATACCTTGCGATCGTCGGGTAGGAAAGATCGCATCGCTGGATCTGGACGACGACAGCCCGGGCTGGTGGCGTCCCAACGACTCGACGCTGCCCCTGCGGCCCCTGTCCCGACAATTCTTGACCTTGTCCACACCGCCGAACTGGTAGGATGCCCGTCGCCTGGGCGTGGACGGCAGCCAAACGACGTTCAACCGTCCCTTTTTATGCCCGCGACCGGCCAGCCCGGCCGCCCGCCCAGACGACACGGTGCCCCAGCCGCACCCAGCCCCCGTTGAAGCCCGCGACACCCCGGCGTCGCCCCACGCGACCCGTTGCAGCAACCGTTGGAGTGGCGCACGTTGCGCCTGCAAGCATGAAGAAACTGAAGCAGCACATCCGCACCCTGAGCGACATGGACCGCACGCCGCTGGCACGCGCCGGCGCGCTGCTGCTGATGGCCGGCCTGCTGTACCTGCTGTGGCCGTCGGCAGAAACCGCCTACCTCGCGATGGAGTCGGTCCTGCGCTGACGCAACGCCCATCCCCGCACTACGCTATACTCGCGCAATGCAAACCAAACCTGCCTCGCCGAACGTGCATCGCTGGTGGCGCGCCTGACCCAGGCGGCCCGTTTCCTTTTGCATGTCCCGAACGTGATGCCGCCAGCCATGGCGGCATCGTCGTTTCTGCGCTCACGTCATGGCTGGTGGCTTCGATAACCCGGAGCCAATCCACACATGACGCACCCGACCCGACCGACCATCCTCACCGGCGACCGCACGACCGGCCCGCTGCATCTCGGCCATTACATCGGCTCGCTGCGCGCGCGCGTGCAGATGCAGCACGAGGCGACGCAGTTCCTGCTGCTCGCCGACACGCAGGCGCTGACCGACAACATGGGCCGCCGCCAGCGCGTCACCGAGAACGTGATCGAGGTCGCGCTCGACTACCTGGCCGTCGGCATCGATCCGGCGATCTCGACGATCGTCGTCCAGTCGCAGGTGCCCGAGCTCGCCGAGCTGTCGCAATACCTGCTCAACCTCGTGACGGTCGCGCGCCTCGAGCGCAATCCGACCATCAAGGAAGAAATCCGCCTGCGCGGCTTCGAGCGTGACATCCCGGCCGGCTTCCTGACCTACCCCGTCAGCCAGGCGGCCGACATCACCGCGTTCAAGGCGACGCACGTGCCGGTCGGCGACGACCAGCTGCCGATGATCGAGCAGACCAACGAACTCGTGCGCCGCTTCAACGCGACGGTCGACAAGCCCGTGCTGGTGGAATGCGAGGCCGTGCTGTCGGCGGTCACGCGGCTGCCGGGCATCGACGGCAAGGCGAAGATGAGCAAGTCGCTCGGCAACGCGATCACGCTCGGCGCGACGCCCGACGAGATCGCGCAGGCCGTGAAGGACATGTACACGGACCCGAACCACCTGCGCGTGAGCGATCCCGGCCAGGTCGAAGGCAACGTCGTGTTCACGTTCCTCGACGCGTTCGAGCCCGATGTGCAGAAAGTCGACGAACTGAAGGCGCACTATCGTCGTGGCGGACTCGGCGACAGCGTCGTCAAGCGCGTGCTGAACGAGCGGCTGCAGGCGCTGATCGAGCCGATCCGTGCGCGTCGTCGCGAATTCGAGGCGGACAAGGCGGAGGTGATGGCGATCCTGAAGCGCGGCACGATGCACGCGCGCGAGGTGGCCGGCGCGACGCTGGCCGAGGTGAAAGGCGCGATGGGGCTGACGTACTTCGATTGAGCCGCGCGCGCAGCAAACGCGACCGGGCGGCGAGGCGCGGCGGCGTGCCGGCGCCGCGCTCGTCGGCTACCCAACGGCACAACGCCGTGCCGTTGGCAATCAGTCGTCGGCACATGCCGTCACGGCCGCTCGTGCGCCGATGGCGCAACGTGGCACACGGCCTCGATCCGGTTGCCGGCCGGATCGACGACAAAGGCCGCATAGTAGTCGGCGTGATAGTGCGGCCTCAGGCCCGGGTCGCCGTCGGGCCGCCCGCCCGCGGACAGCCCTGCCTCGAAAAATGCACGCACCTGCTCGCGGGAAGCCGCCTTGAAGCACCAGTGTCGCTTGCTCGTTCCGACTTCGGCGGGATCCAGATAAATCGCCAGGTAGGTCGATGCGGTGTCGTTGGCATTGCAACGTTCGCCGTAACCGAGCGCGGTGCCGCGGTCATAAACCTTGATCGCGCCCAGCGCGGCCATGACACCGTCGTAGAAAGGGCGTGCCCGGTCGATATCCGGAACGCCGATGGACACGTGGTCAAGAAGTTGCATGATGTTGGCTCCATTGAACGAGCACGAGTCTACACACACTTCCTTGGTCCACTCCGCCGATGTCGCGTAGGCGCGATCGTTTCCCCGTCTCAACGCACACGCCACCTCACGCCATCATGACGCCCCGGGAAATGATCGACCGCCTCGAGATCGTCGACGAAGATGCGCATCACGTAGATGCGCATGTGACGCGCTTCCGATCGTGCGTGCCGCTGCGCGCGTCGCGGTGCCGCTCATGTGATCTGATACGTCGACGCCGGCACGAACTCCTCCGGCATCGCGCGATCGCCCAGCTCGAGCACCGACCGCTCGATCGTGCGGGCCATCGCATCGAGCGCAAGCGCGTTCGGTGCGAGGCCGAACGGCTCCGCTACCTCGTTTGCGATCGCTTCGAGCGCGATCAGCGTGTACGAGATGAATACGCAAATCAGCGGCGTAAAGAATTCCGTCGAATCGACGAGGCCGAACGGCAGCAGCACGCAATAGGCATAGACGGTGCGATGCAGCAGCACGCTGTACGAAAACGGGATCGGTGTCGTCAGGATCCGCTCGCAGCCGCCCACCGTCTTGCCCAACTCGGCCAGTTGCGCATCGAACATCCAGCACGTTGCTTCGCTGCCTGGCGCGCGGCCCAGCGCGCGGACGATTCCGCCGCGCAGTTCATCGAGAATCGCGACGGGCTGGTAGCACTTGTGCGCGAACGTGGCGGCGCGCTCGACGCCGAGGATGCGCTGCAGGTCCTGCGCCGGATCGGTATGACGCAGCTGATGCTTCAACGCATACGTGAACGCGATCAGCAGATCGGCGAGCCGGTTGCGCTCCGCGTCGCCGACGCTGTCGGGCAGATAGCGCCGCAGCTGCGACGTGACGGTGCGCGCCGCGATCAGCAGGTTGCCCCACAAAAGCCGCGCCTCCTTGAAGCGGTCGAAGCTCGCGTTGTTGCGAAACGCGAGGAAGATCGCGAGTGCCAGCCCGAACAGCGTGAACGGTGCGGTGTTCAGCGGAATCTTCTCGCCGAAGATGCGCCCGTTCGTGAAGACCGCCAGCGTGCTGACGATCGCCATGAACACGAGTTGCGGAATGATCGATTGCAGCACGGAGCCGTTCCATATGAACAGCATCCTGAGCCAGTTTTGTCGTGGTCTGACGATCATGGTGTTATCTAGACTGTCGATGAAATGCGCAATGCGAATCACCGCCGCCCGATGTGCAACGGCCCGCGCGTGGCGGGCCGCTGTCCGGTCGATACCGGGCCGCGTGACGCGATTCACCGCGCTTGCGCATGATGATACGCCCGCGCACGCGCTGCCCCGTCACCGGGGCGCGCCGGTCAGTCAGTGATAGCCGGCGTCGCCCTCGCGCACCTTGCCGCGAAACACGTAGTACTGCATCGCGTTGTACACGAGGATGACCGGCAGCACGATCACCGTGCCGACGAGCGCGAACAGCTGGCTCGAATGGCTGGACGACGCATCCCAGATCGTCAGCGACGGCGGCACGATGTTCGGCCAGATGCTGATCACGAGCCCGGTGTAGCCGAGGAACACGAGCGCGAGCGTCAGCAGGAACGGTGTCGCCTCGTGCTCGCGCTTCACCGTGTGGAAGATGCCCCACACGCACGCGACGACGAGGATCGGCACCGGCAGGAACCAGCCGAGGTTGCCGCTGCCGAACCAGCGATGCGCGACGGCCGGCAGCCCGATCACGGTCCACAGGCTGACAACGCCCATCACCGCGAGCAGCACGCCCGTGAGCGGCTTCATCAGCATGCGCATCTTGCGCTGCAGCTCGCCGTCGACTTTCAGGATCAGCCAGCCGCAGCCGAGCGTCGCATAGGTGACGAGCACGCCGATCCCGCAGAACAGGCTGAACGGCGACAGCCAGTCGAACGGGCCGCCCGTGAACTGGTTGTTCTCGATCTTGATGCCCTGCAGCAGCGAACCGAGCACGATCCCCTGGCAGAACGCCGCGAGCGCGGAGCCGCCGATGAATGCGAGATCCCACATGTGTTGCGTGCGGGTCGCCTTTGCGCGCAGCTCGAACGCCGCGCCGCGGAAGATCAGCCCGACCACCATCAACACCAGCGGCAGGTAATTCGCGGGCAGCAGCGTCGAGTAGACGACCGGGAACGCGCCGTACAGGCCCGCGCCGCCGAGCACGAGAAAGGTCTCGTTGCCGTCCCATACCGGCGCGACGGTATTCAGCATGACTTCGCGTTCGGCCTTCGCGTCGAAGAACGGAAACAGCAGGCCGATGCCGAGGTCGAAGCCGTCGAGCATCACGTAGATGAACACGCCGAGGCCGATGATCGCGGCCCACACGACAGGAAGATCGATGTGCATGGCTTACTCCGCTTCGGTGACGTTCAGCGGCGTGGACAGCGCGCTCTTGCGCAGCCCCGGATGCCGGTGCAGCTCGATGTATCCGGCCTCGGCGGCCGGCCCGCGCTTCATCAGTTTCATCATGTAGTAGATGCCCGTTCCGAACACCAGGAAATACACGACCACGAAGATCAGCAGCGACACGCCGACCTGCTGCGCGCTGAGCGGCGCGACCGAATCGACGGTGCGCAGCACGCCGTATACGGTCCACGGCTGCCGCCCGACCTCGGTCGTGATCCAGCCGGCCAGCAGCGCGACGATACCCGACGGCCCCATGCCCACCACGAACCACTGGAACCAGCGCGTCTCATACAGGCGCCCGCCCTTTCTCAGCAGCAGCCCGAGCAGCGCGGTCAGCAGCATCAGCATCCCGAGGCCCGCCATGATCCGGAACGTCCAGAACACGATTGGCGAATACGGGCGGTCCTGCGGCGGGAATTCCTTCAGCCCGCGGATTTCGCCATCCCAGCTGTGCGTGAGGATCAGGCTGCCGAGGTGCGGCACCTGGATCGAATAGCGCGTGGTTTCGGCCTGCATGTCGGGCAACCCGACGAGGTTCAGCGCGGTGCCGCCCTTCTCGGTTTCCCACAGCCCTTCGATCGCCGCAATCTTCGCCGGCTGGTATTCGCGCGTGTTCAACCCGTGCGCGTCGCCGGCGACGATCTGGATCGGCGCGAGCAGCAGCAGCATCCACAGCGCCATCGAGAAGCTGCGCTTCACGGGCTCGTCGCGGCGCCCCTTCAGCAGGTGCCACGCGCCGCACGCGGCGACGATGAAGCCCGCGACGATGAACGCCGCGATCGTCATGTGCACGAGACGGTACGGGAACGACGGATTGAACACGACCTTGAACCAGTCGACCGGCACGACGAGACCGTTCTCGATCTTGTAGCCCTGCGGCGTCTGCATGAAGCTGTTCGATGCCAGGATCCAGAACGTCGAGATCAGCGTGCCGACCGCGACCATCAGCGTCGCGAAGAAATGCGCGCGCGGGCTCACGCGCTGCCAGCCGAACAGCATCACGCCGAGGAAGCCGGCTTCGAGGAAGAACGCCGTCAGCACTTCATACGTGAGCAGCGGGCCCGTGATGTTGCCGGCGACGCGCGAGAAGCCCGCCCAGTTCGTGCCGAACTCGTACGCCATCACGACGCCGGAGACGACGCCCATCCCGAAGCCGATCGCGAATATCTTCGACCAGAACTGGAACATGGATTTGTAGGCGGCATCGCCGGTGACGAGATAGCGCCATTCCAGCACCGCGAGGAAGCTCGCCATGCCGATGCTGATTGCTGGAAACACGATATGGAACGACACCGTGAACGCGAATTGCAATCGGGCGAGATGGAACGCATCGAAGATTTCCATGACCGTAATGTGCTCGTGGTTGTGAGGACGTCAGATCGAAGCAGGAAGTCGCGCGACGGCTTCGCGACGGCACGTGCACACATGGACGGATCGCGGGGCACGGCAACGAAGCGTGAATGACGATATCGCGTTTGCGACAATACTCGCAATCGCGCGAACGTGCGCTGAAACTGTGCTTTGCCCGGGGCCGAAGATGTGTGCACGGAAAACCCGTTGCGGGGCCGCGAGGCCCTCAGCTGTGCTGCTTTCCGCACTGCGACGCCGTGCATCCGCGGCACGGCCGAACGCCCGTGCCATCGGCTCGCAGCCTGCCGGTGGCGAGCCGGCGCGACACCGCGCACCGCCCCAGCATGATTCGCGCCCATCGCTCGGCGCACACGCCGAGCGATCGCCCAGGAGAAAACAGCATGGAGCGCAGCGGCCGCCCCGACGATCCGGCCGGGAGCCGCGCGTATCCGTTACGCTTCATCGCGTCGGCGAAACACCAGGCACCGTCGATCGCGTCGTCGGCGAAACGCCGGTTGCACTCGTGTTCAACGGCATCGCGCACACGGCGATGATGGCGACGCCGATCGACCTCGACGCGTTCTGCATCGGCTTCGCGCCGATCTGAGCGCGGGCTTCGTGTTCCTGTCGAGCCGCGCGAGCGACGAGCGCGTGCGCCGCGCACCATCGACGCCAGCGGCGCGCTCGTCATCCGCTGCGATCCTGACGCTTCCTCGCGCAAGATTTCGGCGTTTCTGCTTTCAGTCGCCTTGTTTTTCGCATGCTCGTAACTCCTCGTCTGTTTCGATTGGCGTTCTGCCTATGCGGACGGCGCGCGCGGCGCCGATATCGCGCCTCCTCGACATAGCCCGAAAAACCGGGGCGACCGACCTCGACCGGTTCACCGCTGGATTTTCCACATACTGAAATCGCGCCGGTCGAACGAATGCCTCATCTGCGACCTGCGTACGCCCCATAGCGCCCCGATCCGCGGTCACGCTCTGCACCACGCCGCTACCCAATCCGCCGAATTCTTCCGCAAGCTTCGCCGCGACAGCACTCGTTTCCCGATGCGCCACGGTCAACTCTTATATAAGACATAAGACATTTGACGCCTGACCATATTGCGATTAGAATCCCGTCCAAGCAGTGAAGCAGTGTCCGGAACAGCAGCCTCGGCGTGCCTGGAAAGCCCTTCCCCTGAAACGCAATCTCAGCAGGTCCCCCCATGCTTGAAAACTTTCGTGCTCACGTGGCCGCCCGCGCCGCGCTCGGTATTCCTCCCCTGCCGCTGACGGCTCAGCAAACCGCCGAACTGGTGGAACTGCTGGCGAACCCGCCCGCAGGCGAAGAGCAGACGCTGCTCGACCTGATCACCCACCGCGTCCCCGCCGGCGTCGACGAAGCCGCGCGCGTGAAGGCCGGCTTCCTGGCCGCCGTCGCGAAGGGCGAGACGGCCTGCCCGCTGATCTCGCGCGAGCGCGCGACCGAACTGCTCGGCACGATGCTGGGCGGCTACAACATCCAGCCGCTGATCGAGCTGCTGTCCGATGAGGCAGTCGCGGCCGTCGCTGCCGACGCACTGAAGAAAACCCTGCTGATGTTCGACCAGTTCCATGACGTGAAGGAACTCGCCGACAAGGGCAACGCGCACGCGAAGGACGTGCTGCAGAGCTGGGCCGACGCCGAATGGTTCACGAGCCGTCCGGAAGTGCCGGAAAGCCTGACCATCACCGTGTTCAAGGTCACGGGCGAAACCAACACCGACGACCTGTCGCCGGCCCCGGACGCCACCACCCGCCCGGACATCCCGATGCACGCGCTGGCGATGCTGAAGAACGCGCGCCCCGGCATCACGCCGGAAGAAGACGGCAAGCGCGGCCCGGTCAAGTTCATCGAATCGCTAAAGGAAAAGGGGCATCTGGTCGCCTACGTGGGCGACGTGGTCGGCACCGGCTCCTCGCGCAAGTCGGCCACCAACTCGGTGCTGTGGTTCACCGGCCAGGACATCCCGTTCGTCCCGAACAAGCGTTTCGGCGGCGTGTGCCTCGGCGGCAAGATCGCCCCGATCTTCTACAACACGATGGAAGACGCCGGCGCACTGCCGATCGAGCTCGACGTGTCGCAGATGAACATGGGCGACGTGGTCGAACTGCGCCCGTACGAAGGCAAGGCGCTGAAAGACGGCAAAGTGATCGCCGAATTCCAGGTCAAGTCCGACGTGCTGTTCGACGAAGTGCGCGCCGGCGGCCGCATTCCGCTGATCATCGGCCGCGGCCTGACCGCGAAAGCGCGTGAAGCGCTCGGCCTCGCACCGTCGACGCTGTTCCGCCTGCCGCACCAGCCGGCCGACAGCGGCAAGGGCTTCTCGCTCGCGCAGAAGATGGTCGGCCGCGCATGCGGTCTGCCGGAAGGCCAGGGCGTGCGCCCGGGCACGTACTGCGAACCGAAGATGACCTCGGTCGGCTCGCAGGACACCACCGGCCCGATGACCCGCGACGAACTGAAGGATCTGGCCTGCCTCGGCTTCTCGGCCGACCTCGTGATGCAGTCGTTCTGCCACACCGCCGCTTATCCGAAGCCGGTCGACGTGAAGACGCACCAGACGCTGCCGAACTTCATCAGCACCCGTGGCGGTATCGCGCTGCGCCCGGGCGACGGCGTGATCCACTCGTGGCTGAACCGCATGCTGCTGCCCGACACCGTCGGCACCGGCGGCGACTCGCACACGCGCTTCCCGATCGGCATCAGCTTCCCGGCAGGCTCGGGCCTGGTCGCGTTCGCGGCCGCCACCGGCACGATGCCGCTGGACATGCCGGAATCGGTGCTGGTCCGCTTCAAGGGCAAGATGCAGCCCGGTGTCACGCTGCGCGACCTCGTCAACGCGATTCCGCTGTACGCGATCAAGCAGGGCATGCTGACGGTCGCCAAGCAAGGCAAGAAGAACATCTTCTCGGGCCGCATCCTCGAAATCGAAGGCCTGCCCGATCTGAAGGTCGAGCAAGCGTTCGAACTGTCGGACGCATCGGCCGAGCGTTCGGCCGCCGGTTGCACGGTGCACCTGAACAAGGAACCGATCATCGAGTACCTCAACAGCAACATCACGCTGCTGAAGTGGATGATCGCGCAGGGCTATCAGGATCCGCGCAGCCTGCAGCGCCGTATCGTGGCGATGGAGCAGTGGCTGGCCGACCCGCAACTGCTGTCGCCGGATGCCGACGCCGAATACGCGGCCGTCATCGAGATCGACCTGGCCGACATCCATGAACCGATCGTTGCGTGCCCGAACGATCCGGACGACGTGAAGACGCTGTCCGACGTCGCCGGTGCGAAGATCGACGAAGTGTTCATCGGTTCGTGCATGACCAACATCGGTCACTTCCGTGCCGCATCGAAGCTGCTGGAAGGCAAGCGCGACATCCCGGTCAAGCTGTGGGTCGCGCCGCCGACCAAGATGGACCAGAAGCAACTGACGGAAGAAGGTCATTACGGCGTGTTCGGCACGGCCGGCGCCCGCACCGAAATGCCGGGCTGCTCGCTGTGCATGGGCAACCAGGCGCAGGTGCGCGAAGGCGCGACGGTGATGTCGACGTCGACCCGCAACTTCCCGAACCGTCTGGGCAAGAACACGAACGTGTACCTCGGCTCGGCGGAACTGGCGGCAATCTGCTCGCGTCTGGGCAAGATCCCGACCAAGGAAGAGTACATGGCCGACATGGGCGTGCTCACCGCGAACGGCGACAAGATCTACCAGTACATGAACTTCGACCAGATCGAAGACTTCAAGGAAGTCGCCGACACCGTGCAGATCTAAGCACGCGGTCGCGCTACGGCGGGCTATGCCCGTCGTGGCGACACGAAATGGCGCCACGGGCTGAATGCCTGCGGCGCCATTTTTTTGTGCTGCCGGCATCGCGCATCGATGCGGCTCACGCGTCAGACCATCGTCCTCAGCCAGTCGCGCAGCGCCCACTGCGCGCTTCCGTCCTTCACGGGCGCCGGCGTCAGCAGACAATAGTGCGAGCCGTCCTCGACGAAACCCATCGGCGCGACCAGCACGCCGCTTTCGAGGTCATCGCGAACGAGATGCCACGGACCGATTGCGACACCCAGCCCCGCGACGGCCGCCTGAAGGCTGAAATAGAAATGGTCGAACACTTGCCCGCGCCCGCTGCCCGGCGGTCGATGCGCGGCCGCCGCCCATTCCTTCCACGCGTCCGGCCGTGTCCGAGCATGCAGCCGCGGCGCGCCGCGCTTCAGCGCGCGACCGTCCCGGCTGCCGGAAAACCACATGTCCACCTTGTCGGGCCGGCACACCGGCCCCACCCTTTCTGCAAACAGTTTCTCCGCGTGATAATCGTCGGGCCACGCAAAGTCGTTGCGGCGGATCGCCATGTCGATGCCGTGGTCGAACGAGAACGGGCCACCCGCCGCGGCGAGGTGGATGTCGACGCCCGGGTACATTGCCTGGAAGTTCGGCCAGCGCGGGATCAGCCAGCGCATCAGCAGCGTGGGTTCGCACGACAGCACCGAACGCTGCGCACGGGCCGCCTCGGTCCGCAATTCATGCGCGGTCTGCCTGATCAGATGCAGACCTTCATGGACGGCCTGCGCCAGCTTGCGGCCCGCATCGGTCAGGAACACACGGCGACTGCGCCGCTCGAACAACGCCACACCCAGATCGTCTTCGAGCAGGCGCACCGCGCGACTGACGGCGCCGTGCGTCACGTGCAGTTCATCGGCGGCGCGGCTGAAATGCTCATGGCGCGCCGCCGCCTCGAAGCAGCGCAGCGCCATCAGCGACGGCAGACTGGCGCGGACATTCTGTGACTCCAACTCACCATCTTGGTCAGAAATCATCGCTTTTCCTGGTGAACCGTGATCCCTAATATTGGCGCATCACGGTGAAAATCAAAAGGACGATGCAATGACCGAATGGATAGTCGTAGTCACCATCACTTTGCTCGCGGTCATCAGCCCGGGGCCCGATTTCGCGATGGTCACGCGCAACAGCCTGATGCTGTCGCGCCGGTCGGGCTTGCTCACCGCATGGGGGATCGGGCTGGGCGTGACGGTACACGTGAGCTATACGCTGCTCGGCGTAGGCCTGCTGATTCGTCAATCCTTGTGGCTCTTCAATACCGTCAAGCTCGTCGGCGCGATCTACCTGATCTACCTCGGCGCGAAGATGCTCACCACCAGGCCTGCGCGCGGACAGCCCGCGACGGCTGCCGCGCCGCTGTCCGATCTGGCGGCGCTGCGCACCGGTTTCCTTACCAATGCGCTGAATCCGAAAACCACCGTGTTCATCGTCAGCCTGTTCATGCAGGCCGTTCGCCCCGACACGCCATTGATCGTGCAGATCGGCTACGGCCTGTTCATCGCGCTGGCGCATGCGGGCTGGTTCAGCCTGGTGGCCGTCTGCTTCTCCGCCGCAGCCGTCCGCGATCGTTTGTTGTCCTTACGTCACTGGATCGACCGCACATTTGGCGTTCTGCTCGTCGGCTTCGGGATCTTGCTGGCCGTTGCGCGCGGCAGTCGCTGAGCATCACGCGATCGACCGGATCGACACATCTCGCGCGCGTGTCCGGGTTTCTGCGCGCGAGGGCCGGCCGATCGCCGCGCTCCGCCGTCCGCGCCGATGCGTGCGACGCGCACCGGCCTTCGCTTCATCGCACGCACGCGGCCGCGAGCTTCCCGACCGTAATCACCGCCTGCTCGATCTCCGGCGACCATGGGCTGCTGTAGTTCAGCCGGATGAAGTTCCGGTAGTTGTCGGTGATCGAGAACATGTAGCCGGGGCCGATCGTGATTCCCTGCTCCAGCGCGAGCTGATACAGCCGCATCGCGTCGACCTGCACCGGCAACTCGACCCACAGCACGTAGCCGCCGGCCGGGCTGGAGATGCGCGTGCCTTCAGGGAAGAATCGCGACACCATCGCGCGCATCAGGTTCGCCTGCTGCGCATACGCCTTGCGCAAGCGGCGCAGGTGATGCTCGTAGCTGTCGCGTTCGAGAAACTCGGCGATCGCGAGCTGCGGCAGCGACGGCGTGGCCAGCGTGTTCAGGAACTTCAGCTTCTCGACCTGATCGCGATACCTGCCCGGCAACGCCCAGCCGATCCGGTAAGCCGCCGTCAGGCTCTTCGAAAACGATGCGCAATGCAGCACGATCCCGTTGCGGTCGTAGGACTTCAGCGTGCTCGGATGCGACTCGCCGAAATACAGTTCGTTATACACACCGCTCTCGATGATCGGCAAGTCGACGCGGGTCGCGAATTCCACCAGTTCGCGCTTGCGCTCGTCGGGCATCTGGAAGCCCAGCGGATTCTGGAAATTCGGCATCACCATGCACGCGGCGATCGGCTGCGACTTTACGATCGCCGCCAGCGCGCCGATATCGATCCCGTATTCCGGATGCGTCGCGACCTCGATCGCCTTCATCCCCATCCGCTCGATCGCATGCAGCATCGCGTAGAACGTCGGCGACTCCACCGCGATCGTGTCACCCGGTTTCGCGACCGCCTGCAGGCACAGATTGATCGCCTCCGTCGCGCCGACCGTCACGATGATCTCGTTCGGATCGACCGACATGCCGTTTTCCGGGTAGCGCCGTGCGATCTGCCGTATCAGGCGCGGGTGGCCGGGCGGCAGCCCGTCGGTCACGCCCCACAGCGACTTGTCCCGGCCGGCCGCATACGCATAGCGGTTCAGCTTCTCGAACGGAAAGAGGCTCGGATCCGGATACGGCGAACCGAGCGGCACGGCGTCGTCGGTGCCGATCGAGCGCAACGTCGACAGCACGAGCCGGCTCATGTCGACCGACGACGAAATCGCGATCGGCTTCGACGGCCGCAGCTCGCGCACCGGCGCATGGTTGCCGTTGCGGCGCAGGTTCACGAAGTAGCCCGACTGCGGGCGGCTTTCCAGCAGCCCGCGGCTTTCGAGCAGCAGATACGCGTGCAGCACGGTCGTGATGCTGATCCGGTGCTGCTGGCTCGCCTGCCGCACCGACGGAATCCGGTCGCCGTGCCGGTACACGCTCTGTCGGATCAGGCGTTCAATGTCATCCGCGAGTTTTTCGTAGAGCTTCATCGCGTGCTCCCCGCCGCCCAGCGCATGCGCGCCGCCGCCTCGTGCACACCCGTTCCGTGCATGTGCTGCCTGCCGACCAGGCTGTCGTGATGCCTGATTGCTCCCTCGGATTTTGCCTTTTCCATCGCAGTGGCTCGCTGTTGAAGATGCGCCGGAAGGCCCGTGATGCCTGGGTCTGCGGCACTGTGCACTTGATGATGGAATCTTAAGAGCAGAACAGTTGGTGCGGGGTACACACATCGGATACGCACAGAAGAGTACAGTTCGGCGCGAATTCGCGACTTCAGCGTGAACTGTACGTCTTACGAATCTGGTGCGGGGAGCGGCGACCGGAGCGCAATACGACGTGACGCGCAGCGCCGTCGGCGCTGGCTGGTCATGCCCGACCGGCCTGACGGGAAAAGGTCGAGGCGGCCCGAGCTGCACCGCCATGAAAATGACACCAGAACGATGGGGCGTGCCGCACGGGCGGCGGCGAGCCGACGATGAAGGGTTCGGGACGAAATGCGGACGCTGCCCGGTCGCGCTGCGCGCTGCGGCGGTTCCCATGCGCCCGGCGCGGGCATCGACATCGGTCTGCCCGACACGGGGAGCGAGCGGGCAGCCTTCGCCGTTGCACGCGGTATCGTCGCTACCGTGGCCGATCCGCGCATCGCAATCCAGGTCGCACAGAAACTCGTCGACGACGGCGTGGTCGGCGTCATCGGCCACTACAACTCGGGCTGCAGCATCCCCGCGTCGGCCGTCTACAAGCAGGCGAACGTCGCGATGATCACGCCCGGCTCGACCAATCCGCAACTGACGATGCAGGGCTTCAAGAACGTGTTCCGCACGATGGGGCACGACGGCGTCGGCGGCGTGGTGGCCGGCCGCTTCGCGGTCGAGCAGCTGAAGGCGAAGCGGATCGGCATCATCGACGATCGCACCGCATTCGGCCAGGGGCTTGCCGACGCATTCGAGAAAGGCGTCAAGGACGCGCACGGCAGCATCGTCGGCCGCGAATACACGAACGACAAGGCCGTCGATTTCCGCGGCATCCTGACGACGATGAAGAACAACAACGTCGACCTGCTGTTCTTCGGCGGCCTCGACGAACAGGGCGCGATGCTCGTCAAGCAGATGCGCTCGCTCGGCATCCGCGCGCAGCTGTTCGGCACCGGCGCGTTGAAAAGCAATGCGTTCCTGAAGATCGCCGGCAGCGCGGGCGAAGGCACGCAGGATCTCGAGCCGGGCCCGGCGCTCGACAAGCTGCCGTCCGCGATCGCGTTCGCGCAGCGCTACAAGGCGCGCTTCAACCAGGACGTCGAGCTGTATGCACCGTTCGCGTACGATGCGGCGCTCGCCATGATCGCGGCCGTTCACAAGGCCGATTCGGTCGACCGCGGCAAGATCGTCGCGAGCCTGCCGGGTGTGTCGGTCACGGGCGTGACGGGGAAGATCTCGTTCGACGAACGCGGCGACCTGATCAAGCCGCCCTACACGCTGTTCCGCGTCGAACAGGGGCAGTGGCACAGCATCCGCACGGTCGGCGGCGCGTCGAACTGATCGGCGCCGGGCAGCCCGGCAGCGGGCGGCGTCATCGCGCCGCCTGCTGCCGCTGCACTTCCTGTGCCTTCATCTGCAGGTACGCGCCACGCTCGACTTCGTGCAGTTGCTTCGGATACTGCTCGGTCTCGTCGAACCAGCGCGCAAGGCGCTGGTCGAGCGGCTTGTCGAGCGTCGCGAGATACGTGTCGATCGCGAGGTAGTAGCGCATCGTGTTGCGCTCCAGCAATCCGCGCACGCCGCCGATGTACTGCGGCTGCGTCGCCGATGCGCCGCTGGCTGCCGTGAACCCGACCTTGTCGCTGCCGACCGTCGCGAGGTAGGTCTTCATCGCCATGCGGCCGACGGCGCCGAAGCCGTACGAATACGTCAGGTGCAGAAACGTGCGCGACGCGCCGACCGGCACGGCCTCCAGCGCGATCCGGTAGTCCTTCGTGCCCATCGGGCCGCTGTCGGCAGTCAGGTCGACCTGAAAATAGTCAGGCGTCGCGGCGGCCACGCGGTAGCGGAACTGCACGCGATAGGTATCAGACAGCTTCTGCTCGATCTTGCGGCCGAGGTTCACGTCGAGCACCGGGCCGTCGCTGCCGGTCGACGCGTGACAGTACTTCGTGTTCAGGTGCAGGATCAGCACCGCGCACCAGTTCGCGGGGCCCTGCGCGGGATCGTTGAGCTTGCCGTTCACGACGGCAAACGGATAGTCGACGACCGCATAGATGTCGCCCTTCAGCGACGACGACGCCTCCAACGATTCGAGGTACAGCGGCCGGTGAAACGCATTGTCCTTCAGTTGCGCACCGAGGCTGTGGTAACGGTCGAGCAGCGCCGCCGCGCCGGCAGCGCCGAACGACAGCGCGCACCAGCCGAGGCACAGGGCTGCGACGAGCGCGTGCCATGCGCGGCGCGCATATCGCGGTGCTTGCGGATGTTCGGATGTCTCCATTCTTGTGCTCCAGCAGGGGGGCGCGGCGGTCGCGCACATGGTTCACAGAATACGCCGACCGCTATCGACCCCGCTTCACCGGCACCGGCAGTTGCGCAGCAGTGATCCGGATCAGCGTCGACAGCCATTCGCGGTCGTCCCAGCGCTCGCCCCCGATGAGGAGATGCGGCTTCGCCGTCGGATACGGTGGCGCTTCGTCGCAGGTGCCGAGAAACGCACGCCCTTCAGGCGTCGGCTTGACGAACAACCGGTCGTCGCACACCAGCGCGACCATCTTGCCGTCGCAGTAGATGCCGTACTCGCCGAACATCTTGCGCGCCGACACGGTACCCGCTGCAGCCATCTGCTCGACGACGAAATCGACGGTTCCCTGACTCGATGCCATCCATCCGCTCCGTTGCTGAATAACCCTTCTGACCGTCACCGACGCGGTGTCGTTCCGTTCAGATCGCGCGCGCCCGGCTCATTTGTCAGCCGAAAACGCACTCGACATCTGCCGTGCCCGCTTCACATCGTCACCGTGCAGATAGATCGACGTCGTCGAGATCGACGCATGCCGCAGGTTGTCCCGCACCGTCGTCAGCTCCGCGCCGCGCGCGAGCGCATGCGTCGCATGCGTATGACGCATCCAGTGCGGGCTCGCCTGGCGCAGCTTCTGCGCGAGCGACGGGTTGTCGTCATCGACGAGCGCGGCCGTCTGCGCGAAGAAACGCTGCATCACCTTCCACAGCCGCACGCTCGAAATTCCGGCCGCCCCGTCTTCCGCGAGGCTCGGAATCAGCGGCGTATCGGGCCGCCAGCGCACCGGCGTCACCGGCAGCCGCCGCGCGACCAGATAACGATCGAGCGCCGTGCGCGCGAGCGGCGGCAGCGCGACACGCGCGGCCTTGCTGCCCTTGCCGATCACCTTCAGCCACGCGTCGCCGTGCGCGTCCGTTTCGATGTCGCCAAGCGTCGCGCCGACCAGTTCGCTCGCGCGCAGCCCGGTCGCATAGCCGAAATCGAGGATGAAGCGCAGCCTTTGCGCGGCGGCCGGCGTCCAGCCGGACTGCGGTGCGCCGGACGGCTTGCCCTTGCGAAACTCGAGCCCGTCCGCGATCGTGCGCACGAGCAGCCACTCGCCTTCGGTGAACGCATGCGACGTGTCCAGCGCATTCGCCCCGCGCGTATCGCGCACCTTGACGCCCGCGAACGGATTCGCGAGCAGATAGCGCTGCTCGATCAGCCAGCGGAACAGCGCGCCGAGGACCGATAGCGTGTACGCGGCCGAACGCGCGGACAATCCGCCCGAAAACGGCCGCCAGTCCGGCGCGCCGCGCGGCCGCACCGGGCCGATCCAGCGTTCGTGCGGCGTCGGGTTGCGCAGGAATGCGCGATACGCAACCGCATCCTCGGTGGTCAGCGACGACAGCGCGCGCCCGCGCTCGACGATCGCCCACAGGATCAGCCGCTCGGCCTCCTTCCGGTACGCGCGGCGCGTCGCGGCCGATTCGTGCAGCGACAGCCACGCGTGCACGGCCGCGTAATCGTTGTCCGCGTCGAGCGTGCTGGTCGCGCGCGGCGCGCGGAACGTGCCGGCCGACCCGTCGACCTCGTGCGGCAACTTCAGGTGCTCCCACGGCACGATGGCACTGCGCGGCGTCGCCGCGATCAGCGCCCGCGCCCGCTCGGTCAAGTCGGGATGCGCGGAAAAGAACGCCTCGATGTGGCGCGCGCTCGCCACGCCAAGCCCCGTTATTGCGCGCCACCACTGGCGCCGCCGCGGAATCCGCACGGTCAGGTCGGCCAGCGTCGCGATCCCGTGTGCGCGCAGCGCGACGACTGCGCGTGCGGGCAGCCACAAACCAACGTCGTCGCTGATCTGCGGCACCGGCGTTCGCGCATGGCGCAGCAGGTCGATCGCATCGGTCGCGGCCTTCGCCATCTGACTGCGCGCGCTGTCGGCATGACCCAGTTGCTCCGCGAGATCGGGCCGCCCTGCCTGCCGCGCGACACGCACGAGACGGCGACGAATCCCGCCGATCACGCCGCGCGCCGAGCGCCCTTCGCCGAGCCGATCGGGCAGGTAGCGCTCGACGGCCTGCCGCACGGTCATGCCCGCGTACCACGCGCGCAGCGCGGCCAGTTCGTCCGCGTCGGGAAAGCCCGCGGGCGCAGGGGTGGAATCAGAGGAAGGCGATAAGGCGAGGCGCGGTGTCATGGGCGCCAGTTTGACAGAACTGCGGACGCTCGAAAACGCCTGGCGTGCTGCAAGATGCGTGCGCGCTGCCGCAGGCTACCGGCATCGCGCAGCAACGCTCAGCCCGTCACAGGTGTGCGCCGCACCTCGGACAGATAGATCAGGATCAGCGACACCCACACGATCCCGTACAAGAACATGAAGCAGGTCGTGCGCACGCGCAGCAGGTCGAGCAGCAGGCCGAACAGGATCGGCAGCAGGAAGCCGCCGAGCCCGCCCGCGAGGCCGACGATGCCCGTGACGACGCCCATGTTGTCCGGGAAATCGTCGGCGACATACTTGAAGGTTGACGCCATCCCGAACGCGAACACCGCGCCGAGCACGAAGGTCAGCGCGACGAAGCCTGCCACCGGCATCGACAGGTTCAGCGACGCGGTGCCGTCGATCGTGTGAATCACGAAGTCGGTCGCCGGATACGACAGCAGGAACAGGCAGATCCACGCGATCCACAGTCCCCACCAGGTGACCGCATGCGCGCCGAAGCGGTCGGACAGCGCGCCGCCGAGCGCACGCAGCACGGAGCCCGGCAGCGAGAAGCCGGCTGCGAACGCGGACGCCATCACGAGCGACATCCCGTATTCGCTCTTCAGGTACTGCGGGATCCACAGCGAGAGCGCCGTGAAGCCGCCGAACGTGATCGAATAGTACTGGCAGAGCCGCCACACGCGCGGATCGCGCAACACCTTGAACGCATCGAGCATCGATCCGCCCCGTTTGCCTGCCCCTGGATCGGGTGCCGACGCGAACCAGAAGATCACGGCCGTGACGAGCAATGCAACTGCATAGACGCGCGGCACGAAGCGCCATCCATATGCGGACAGCAGCAGCGGCGTGACGAACAGGTTGACCGCCGCGCCGCACGTGCCCGCACCGAACACGCCCATCGCAAGCCCACGCCGCTTCGGCGGGAAAAAGCGCGCGACGTACGGCGTGCCGACCGCGAACGACGCGCCGACGCAGCCGAGGAACAGCCCGATCACGAGGAACTGCCACAGCTGCGTCGCATAGCTGACGATGTAGACGGGAATCGCGCACACGACGAGCAGCACCGTCATCACGATCCGGCCGCCGAAGCGGTCGGTCCACGTGCCCAGCGGCAAGCGCATCAGCGCGCCGGTCAGCACGGGCGTCGACGTGAGCAGCCCGAATTCCGTGCTGTTCAGCCCGAGATCGGTGCGCAGTTGCACCCCGAGCACGCCGAACATCATCCACACGACGAAACACACCATGAACGCAAGCGTACTCGCGGCCAGCACCGACCATGCGCGCAGCGGAACGGCCTGCGTGTCCGCGGCCAGGCGGGCGTTACCTTGTTGAATTGCCATACGCAAAACCTCGTTTCATTGGACGAGCGGGCCGTTCGCGCCGTCGAAGGTCACGCCTTCGACCCGCGCGCCGCCCGCGAGTATCGCCACGTACTGCCGTATCGCCCGCTGCCGCACGCGTTCCGACAGGTACGCGGCGATCTGGCCGGCGGCCTCGTCGAACGGCACCACGTCGCCAGGCACGCGGCGCTCGATGCGCACGATGTGGAAGCCGAAGCGGGTATTGACGAGTTTCGGCAGCACGCCGAGCCCGTCCGTATCGAACAGCGCAGCCTCGAATTCCGGCACGGTGTCGCCGCGCAGGAGCTGCCCGAGGCTGCCGCCGACTTGTGCCGACGGACAATTCGAAGACGCGCGCGCGACCGCTTCGAACGTGTCGGGCGCGGCCACCACGTCGGCGAGCGCACGTTCCGCGCGCTGCCGCAGCGGTGCGAGCGGCACGCGGTCGGTCACCGCGAACAGCACGTGGCTCGCATACACGATGTCGCCGCGGCGAAAACGCGTCGGATGCTGCCCGTAGTAGCGCTCGCAATCGGCGCGATCGGGTTCGGGCACGTGAGTCAGCTCGCGCTCGAGCAACGCATCGACCGCTGCGTCGTCGAGCGGTGTGTTTTCATCGATCAGCCCGAGCGATACCGCGCGCTGACGCAGCAGTTCGCGCACCGCGAGCGCATGCCGTGCCGCGTCGAGCGGATCGGGTGCATCGCCGTGATGCTCGGCCTCGGCCGCAACAGCTGCGTCGTCGATCGCAACACCGTTGATCGCCAGCGGCGCGGTCGCGACTTCAGAGAGAACGTCGTTCATGTGGCCTCCTCAGCGCTTGCGCACGAGCTGGTACGGGCGGATCAGGTACGCGACCGACGCGATGCCGCTCCAGATGTGCACCATCCGCGTGAACGGCGACATGAGGAAGATCGTGAAGCCCAGCAGGATATGCAGCCGGTACGTCAGCGGCACGCCGACCAGCAGGCTCGCGATGTCCGGCCGGAACGTGACGACGCCCTTCACGTAGTCGGTGAGCTGCTCGAACATCACGCCGTCCATGTGGCGCGTCGACAGCACGACGGTGCCGAGCCCGAGCGCGAGTTGCACCCACAGCATCAGCACGATCAGGATGTCGGACTGGCGGCTGTTCTTGCGGATGCGCGGGTCGCCGAGGCGGCGCCAGATCAGGATCGTCAGCCCGATGATCGCCGCGACGCCGGCCGCACCGCCCGCCACCATCGCGACGAGCTGGTGCCCGGACGCCGACAGGAACGGCGACACAAGCCAGTGCGGTGCGAGGAAGCCGCCGAAGTGCCCGAGCACGACGACCAGCACGCCCCAGTGGAACAGGTTGCTGCCGAGCCGTAGCATCCCGTGGCGCAGCAGCTGCGACGAATCGCTCTTCCACGTGTACTGTTCGCGGTCGAAGCGGATCAGGCTGCCGACCAGCAGCACTGCGAGACAGATGTACGGGTAGATCCCGAACAGGAACTGATGCAAATAAGCGTTCATGTCTTTCCCCAGTTGAGTCCGCGCTTATGCGCCGCAGGCCGGCCGCTTGTCGTGGAACCGCACCGTCTGCTCGGCCGGCGTTGCCGCGCCGACGAAGCGCACCGCCTCGTCCGTATACGACGCGTCGAGCGCGCGGTAATCGTCGGCACTCGGCCGCTCGCCTGCGACGTCGTCGTCCGCGGCCGCCGGTGCGTCGACCGACGCGAGGCCGGCCATCGGCAGCAGCGCGCCGACAACGAAGCTGTAATGGCTGCCGCGCCGCGCGAGTTGGCCGGCCAACGCGCGCAGGATCTCGCCGGTCTCGCCGAGCAGGTTGCGCGCATCGGTCGCCGGCAGACGCGACAGGTATTCGAGGAACACGGGCAGGTAGTCGGGCAGTTCGCCCGGATTCAACGTCAACCCGTGCCGCTCGTACATCTGCAGCAGGTCGACCATCGCCTGCCCGCGGTCGCGCGACTCGCCGTGCACGTGCTCGAACAGGTGCAGCGACGTCGCGCGGCCGCGATCGAACAGCGCGACGTAGTTCTCCTGCAGCGTCAGCAAGTCACGCTCGCGCAGGTAGGCGAAGAAGCGGTCGAGGCCCGCGCGCACCGCCTTCGGCACGCGCGCGCATTCGCGCAGATGGGCTTCGATCGAGTCGAGCACGTCGACGAGCGCATCGTCGGGATAGTCAAGCAGCGCAGCGAACGCCGCGTAGGTCGGATCGGGTGCGGTGCTCATCGGGACGCCTCGTGGATCGGAATGGTTTTCGTGCCCTTCTTCGGACTGAACAGGCTGCCCTCCGAACGGCCGTCGGAACAGCCGTTGCCGAACGAGAAGCCGCACGACGCGCGCAGGTCGTATGCGTTCTCCGCATACTCGCGGTGCGTCGTCGGGATCACGAAGCGATCCTCGTAGTTCGCGATCGCGAGATAGCGGTACATCTCCTCGACCTGCGCGAGCGACAGGCCGACCTGGTCGAGCACGCCGCGCGCGTCGACGCCGTCCACGTGGCGCGCGCGCATGAACGCGCGCATCGCGAGCAGCCGTTCGAGCGCGAGCTTCACGGGCGCCTCGTCGCCGGCCGTCAACAGGTTCGCGAGATAGCGCAGCGGGATGCGCAGCGATTCGACGTCTGGCAGATAGCCGTTCATCCCGAGCGCGCCGCTGTTTGCGGCTGAGTTGATCGGCGACAGCGGCGGCACGTACCACACCATCGGCAGCGTCCGGTATTCCGGATGCAGCGGGAACGCGATCTTCCAGTCGATCGCCATCTTGTAGGTCGGCGAGCGCCGCGCGGCATCGAGCCACGCGGCCGGCACGCCGTCGCGCTCGGCCTGCGCGATCACGGCCGGGTCCTCCGGATCGAGGAACAGCGACAGCTGCGCTTCGTACAGGTCCTTCTCGTTCTCGGCGCTCGCGGCTTCACTGATCCTGTCGGCGTCGTACAGCAGCACGCCGAGGTAGCGGATGCGGCCCACGCAGGTTTCCGAACACACCGTCGGCTGGCCGGCCTCGATGCGCGGATAGCAGAAGATGCACTTCTCGGCCTTGCCGCTATGCCAGTTGTAGTAGATCTTCTTGTACGGGCAGCCCGACACGCACATGCGCCACCCGCGGCACTTGTCCTGGTCGATCAGCACGATGCCGTCTTCCTCGCGCTTGTAGATCGAACCCGACGGGCACGACGCGACGCACGCCGGATTCAGGCAGTGCTCGCAGAGGCGCGGCAGGTACATCATGAAGGTGTTCTCGAACTGCCCGTAGATCTCCTTCTGCACCGACTCGAAGTTGTAGTCCTTAGCGCGCTTCTCGAACTCGCCGCCGAGGATTTCCTCCCAGTTCGGACCCCACTCGATCTTTTCGAGCCGCTGGCCGCTGATCAGCGAGCGCGGCCGCGCGACAGGCATCGCGCGCGTGTTGCCCGCCTCCTGAAGATGGCCGTAGTCGAATGTGAACGGCTCGTAGTAATCGTCGATCTCGGGCAGGTGCGGGTTCGCGAAAATCTGCGCGAGCAGCCGCCACTTGCCGCCCATACGCGGCTCGATCCGGCCGTCCGCACGGCGCTGCCAGCCGCCGCGCCAGCGGTCCTGATTCTCCCAGTCCTTCGGATAGCCGATGCCCGGCTTCGTCTCGACGTTGTTGAACCACGCGTACTCCATCCCTTCGCGGCTGGTCCACACGTTCTTGCAGGTCACCGAGCAGGTATGGCACCCGATGCACTTGTCGAGGTTCAGCACCATCGCGATCTGTGCGCGTACCTTCATGACGTTTCTCCATCCCGTACGGCCTGTGTGGTCGGGTCGACCGCGGTTTCCTCGCCGTCGAGCCAGTCGATCTTGCTCATTCTGCGCACGATCAGGAACTCGTCGCGATTCGAGCCGACCGTGCCGTAATAGTTGAAGCCGTACGACAGCTGCGCGTAGCCGCCGATCATGTGAGTCGGCTTCAGCGCGATGCGCGTGACCGAGTTGTGAATGCCGCCGCGCGTGCCGGTGATCTCGGAGCCCGGCGTGTTCACGATCTTTTCCTGCGCGTGGTACATCATCACCATCCCGGACGGAATCCGCTGGCTCACGACCGCCCGCGCGCACAATGCACCGTTCGAGTTGTAGCACTCGATCCAGTCG
Organism: Burkholderia sp. FL-7-2-10-S1-D7; assembly: GCF_001524185.1. Classification (NCBI taxonomy): domain Bacteria; kingdom Pseudomonadati; phylum Pseudomonadota; class Betaproteobacteria; order Burkholderiales; family Burkholderiaceae; genus Burkholderia; species Burkholderia sp. FL-7-2-10-S1-D7. The sequence continues at coordinate 17,636 of NZ_LOWY01000030.1, read as the reverse complement.
TTATCGACCGCGCCGATCGCTTTCGCGTCGTCCTCCGACATCCACACGATCGGCCCGCCGCGCGACAGCGTGAGCATCAGCAGGTTGTCCGTGTACGTGCTGTGGATCCCCCACTTCTGGTGCGGCGTCAGGAAGTTGAGCACGCGCTCGGGGTTGCCGTTCGAGCGCTTGCCGACCATGTGCGCATAGCTGCCCGTGTCGATCGGCGGCTTGTATACGCACAGCGACTCGCCGAACGCGCGCATCCACGCGTGATCCTGGTACAGCTGCTGACGGCCCGTCAGCGTGCGCCACGGCACCAGCTCATGCACGTTCACGTAGCCGGCGTTGTACGACACGTGCTCGGATTCGATCCCGCTCCACGTCGGCGACGAGATGATCTTGCGCGGTTGCGCCTGGATGTCGCGGAAACGGATCTTCTCGTCCGCGCGCGCGGCGGCCAGGTGCGTGTGGTCGATGCCGGTGATGCCAGACAATGCGCGCCACGCCTTCACCGCGACTTCGCCGTTGGTCTCCGGCGCGAGCGCGACAATCACCTCCGCGGCGTCGAGCGCGGTGTCGATGCGCGGGCGCCCCTGCGTGGCGCCGCCGGCGACCCGGTAATTCAGCTGGCCGAGCAGCTTCACTTCGTCCTTCGTGTCCCAGCCGATGCCCTTGCCCGCGTTGCCGAGCTTGTCCATCAGCGGGCCGAGCGACGTGAAGCGTGCATAGGTATTCGGATAATCGCGCTCGACCGCGATCACCGAAGGCATCGTGCGGCCCGGCACCGGCTCGCATTCGCCGCGCTTCCAGTCCTGCACGTCGAACGGCTGCGCGAGTTCGCCCGGCGTATCGTGCGCGATCGGCGCGAGGACGACGTCGCGTTCGACGCCGAGATGCCCGTCGCACAGCTCGGAGAATCGCTTCGCGATCCCCTTGAAGATTTCCCAGTCGCTCTTCGATTCCCATGCGGGATCGACCGCTGCCGACAGCGGATGGATGAACGGATGCATGTCGGACGTGTTCATGTCGTCCTTCTCGTACCACGTCGCGGTCGGCAGCACGACGTCCGAATACATGCAGGTGGTCGACATCCGGAAGTCGAGCGTGACGAGCAGGTCGAGCTTGCCGCGCGGCGCTTCGTCGTGCCACTTCACTTCCTCCGGACGCGCGCCGCCCGTCGCGCCGAGGTCTTCACCCTGCACGCCGTTGGTCGTGCCGAGCAGGTGCTTCAGGAAATACTCGTGGCCCTTGCCCGACGAACCGAGCAGGTTCGAGCGCCACACGAACAGGTTGCGCGGGAAGTTGTCGGGGGAATCCGGGTCCTCGCACGCCATCCGCAGCATTCCGGCTTTCAGGTGCCGCGCGACCTCGGCGCCGGCCTGCGCGGGGTCGCCCAGACTCGCACCGACCTTCAGCGGATTCACCGCGAGCTGCGGCGCGGACGGCAGCCAGCCCATCCGTTCGGCGCGCACGTTGTAGTCGATCGGCGAACCGTGGAACTGCGTCTTGTCCGCGAGCGGGGACAGCAGCGCGCCCGGGTCCATCGTGTCGTAGCGCCACTGATCGGTGTGCGCGTAGAAGAACGACGTCGCGTTCATGTGCCGCGGCGGCCGGTTCCAGTCGAGCGCGAACGCGAGCGCGGTCCAGCCCGTCTGCGGACGCAGCTTCTCCTGGCCCACGTAGTGCGACCAGCCACCGCCCGGCTTGCCGACGCAGCCGCACATGATCAGCATATTGATGATCGCGCGGTACGACATGTCCATGTGGAACCAGTGGTTGATCCCCGCGCCGATGATCACCATCGACTTGCCTTGCGTCTTGTGCGCGTTCTCCGCGAACTGCCGCGCGACCGAAATCACGTCCGCGCGCTTCACGCCCGTGATCGTTTCCTGCCAGGCGGGTGTGTACGGAAGATCGTCGTCGTAGCTCGCGGCCACGTCGCGCCCGCCCAGCCCCTGGTCGAGCCCGTAGTTCGCGACGAACAGGTCGTAGACGGTCGCGACCAGCATCTCGCCGTCGCGCGTCGCGACGCGCCGCACGCCGATCCGGCGAGACAGCTCGGAGCCGTGCTGCGTCGAGTTGAAATGCACGTGGAGCTGGTTGCCGAAGTACGGGAACAGCACGTCGACCACGTCGTCGTGCCCGGCCGTGCAGGACAGCCGTGGTGACAGCGCCGCACCCTTCGACGTCTCGCCTCGCAGGTTCCACTTGCCCTTGTCGCTCGATCCTTCCTTGGCCTGCTGCCCCCAGCGGAAACCGATCGAGCCCACCGGCACGACAAATTCGCCGGTCGCGTCGTCGATCATCACGGTCTTCCAGTCCGGATGTGCAGCCTCGTCGAGCGCGTCGTCGAAATCGGACGCGCGCACGAGGCGCTCGGGCACGTAGCCATCGCCGTGCGGCACGAGGCGCACGAGCGCCGGCATGTCTGTATAGCGCTTGCAGTAGTCGATGAAATAGTCGCTCTTGCCTGCGAGGTGGAACTCCTTCAGGATCACGTGACCCATCGCGAGCGCGAGCGCCGCGTCGGTGCCCTGCTTCGGATGCAGCCACAGATCACCGAACTTCGCGCCTTCCGAGTAGTCGGGGAACACCGACACGACCTTCGTGCCGCGATAGCGCGCCTCGACGAGGAAGTGCGCATCGGGCGTGCGGGTCTGCGGGACGTTGGAGCCCCACATCATGATGAACGTCGAGTTGTACCAGTCGGCCGATTCCGGCACGTCGGTCTGCTCGCCCCAGGTCTGCGGCGACGCGGGCGGCAGGTCGCAATACCAGTCGTAGAAGCTCAGGCACACGCCGCCGATCAGCGACAGGTAGCGCGAGCCCGCCGCGTACGACACCATCGACATCGCCGGAATTGGCGAGAAGCCGACCACGCGATCGGGCCCGTGCCGCTCGACCGTGTAAACGTTTGCGGCCGCAACGATCTCATTGACCTCGTCCCAGCTCGCGCGTACGAAACCGCCGAGCCCGCGCCGGCTCTGGTAGGAACGCCGCGCGTCGTCGTCCTCGACGATCGAGCGCCATGCGTCGACCGGCGCGAGCGTGTGGCGGCGTTCGCGCCACAGCTTCACCAGCGCACTGCGCACCATCGGATGCTTGAGACGGTTCGCGCTATACAGATACCAGGAGTACGAAGCGCCGCGCGAGCAGCCGCGCGGTTCGTGGTTCGGCATGTCGGGGCGCGTGCGGGGGTAGTCGGTCTGCTGCGTTTCCCAGGTGACGATCCCGCCTTTCACATAGACCTTCCAGGAGCACGAACCCGTGCAGTTCACCCCATGGGTCGAACGGACGATCTTGTCGTGCTGCCAGCGCAGCCGATAGCCGTCTTCCCATTTGCGGTCCTCGTCCGTGACGGCGCCGTGTCCGTCGGAGAATGTTGGCCTTGTGGTGGAGAAATAACGCAATCTATCCAGGAAATGGCTCATGGGGATCTCGTTTTTCCGGTCTTTTCGCAGACCCTGAGTATTTAAGGAGGTGATATTCCGGATGTAAAGGACGATCGGCATTCGGCTCGTGGCGTCCGGTTCCATCCCTTGCGTCCGGATCGAATGAATTCTCTTTCGGATCGACATATCACGATTTGATACAAATCACGATATCGCTCCCCCCATACGCATCGGTATTAAATGGGGATCGATTCAGGAGCACTAATGGCATGCTCGGCACCGGACCTTCGCACCACGCGTTCGTCCATCGCGGCCACTCGTAGCCGGAGCGGGGCTCGGGATTCACCTGCACCGTGTGGCGCTGAGTCAACCGGTGTTTGCCATCTGGATCTGCCGCGCGGCTCACGCCTTCACGAAGGACTTCGAAACGGGTTTGACGGGTTGCAGGCTGACGCTCGATCACACGGTTATGCACGTGATCCGCCTTGTCACGACATCACGCGCTTTCGCGGCGCGATGCAATCACGCACGGCTCGCTGCCACGCGCGCGCTAACGGCTGCCGTGTCAGGCGGGATCAATGCGGGTGCGCCACCGAAGGAAAGCTGCGAGGACAGGACTCGACCGCCGCGATGAGATAAGAAGCAGCGTGCTCGCGCATGCACGAGTCATGCAATCAAAGCGTGCGCTGCCTGATGCGGAATCGATGAGACGGGAGATGCCGGCCAGGGCGATGCCGGCCGGGCTGGATGACGCGAATGCGCCGGACATGACGGACGGAGAGAGGCGGAAAGACGGACCGGCGGAGCTGCTGCGGTGATTGCCGGTCTTGCATGAAACCGAGGAAGCGCCGCGCGTCACCCCTCGCCCTTCGGCCCCGGGTTGAGCATGACGACAAAGCAGGCCACGCCGACGATCAGCGCGACCGCGCCGCCACGCAGCGCGATCGTCTCGTCGAACAGCAGCCCGGTCACCACGGCCATCATGCCCGCGAGCGACACGAACACGGCGATCGCCGCGACGACGATCCGGTATTGACGACGTATCATCGCGCGTCCGCCCCGTCAGGCTGCCGCAGCGGAAGCCGGCTCGCCGGCATCGTCGCCGCGAATCAGCAGCACCGGGCACTTCGAGCCACGCACGAAGCGCTCGGCGACGCTCCCGACCACCATGCGCCGGATGCCGCGCCGCCCGTGCGTGCCGACCACCGCGAGGTCGATCCCGCGCTCCTTGACGTAACGCTGCAGGCGTTCAGCGACGTCCTCGCCAATGCTCTCGGTCTCGACGAGTTCGCCCTCGCCCTTCGCGCCGGCCCGTGCGAGGACCTGTTCGGCTTCATGCAGCACCTTGCGCCCGTCGTCGCGGATTTCCTCGATGAGCGCATGCGGATCGAAACGACCCGCGTACGTGAACAGCACCGATTTGTCGACCACATACACGACGCTGATGTGCGTGTCGCCCGCCAGCGCCACCTTCACTGCCTCGGCAAGTGCCTGTTTCGACGAAGCGCTGCCGTCGACGGCCACCATGATCTTCTTGTACATGCGAACCTCGCTGGGGTGAGTTGCCGCGCGCGGTCGCGCGTGGCCATGTCCCCATCATCGGCGGACGGCCGGTTGCAAGCTTGACCGCGATCAAAGCCCACCCAAAACGCGGCGTGCGGCAAAGCGCCACGCTCAAAATGCGGCGCGCCATCCCCGAGGCCGCGCGGGGCAACCGAGCGGCCATGCGGCCGAAGGCGCTATCATCGACGTTGCGACCTTCGTCCGGCCCTTTTTTGCCGGCTCACTTTCAACTCGCTCAACCGACATGACAACGACTACCGAACGCGTGGACGGCGCCGCCCAGCATCTCGTCGCCGCCCGCCATGCCGGCGTGCCCGGCCCGTTGCTGCCCGACGCCTTGCGCCCCGAGAGCGTCGATACCGCGCTCGCGATCCAGCATCGCGTCGCCGACCTGCTCGGCGAAGCCATCGGCGGATGGAAATGCGCGCTGCCGCCGCCCGACCGCGTGATCGTCGCGCCGATCTTCGCGTCGACAATCCGCGAAGCCAATGTGCCGTATCGCGTCGTCGGCGGCCCGATCGTGCGGATCGAGCCGGAGATCGCGTTCGTGCTCGATCGCGACCTGCCCGCGCGCGCGCAGCCGTATGACGAGAGCGACGTGCGCGGCGCGATCCGCGAAGTGCGCATCGTGCTCGAGGTGCTGGGTTGCCGCTATGCGGAGCCCGCGCGCGCGTCGAAGTTCGAACTGCTCGCCGACGGGCAGTTCAACCAGGGATTGTGCGTGGGCCCCGTCGTGCCCGATGGATTGAACGTGCCGCTCGAGACGCTCGCGCTGTCGTTCGAAGGTGCGCTGAATCGCACGATCGACGGCCGTCATCCGGACGGCGATCCGCTCAAGCCGCTCGTGTGGCTGGTCAATTTCCTCGCATCGCGCGGCGACGGTGCGCGTGCCGGCCAGATCGTAACGACCGGTTCGTATGCGGGCGCGATCGACGTGCCGCTCGGCGACGCGCTGACGGTGCGCTTCGGCGAACTCGGCAGCCTGTCGGTGACGCTGACGGCCTGACGGCCGGCGGCGGGAACGCGGCGCGTTTCGTCGTCGGCGCGCAGCGGGTGTCGGCACCGTCGCGCTGAACGACTCACGCCGGCCGACACCCATTACGTTCATCGCTCGCCTCCGGCACGTCGCGCCGTTCCCGCGAGCCTGCCGCATGCGCGGCTCGCCGCACGCTACGCCTGCGCCTCCACCTCGGCCAGTCGCGCCGGCAACTGGTTCACCAGCGCATCGATGGCCGCGCGCACCTTCAGCGGCAGGTGCGACGTATGCGGCCACACCGCATGGATCGCATAGGTCACGCCCGGCTGATCCGGCAGCAGCTCGCGCAACGCGCCGCGGCGAATCTCGTCGCGCACCAGCCAGTAAGGCAGCCACGCGACTCCGAGCCCCGCGACAGCCGCGTCCAGCACCGCGCGCAAGTCGTCGGAGAGCAGACGGGCCGCCGGTTGCAACTCCTCCGTCCGGCCATCGACGACCACTTGCCAGCGATGCATCTGCCCGTAACGCGTATAGGTCAGCGCCTTGTGCTGCGCGAGCGCGTCGACGGTCGCAGGTTCGCCGCAGCGTGCCAGATACGCCGGCGACGCACAAAAGGCCATCTTGTGCTCGCCGAGCGCGCGCGCGACGAGGCCGCTGCTGTCGGGTAGCGCACCGACCCGCACCGCCAGATCGACGCGCTCCTCGACGAGGTCGATCGTCCGGTCGCTGAACGACAGGTCGAGATCGAGCTCGGGATGGTCGCGCGCCAGCCCGATCAGGATCGGCGCGACGCACAGATGCCCGAACAGCGCCGGCATCGACACGCGCAGCCGCCCCTTCATCTGCCATTTGCCGCTTTCGAGCAGCGCCTCCCCCGCGTGGATCTCCTCCACCGCGCGCAGGCAGTATTCATAGAACAACGCGCCCTCGTCCGTCAGGCTCTGGCTGCGCGTCGTGCGCTGGAACAGCACGACGCCCAGCCGCGCCTCGAGTCGCGCGATGCTCTTGCCGACCGCGGAACGCGTGATGTGCAGCGTCTCGGCGGCCTGCGCGAAGTTGTCGGCTTCCGCCGCGGCAACGAACACGGCGATGCCGTTGAGGTTGTTTCGCATGCAATTGGATCGATAAAGTCTACATTGACGAGAAATATTATCGCTTTTTGAGACAAAAAGTGGATGATACGATCGGCTCCGTTGTTCATAGATGAACGGAGAGATCCCGATGGCCCGCATTCTCGTACTCAAGTCCAGCATCAACCGCGACCAGTCGCAAACCAACACGCTGATCGACGCATTCCTCGCGCAACGCAAGGCCAGCGGGCACGCGGACGACGTGGTCGTGCGCGATCTCGTCGATCTCGACCTGCCGGTGCTCGACGGCGAGCTGTTCCATGCGCTGCGCGGCGCGGAGAATCCGGGCGAGCGTGCGCGGCAGGCGGTCGCGCTGTCCGACGAACTCGTCGCCGAACTGAAGGGCAGCGACCTGCTGTTGATCGGCGCACCGATGTACAACCTGAACGTGCCGACCCAGTTGAAGAACTGGTTCGACCTGGTGGCACGCGCACGCGTGACGTTCCGCTACACGGACACCTATCCGATGGGGCTCGTCGAAGGCGTCGACGCGATCGTGTTCAGTTCGCGCGGCGGCGTGCACGTCGGGCAGCCGACCGACGCCGTCACGCCGTACCTGCGTGCCGTGCTGGGCCTGATGGGCATCCATCAAGTCCGGTTCGTCTACGCGGAAGGGCTCGACATGAAGCCGCACGGCTTCGAAGCGGGGCTGGCGAACGCCCGCAAGCAGATCGAAGCACTCCACGCGTAACGCACGGCGGGCACCGCCCGCGCCACGCGAACGGCGGCTTCGCCGTGGCACACGATGCAGCATGTCGGCACTGCGTGATACCGTTGCACATCGCCCGTCACGCGCGAACCGCGTGCCCCTCCCGTCACTCGCCATGCCGCCGACACCGTTGCCTGCCCTGCTGGACGAAGTCCTGAGCACCGTCGAACGCCGCTACCGGCTGCCGCCGTTCGTCCGCGCATCGTCGCTGACCGATGCCGCGAACCCGGCCGCCATCATCGCCATCGTGATCGAGGAAGCGCGCCGGATGCTGGCCGACGGCCTCACGCCCGCCCCGGCATTGCAACGCCGGTTCACCGACGCGCTCGCGCGGATGATCGGCGACGCGATGGACACACGATCCGGCGACCCCGCATTCCAGGCTGCGGTGCTTCGACATGGTGCCCCGGCCGTGCGCGAATACGCCTCGCTCGCCTCACATGCCGAGCAGGATCGGCGCACGCTGCGTTCGGCCGTCAACACGATCGCGCATCCGGCCCGGCTCGAACGGCGTGCGCAGGCATGGCAACGCGAGCCGCTCGCACGGCTGCATGCGGCCGCGGCGGGCGCGTCGTGGAACGATCTCGATGCCACGCTGCGCCACTTGCTCGCGCAACCGGAGACGACGGCCGACACCGCGTTCCAACAGGACATCGCCAAGCTGAAGGACAGCGCCGCGCTTGCCCGGCTGCAGCGTCTCGACGCATTGTTGCCGGATCCGGACGTCCAGCGGTACCGCACGCTGTGGAGCCGCCAGGGTCCGCTCGAAGGCAGCGCGCTCGCCGTCGCACAAGGCGTCACGTCGCAACAGCGGGGCGCGGCCGTCGAAGCGCTGGCCGCGCAGGCGCTCGACGCCCTGGCCGCGCAGCTCGATGCGAGCGACGCGCACCGCACGTATCGCGTGGTCACGTCGATGCGCGTGCCGGCCTCGATACCCGGCAAACACGACCGCGCGAAAACCGAGTGGGATGCGGTGCTGCTCGAGCGCGCGCGCGGCGACGATCCGTCGGCCGCGTGGCACGTCCTGTTTCTCGTCGAAGCGAAAGCGTCCGCAGATGCCGCGACCACCGACCTGCCGCGCCTGCTGCGCGGCCTGAGCCTGCTCGCACAAGCCGATCCGGACACCGTCTATGCGTTCGACACGCGCGAAGGCGTGGTACGCCTGCACGGTGCGTCGCTGCACGCACTGGCGATCGACGACGCGTCACTGCAGCGCGAAGTGTTGTACTGCTGCGATGCATCGGCAGACCCCGCGCCGCGCCTGCTGGGGGCCGCCAGCCGGATGCAGTTGCTGTCGGCGCCGGCCAGCCTTGAATACGCGAGCGCGCTGGCGCAGCACGCGGATGCCGATCCGCACGGCCTCGGCGCCGTATGGCAAGCGCTGCTGGAACTGCCGTCATGGCGCGCAGTGCTGCATCAGTACGAATCGCTGCGGCAGGTTCGCGCGTTGATGGTGAGCGTCGACGATCTGATGGCCGCGATCGAAGGCGATGTCGGCGACAGCGCCGCAAACGATGCGTGACGTGTGACGCGCGCGGCGCGACGCGGCTGCACGCGCGTGGCCGCAGACGCACCGGCTCAGCGGCAGGACGACGCCGCGCAGACGCAAGTCGACGCGGCGTCTCCGCTCCGCGCAACGAACAGGATACCGAAGCAAATCGCCGCCGAGGCGACCGGCGTGACCGGCCAGCGCGGCGCAGCCCGCGAAAGCGGGCATGCGCCGATAGCGTTATGACTGGATGAAGGCGAGCAGATCGGCGTTCAGCACATCCGCATTGACCGTCAGCATCCCGTGCGAATAGCCCGGATACGTCTTCAGCGTGCCGCTCTTCAGCAGCTTGACCGACTTCAGCGCCGAGTCCGCGATCGGCACGATCTGATCGTCTTCGCCATGCAGCACGAGCGTCGGCACCGAGATCGACCGCAGGTCTTCGGTCTGGTCCGTTTCCGAGAACGCCTTGATGCCTTCGTAGTGCGCCTTCGCGCTGCCGATCATGCCCTGACGCCACCAGTTCTGGATCACGCCCTGGTGCACCACCGCGCCCGGCCGGTTGAAGCCGTAGAACGGGCCCGACGGCACGTCCAGGAAGAACTGCGCGCGGTTGTCGGCGAGTGCCTTGCGGAAGCCATCGAAGACCTCGAGCGGCAGGCCTTCCGGGTTCGCGTCCGTCTTCAGCATCAGCGGCGGCACCGCGCTGACCAGCACCGCCTTCGCGACACGTCCGGCCGGCTCGCCGTGGCGGGCCACGTAGCGTGCGACTTCGCCGCCGCCGGTCGAATGACCGATATGAACCGCGTTGCGCAGGTCGAGCGCTTCGGCCACCGCGAACGCATCCGCCGCGTAGTGATCCATGTCGTGGCCGTCGGAAACCTGCGCCGACCGGCCGTGGCCGCGGCGATCGTGCGCGACCACGCGATAGCCCTTCTGAACGAAGAACAGCAACTGGGCATCCCAGTCGTCAGCAGACAGCGGCCAGCCATGGTGGAACATGATCGGCTGCGCGTCCTTCGGGCCCCAGTCCTTGTAGAAGATGTCGACGTTGTCCTTCGTGGTGATGTGCGGCATGGCTGCAGGCTCCTTTGAGGTAAGTGAACATACGTGCCGGCCGGCCACCCGGGCGGGTGTCGGTGACGAGCTGCGGCGCGGTGGCACACCGGCGTCGGTCGACGCAGCACCTCAGTGTTGTAGCTGAAAACCGCGACCGTGTCATGAAGCCAATTGCATCGCGCCGTGCATCGCCCCCTGCTACTCACCGGATGACGCGTCACGCACGACCGATCGCGCGTCAACCATCCGTCGACACGGTCACCGCCTCCCACGTGCGAATTTCGTCTTCCAGCACCGACCATTTGGCACGCACGAGCCGAAGCGCATCGCTGCCGAGCAACAGATGGGCCGGCGGATGGTCCGCCGCGATGACCGCAAGCATCGCGCGCGCCGCCTTCGCGGGATCGCCCGATTGGCGGCCGTTTTTCTCCTCGCGCGCCTGGCGGATCGGATCGAAGAGCGCGTCGTAATCGGCGATCGAACGCGGCGTTCGCGTCATCGAACGGCCAGCCCAGTCGGTACGGAACGAGCCCGGCGCCACCGCGGTCACCGCGATGCCAAACGGCTCGAGCTCCTTGCCGAGCGCCTCGGAAATCCCTTCCAGCGCGAACTTGCTGCCGCAGTAATAGGCAATGCCCGGCATCGTGATGTGGCCGCCCATCGACGTGATGTTCAGGATGCGGCCGCGCCGGCGTTCGCGCATGAACGGCACGACGGCCTTCAACATCGCGACGGCGCCGAATACGTTCACGTCGAACTGTCGGCGCATCTCCGACAGCGGCGACTCCTCCATGATGCCTTCGTGTCCATAACCGGCATTGTTCACCAGCACGTCGACGGGCCCGACGCTCGACTCGATTTCCGCGACGACGCCGTCGATGCGCTCGAAGTCGGTCACGTCCAGCACGCGCCCGATGGCCGAGCGCGGGGACAGCGCCTCGAACGCCCGTTTTGCCGCTTCGCTTCTCACGGTGCCGACCACCGTATGACCCGCGGCCAGCGCCGCTTGCGCGAGCGCGCGGCCGAAGCCGCTGCTGACGCCGGTGATGAGCATGATGTTGCCGGATGCCATGTGAGCTTCTCCCGAGTGTCGATCGAAGCATGCATGCTAGTCTGACGCACCACGTCGAATAAGCCCGATTCCGCTGAATTTCTTGCCTGAAACTATGAACATCGCCCCCTCCTCGTCCCGCTCGCCGTCGCTGCCCGCGCGCGGTCGCCAACGCCTGATCGCGTTGCTGCATGCGTTGGCGCCGGACGAAGGCTACAACCTGACCGCGCTAACGAGCGTGCGCATCCTGCGTTCGAACCGCGCGCTATCCCGCACGCCGGTGCTGTACGACCCGGGCATCGTGATCGTGTGCCAGGGCAGCAAGCGCGGCTATTTCGGCGGCGAACGCTATCTGTACGACGAGGACCACTACCTGGCCGTATCGGTGCCCGTGCCGTTCAGCATGGAAACCGACGCAACGGCGGCGCACCCGCTGCTCGCGCTGTATCTGCACCTCGATTTCCCGATGGCCGCCGAACTGGCCGCGCAGATCGATCGCGAGGGAATCGCCGAACCCGTTCAAGCGCCGAAAAGCATGATGTCGACGCCGATGGACGATGCGATGCACGCGACCGTGCTGCGGTTCGTCGAGGCGATGCACCGCCCGCTCGAAGCGGCGGTGCTCGGCCCCGGGTTGCTGCGCGAACTGTACTTCCGCGTGCTCACCGGCGCGCAGGGGGGCGCAATGCGGAACGCGCTGGCGATGCGTGGACAGTTCGGCCGGATCGGCCGTTCGCTGCGCATGATCCACGCCGACTACGCGAAGTCGCTCGACGTGACGCAACTGGCCGCGGAAGCCGGCATGAGCGTGCCGAGCTTCCACAGCCACTTCAAGGCGATCACGCAGGTGTCGCCCATGCAGTACCTGAAGTCCACGCGGCTGCATCAGGCGCGCCTGTTGATGGTGCGCCAGGACCTGACCGCGGAGGCGGCCGGCCATGCGGTCGGTTATGCGAGCGCGTCGCAGTTCAGCCGGGAATTCAAACGGCTGTTCGGCCTGACGCCCGCGCAGGAGACGAAGCGCATGCGCGCGCAGTTCGCGATTCCGGCGGCGTTCGACGACGCGGTGTTCGTGTCGTCGCATTGAATGGCTGCGTCGCGAGCTGCACGTATGACCTTCGCGGGCCCGATGCCCCGTGCGCGAACCTGATCGGGACGCGTACGCTCGCCGCGCGTGGCGTCGCGCACCCGACCCGCCAGCGATTTCAGGATGAGCGCGGTCACGCCCTAGAGGTCCTGGTCTGGTGCGCCCGGCACCAGGCGCACCCGGGCCAATCCCACATAGTGACCCACATAACATTACACGATTGCATTTTCACATTCAGTGTGATTTTATTCTCACACGTGGCGGCCGCCGTCGATCGTACACGCGCCCCCTCATTCCAAGGAAGAGACGCAGATGGAGACAATCGCCGTCATCGGCAGCAACATGGTCGATCTCGTGACCTACGTCACGCGCATACCCGCCCGGGGCGAAACGCTCGAGGCGCCGAACTTCGAGCTCGGCTGCGGCGGCAAGGGCGCGAACCAGGCCGTCGCGGCCGCGCGCCTCGGTGCGCGTGTCGTGATGGTCACGAAGGTCGGCGACGACGTGTTCGCCGACAACACGATCCGCAACTTCGAGCGCGAGGGCATCGATACCACGCACGTGCGCAAGGTCGCCGGCGTGCCGAGCGGCGTCGCGCCGATCTTCGTCGAACCCGATTCGAGCAACAGCATCCTGATCGTCAAGGGCGCGAACCGCCACCTGACGCCCGCCGACATCGACGCGGCCGCGCCGCGGCTCGTCGAATGCGCACTGATCGTGCTGCAGCTCGAGATCGAGCTCGACACCGTCTATCACGCGATCGAATTCGGTGCCCGGCACGGCATTCCCGTGCTGCTGAACCCCGCGCCCGCCGTGGCCGATCTTGATTTCGAGCGGATCCGATCCGTCGAATTCTTCGTGCCGAACGAGACCGAACTCGCGATCGTGTCGGGCATGCCGGTCGATTCGCGCGACAGCGCCACCCGCGCCGCCGAATCGCTGATCGCGCGCGGGCTCAAGCACGTGCTCGTCACGCTCGGCAGCGACGGCTCGCTGCTCGTGTCACGCGACGGCGCGCGGCACGTGCCGGGCGTACAGGTCGATGCGCGCGACACGACGGGCGCCGGCGACGCGTACATCGGCTGCTTCGCGCGCTGCTACGCGGCGACGCGCGATGCGATCGACGCGATGCGCTACGCGTCGGCCTACGCCGCGCATTCGGTCATGGGCCTCGGCACGCAGAAGTCGTATGCCGACGCCGCGACGTTCGAACGCTTCCTCCGCGACGCCCGCATCTGAACGGCGCCTTCATCGACGAGACAACCGGGAAGGAGACACCCATGGGCCGTACCAGAATCGAACACACCCCCGACGGCTATTACCTGAACCGCACGCCGCTCTTCGCGTTCACGCTGCTGTGCTGCCTGTTCGCGCTGTGGGGCACCGCCGCGAACCTGAACGACGTGCTGATCGCGCAGTTCAAGAAATCGTTCTTCCTGTCCGATTTCGAATCGGCGTTCGTGCAGTCCGCGTTCTATCTCGGCTACTTCTTCCTCGCGATTCCGGCCGCGACCGTCGTGAAAAAGTTCAGCTACAAGACGACGATCCTCGTCGGCCTGCTGCTGTACACGACCGGCTGCCTGCTGTTCTTCCCGGCCGCGTCGATGGCGAAGTACGGGATGTTCCTCGTCGCGCTGTTCGTGATCGCGGCGGGCCTGTCGTTCCTCGAAACCGCGTCGAATTCGTATTCGACACTGATGGGCCCGCGCGAAACCAGCACGCGGCGGCTGAACATCTCGCAGACGTTCTATCCGTTAGGCGCGATGGCCGGCGTGTACATGGGCAGCTTCCTGATCTTCAAGGAGGGCGATGCGTCGCATGCGCAGCTCGCCGCGATGTCGGCGGCCGAAGCCCACGTCCACCAGCTCGCGATGATCCAGGCCACGCTCGAGCCGTACAAGTGGCTGATCGTCGTGCTCGCCGCCGTGTTCGTCGTGTTTGCGCTCACGCCTTACCCGGCCTGCAAGGGCAACGGCCCCGGCGTGGCCACGCACCGGATCGACGTACGCGGCACCTTGGCGCGCCTGTTCGGCAACCGGCGCTTCGTCGCGGGCATCGTCGCGCAGTTCCTCTACGTCGGTGCACAAGTGGGCGTATGGAGCTTCACCATCCGGCTCGCGATGCAGATCGGCGGCCTCACCGAGCGCGGCGCGTCGCACTACCTGCTCGCGACGTTCTTCGCGTTCTTCGTCGGCAAGCTGATCGCGACGCTCGTGATGAAGCGCGTCGGGCCGGCCAAGGTGCTGATCGTCTACGGCATCCTGTGCATCGTGCTGCTCGCGTACACGATCAGCGTGCACAACATCACGGCCGTCTATGCAGCCGTGGGCGTGAGCGTGTTCCTCGGCCCGTGCTGGCCGACGATCTATGGCCTCACGATCGACGGGCTCGGCAAGGACACCGAATACGGCGGCTCGATCCTCGTGATGAGCATCGTCGGCGGCGCGGTCGTGCCGCTGATCCAGGGGCTGATCTCCGATCACACGGGCGGCAACATGCAGCTCGCGTTCGTCGTGCCGCTCGCGTGCTTCGTCGTAATCGTCCATTACGGAATCTATTGCCTGCGGCACCTGCCGGCGGCGATGCCCGATGCAGCAACCGACAGCGGCGCATCCGCACGCTACGCCGAAACGCGCAACACGTCAGGCGCCTGACGATGCGAGGCGAGATCGAACTGCGGCGCCGTGCTGAATCAGGTCACGAGCGCGATCCCGTGTTCGCGGATCGCCGTTTCGTAGCGGTGGCTCAACTGCCCGTCCGAGATCACGTAGTTGAAATCGGTCAGCTCGGCGAAATAGGCCGCGCGCACTTCGTCGAACTTCGTGTGGTCGACGAGGAGGAAGCGGTTCTGCGCGCGTTCCATCACTTTCTTCTTCGCGTCGACTTCGTGGAAGTTGAAGCAGGTCACGCCGCAGCGGTCGCTCACGCCGGCCGCGGAGATGAACGCCTTCGACACGCGCACCGTATCGAGAATGCCCGTCTCGGCCACCGACTCGAACACCATGTTCTTGCGGTGATACACGCCGCCGCACAGGATCACGCTGCAGTGCGGCTTCTGCTGCAGCTTCGCGAACACGTTCAGCGAATTGCAGACGGCGGTGAATTCGAGGTCGTCCGGAATGAAGTCGACGACGAATGGCGTGGTCGAGCCGCAGTCGACGAAGATCGTGTCGCCGGTCGTCACGAACTGCGCGGCCAGCTTGCCAATGCGGCGTTTCTCCTCGGTCTGCCGGTTGTTCTCTGCGCTGACCACGTACTCGCCGATGTCGCTGCGCTGCGCGGCGAAGTGGCGCGTCACGTAGCCGCCGATCAGGCTCAAGCCGTGCGGGTTGTCCGCGAGATCGCGGCGGATCGTCATTTCGGATACGCCGAACAGCTCGGCGACTTCCCTCAGATGAATCGCGTTCTGCCCTTGCAGCACGTTCATCAGTGTCTTGATCCGTTCGCCCTTCTTCGTTTCCATGCCAGTATCCTGCGTACCCGTCGCGTCCGTCGCTTGTCATGCCGGGCGCGCGGGCCCAGCCGGAATGTCGTAGTTGTAACAAACCGATGTGAAAACATCAACTTTACGTGTGCCCTTTCCGCACACGATCCGTGGAGTTCTGAAACATGCCGCTTTCCAACGCCCAACTCGCTCAAACCATTGATCACACGCTGCTCGCGCCCGACGCGAGCGACGCGCAGATCCGCGAACTCTGCCGCCAGGCGGCCGAGCATCGCTTTTACTCGGTATGCGTGAATTCGGCGAACGTGCCGCTCGCCGCACGCGAGCTGGCTGAAACCGGCGTGCTCGTCTGTGCCGTGGTCGGTTTTCCGCTCGGCGCCGGGCTGTCGGCCGCGAAGGCATTTGAAGCAACCGCCGCGATCGCGGCGGGTGCCGGCGAGATCGACATGGTGATCAACATCGGCGCGCTGAAAAGCGGCCGCGCCGATGATGTGAAGGCCGACATCGATGCCGTGCACCGCGCATGCGGCGCGGTGCCGCTCAAGGTGATTCTTGAAACGGGGCTGCTGACCGACGACGAGAAGGTGCGCGTGTGCGAGATGTGCCGCGATCTCGGCGTCGCGTTCGTAAAGACGTCGACCGGGTTCGGCCACGGCGGCGCGACTCTCGCGGACGTCGCACTGATGCGCCGCACGGTCGGCCCCGTGCTCGGTGTGAAGGCGTCGGGCGGCGTGCGCGACCGCGCGACCGCGCTTGCGATGATCGAGGCAGGCGCGACGCGGCTCGGGACGAGCTCGGGGGTTGCGATCGTGACCGATCAGGGGGGGAGTGGGTCGGCGTATTGACTGGTGCAGCAGTGAGGCTGGCCCAATTTCCGTCCCGGTCTTAGCTGGAAAATTCCGGTACTTCGGGGCGGGCCGAACCGGCCCGATCGGTGCACTGGCGGGCGAATTCCGCCGGTGTCATCCAGGAGGTATCCGGAATTCCGTGTGTGAGGCGGGTTAGGGTTCAGATTCCGATGTTGAATCGCTCCGGGTAAAGCAGTGCAAACTGCGTCATCGCGCTCTTCCAATCGTGCCGGGAGCCGGTCCACTTGGCAACGACGTTGCGCAGCGCCAGCCAGATCAGCTTCAGCGCGGCCTCATCCGACGGGAAGTGGCCGCGCGCCTTGATGATCTTGCGTAACTGCATGTGCAGCGACTCGATCGCGTTGGTCGTATATACAATTTTCCGGATGTCGGGCGCGAAGGCGTAGAACGGAATCACCTGATCCCAGGCCCGCCGCCAGAGCGCGGCAATCGGTGGGTATTTCGTACCCCACGGGCTCGCGTCGAACGCATCCAGCGCCACGGCGGCGGCTTCGGCCGACGGCGCCCGATAGACCTCCTTGAGCGCCGCTGCGACCGATTTCCGGTCTTTCCAGCTGGCGAAGTCCAGCGAGTTCCGGATCAGATGCACGATGCAGGTCTGGACCGTCGTTTCCGGGTACACCGTGTTGATCGCTTCCGGGAAGCCCTTCAGACCATCGACCACGGCAATCAGGATGTCCTGCACGCCACGCAGCTTCAGGTCGTTCACCACCCGCAGCCAGAACTTGGCCCCCTCGGTCTGCTCGATCCAGAGGCCCAGAACGTCCCGCGTGCCGTCGCGGCGCACGCCCAGCGCCAGATAGATCGTGACCTGCGGCGGAATTTTGTAGCCAGTCAGGCAGTGAGTCTCGCGTCGATATTATCGGAATCCAGCCAGGCTCGAC